>NZ_CP126257.1:2400000-2703148 GCF_003234175.2 Curtobacterium sp. MCSS17_007
TCGACGTACGTGCCGCCGTCGCGCCGGACCGCCCGCCGGAGCGCGTGCGAGATCGTGGTCAGCTGCGCCGGCGGGTCCTGCTCGTTCCACACCGCGCTCAGCCCGACGACCCGGGCGGCCGGCAGGTCCCGGTGCACCAGGGCGACGAGCCGGTCCGTGGCACTCGTGACCTCGGCGTCGTCCTGACCGAGGTCGTTCGAGCTCGCCTGCACGAACACGACCCGTGGTCGCAGGTCGACCGCGCGCTGCACGAGCCCGGGGTAGGCGCTCGCGCAGGTGTCCGGGTCGCCCTCGGCGACGACGCCAGCGCCGTCGCACGACAGGTTGGTCAGCTGCCACCGCTCGGTCCGGGCGAGGAGCGCGGGCCATGCCTGCTCGGGTGACAGACCGTGCCCGCCGCTGACCGAGTCGCCGATCACGACGATCCGCGCACCCGGTGCGTGGTCCCATGCTCGACCGGTGGCGGACGGCGACGGCGCCACGGCCTGGGAGGAGTCCTCGCTGCAGGCGACCAGGGCGGAGGCGGTCACGGCGGCGAGCGCCGCGGCGAACACGCCGCGGGTGCGGTGGCGCCGACGGGGCGGGGCGGTGTCGTCGTCCGGGCAGCGGGCGGCGACCGGCAGGGTGCTCGGGGTCACGGAGGGGACCGTACGCCGCTCGTCCCGACCCGGACCGCTCGGAGCGCTGCTGCTCCTCACAGCAACGAGCGAGCGTCAGCAACCGAGGGCGGCCACCGTCGCGTGCGGTGGCTCAGGCCCGGTGCAGCTCGACCGACCCGTCGAGTCGCCCGGGCCGCTCGAGTCGGGCGTGCTGCAGCACCGTCCGGTCCACGCCGACGGCCGCGGCGACGATCGACAGCGTCGCGACGTGCCCGTCCGGCTCGACGGCGTCACGGAGGATCGCGTCCGGGTGGTCGGCGGGCAGCGCGGTCGACTCGGCGAGCACGCCGAACCAGCCGCTCCACCCGTCGCCCGCGTCGTCGCCGTGGTCTGCGCTCCGCAGTTCGTCGAAGGGGCCGAGCGCGGGCGGGCCGCTCGGGGCGGGGGCCGCCCGGAACGCGTCGAGCCAGCGACCGATGCGCGGCGACGCGGGATCGTCGGGAGCACCGTGCGTCACCATGTGCACGCCGGGACCGAGCACGCTGGTGCGGACCGCTGCCCCGTCCCAGGTGTCGACCGCGACGCCGTCGGCGGTGGCACGCACCAGGTTGAACGCCCTGGTGGTCGGCAGCCCACCGTCAGCGCCCGGCAGGGCCCCGGTCACGGCGTCGAGCGGCAGCACGCCGCGGGTGGTCCAGGTGCCGTCGTCGCTCGGCACCGGTTCGGCCCGGTTGAGCACGACGGCGAGCCCCGCGTCGTCGGACGCGGCGAGCCATGCACCCCCGGCGGACCGGTCGCGGACACCTCGGACCGACGGGTCGCGGTCGGGCCACCAGGCGGCCGGCGCGTCCCAGGGACGGTCCGGGGACTCGTCGCGGAGCGCGAGCACGGTGACCGGCCACTCGGCAGCGGGGTCGACGCGGACGACGACGGTGCACATGGGCTCGATCCTCGCACGGCGCGCCGGGTAGCGTGACCGACGTGGATGCTGCAGCAGGTCGCCGTCTGTCCGTCGTCGTCGGGATCACCGGGGGCATCGCCGCCTACAAGGCCGTCGGGGTCGTCCGCGACCTCGTCAAGCGGGGCCACGACGTGCACGTCGTCCCCACCGAGGGTGCGCTCCGCTTCGTCGGGCTGCCGACGCTCGAGGCACTCAGCCGGAACCCGGTGACGACGAGCGTCTGGGACGACGTCGCCGAGGTGCGCCACGTCGCGCTGGGGCGCCGCGCGGACCTGGTCGTCATCGCGCCGGCGACCGCGGACGCGCTCGCCCGCATGGCCGCGGGCCTGGCCGGGGACCTGCTCGGCACGACCCTGCTCGCGACCGAGGCCCCCGTCGTCGTCGCGCCGGCGATGCACCCGCAGATGTGGGAGCACCCGGCGACCCGGGCGAACGTCCGCACCCTGCAGGGCCGCGGGGTGCGCTTCGTCGGCCCCGTGGTCGGCGCGCTCACCGGCGACGACGCCGGCATCGGCCGGATGGCGGAGCCCGAGGACATCGTGACCGCGGCCCTGGCGGTGCTCGAGCCGGGGGCGGGGCGCTCCGACGGGGTGGGGCGGGCCTCCCGGCCGGAGCAGCGACCGGTGCGACGACCGCGACCGGCGCGCGCGGGGAGCGGGGCGACCTCGCCGGTGTGCGGGTGGTCGTCAGCGCAGGCGGCACCCGCGAGCCGTTCGACCCCGTCCGGTTCGTCGGCAACCGGTCGAGCGGCCGCCAGGGCGTGGCGATCGCCGCCGACGCCGTCCGTCGGGGCGCGACCGTGACCCTGGTGGCGGCGAACGTCGACGGCGGTCTCACGGAGGGGCTCGGTGCACACGTCGTGCCGGTGGGCTCCGCCCGCGAGCTGGCCGACGCCGTGCACGCCGCGGCCGCGGACGCCGACGTCGTGGTGATGACCGCCGCGGTCGCCGACTACCGCCCCGCCGAGGTCCGCTCGGACAAGCTCAAGAAGGACGAACAGGGCGACACCATGACGCTCGAACTGGTCCGGAACCCCGACGTGCTCGCCGACCTGGTCGCCGTTCGCCGGACCGGCCAGGTCATCGTCGGGTTCGCGGCCGAGACCGAACCGGACCGTGCGGCGCGGATCGCCCTCGGCCGCGCCAAGATCGCCCGGAAGCCGGCCGACCTGCTCGTGGTGAACCACGTGGGCTGGAACGCGGGCTTCGAGCGCGAGGAGAACGCGATCGAGGTCCTGGTACCGGGCGGCGACGTCGTCCGGGAGACCTCCGGCAGCAAGGCGGACGTCGCGACGGCGGTCCTCGACCTCGTCGCGACCGCGCTGACCTGACGTCGCCGGCCTGTCAGGTGGGCAGGGGCACGATGGATCCATGCGACGACGCGAGCGCGCCCGGCGCGCCACCCGGACGGCCACGATGCTCGCCGTGCTCCTCGGTGGAGCCGGCGTCACCCACTTCCTGCGACCCCGCGGCTACGACCGGATCGTGCCGGCCGGCCTCCCGCCGCGGCTGACGACCCTGGTGTCCGGCGTCGCCGAGCTCGGGATCGCGGCGGGCCTCGCGGTCTCGGCGACCCGTCGCGCGTCGGGCTGGGCTGCGGCGGCGCTCTTCCTCGCCGTGTTCCCGGCCAACGTGAAGATGGCGGGCGACCTGCTCGACAGCCCCCGTTCCTCCCGAGCCGCCCGGATCGTGTCCGTGCTGCGGCTACCCCTGCAGGCGCCGCTCCTCGCCTGGGCCGTGCGCGTCGGTCGTCACGCGCCGCAACGGTGACCGACGCGGTACGGGACCGGGCGGCGGTACCGCTGCTGCACCGCCCCGTCGCGGTGCACGCGTGGGAAGACGTCGTCTTCGCGCACTGGCGCCGTGACCCGGCGTCGCTCGCCCGGCTCGTCCCGCGCGGGACCCGCCCCGACGTCGTCGACGGCAGCGCGTGGGTGGGCCTGACCGCCTACGTCTTCCGGCAGACGGCGATCCCGCCGTTCCCGCCGTCGCGCCGGCTCGGATCGATGACCGAGGTGACGATCGAGGTCCCGACGATCGACACCCGCGGCCGGCGGGGCATCGTCTACCGCACGGTCGACACGGGGCACGTTCCCGCGATCGTCGCGGCCAACACGCTCCTCGGGGTCCCGTACACGTTCGCCCACGTCCGGGCCTCGCGCCGCGGGGACACGCTCGACCACCGGTCCGTGCGGCACCCCGCCCGGGCCGCTCACCCCGTCCGCTGGGTGCGGGACGTCCTGCGCACCCGGCAGCCGAGGACGCCGCGACCCCGGTACGACGCCGTGGTCCGGGTCACGGCGGGCGACGTCGTCGACTCCCCGCTCGCCGTCGACCTCACCACGCGCGCGGGCATCCACGCGCGCCACCTGGCACAGACGCTCTTCTGGCAGCGCCAGCACGCGCCGCTGACCATCCGGTCGGCCCGGCTGGAGCGGCTCGAGGGCGACCTGCCCGCCGCGGTGGGCGTACCCGGGCTGTTCGACCACGAGCCGGACTCGCTGCTCGTCGTCGACGGCACCACCGTCCGCTACGCGTGGGGGGAGGTCGTCCGGTGAGCGGTGGCGACCTCGAGCGCTTCGTGCGTGCCCAGGACGGCGTGCACGACCAGGCGCTCGCGGAACTGCGCGACGGCCGCAAGCGGTCCCACTGGATGTGGTTCGTCTTCCCGCAGCTCGCGGGGCTCGGCCGGAGCGCGACCGCGCAGCACTACGCGGTCGACGGCCTCGACGAGGCGCGTGCGTACCTGGCGCACCCGGTGCTCGGACCGCGCCTGGTGCAGGCCGCGGAGGTGGCCGCCGCGGCACCGGCCCGCAGCGCGGACGACCTGTTCGGCGGCGTCGACGCGATGAAGGCCCGCTCGTCGATGACGCTGTTCGCTCGTGCGGCGGACGACCCGGCGCCGTACCGTGCGGTGCTCGACCGGTGGTTCCACGGGACCGAGGACCCCCTGACGGTCCGGCTGCTCGAGGGCGACGACTGAGCGCTCCTCCTGCGCGGAGGCGGCGCGCGAGCGATCCGACGAGGAGCCGCCGGACGACCGTTCACATATCAGGTACGGTGATGACGCGTCCGCACCGACCGGTCCGGCGCCGTCACGATCGTCCAGCGAGAACGAGGACACCCGCATGCCGGTCCCCAGCAGCGCCCCCACCGAGCACCAGCTCCTGCGCGACACCGTCCGCCACAAGATCCACGCCGCCATCATGGACGGCACGCTCGAGCCCGGGGAGCGGCTCAACGACGACGAGCTGATCGCCTGGCTCGGCGTCTCGCGCACGCCGATCCGCGAGGCCCTGAGCCAGCTCGCCCGCGCTGGGCTCATCGAGATGGCCCCGAACCGGTACACCCGCGTGACGACGCCCGATCCAGCGCAGGTCGTCGAGGCGATGCAGACCCTCGGCGTCCTGTTCGGCGGCGTCGTCCGCCTGGCGGTCCCCCGACTGACCGCCGCCGCCCGGAAGAAGATCCTGGCGCAGCTCGACCGGACGATCGCGGAACTCGAGGCGCACGACGTGCCCGCCGTGAACCACGACGCCCTCGACGTCTTCGGGCTGTACGTCGACGCCTGCGGCAACGAGAACCTGCAGCGCGTCTGCCGCGACACCACGGACGGTCTGGCGTTCCGGCTCCGCCTGCCGAACCTCGACGAGCTCCTGGACTGGGACCAGCTGACGACCGACTTCCGGCGCCTCCGTGCCGCGACCGAGTCGGGCGACAACGTCGCCGCCGAGCTCGCGACCGAGGCGATCCACCTGCTGCCGGGCGAGAAGCACCACGGCCGGCCCTGAGTCATCCTGAGAGCGCGCACAGGAACGCTCGTCCGGACACCCCGGGCGGGCGTCACTGTCCGGCCGACCGGCGCCCTCCGCCTGGTCGGTCACGGGCCTCCGGCGACCGGTAGCATCGCTCCGACCCGTACCGATCCGTCCCGACCCAACGCCCCGGAGCACCGCATGAGCCACCGCCAGCCGGACCGCACCGAGATCGCCGCGCGCCTGGCGGCCGCCGTCGGTCGCATCAACCGGCGCGCCCGGACCGACTCGGCCGCGCTCGGCTACGGACTCGTCTCCGCGCTCGCGACGATCCAGGCCGAGGGACCCCTGCGCCCCGGCGACCTGTCGCGGATCGAGGTGGTCACGAAGCCGACCATGACCCGGATCCTCACGGAGCTCGAACAGCGTGGGTTCATCGCGCGTGAGGCCGATCCCCGTGACGGCCGGGCCTTCATGGTGTCGGCCACACCCGAGGGGATCGCCGCGGTCGAACGGGCTCGTTCCGACCGCACCGGGATCGTCGCCGGCCTCATCGCCGACCTGCCCGTCGAGGACGTCGAGACGATCGCCGCTGCCCTCGGCGCCCTCGAACGGATCGGCCAGGGCGACCGCGCCCAGGAAGTTCCCACCGGAGAGCACTGAACGCGCCGTTACCGAACCGTTACCGGTGGGTGGACGGACGGTTCTGCCAGTCCTCCTGGACCCGGTGCCCAGGCTGACGCGTCATCGTGTCGGCTTCGCCCGAGCTGGCGGCCGCGCGGTCGCCCAGCGGCGGACGGACGGGCCCCACACCACCGTCCGGTCCTCCCCCGGCTCGCGGCGCCCCCGACGACGACCGTGCACGCTCCCCCACCCCGCGTGCCGGCCCACGGCGTGCGCGGGCACCGCGGATCGAGCCGGCCGACCACCGGAACCGATGACTCGCACCTCCCCCGAACCCCCCATCACCGCGACCACCCGACGACAGGCGCTCGACACCCCGAGCCGACGTGTCCGTCGCGCCCTCCGCAGCCGTACCGCCCTCGTGACCGGCGGAGCAGCCGCGGTGGCGCTCGTCGGCGGCATCGCGGTCGTCGGCACCCAGCCGGCCCTCGGCGACGCGATCGGCGCCCCGACGGCGAGCGCGTCGAGCACGCCGGCGCTCCACGGCGAGTCGCTCGACCGGGCACAGGCCGCGGCGACCATCGCGACGGCCCGTACCGTCCTCGCCGACGCCAACGACAAGACCGACACCGCGGCCCTCGAGCGCCAGGTGCAGGCCCTCTCCGACTACCGCGAGATGTCGGGGGCGGTGATCACGTCGCGGATCGCCTCGACGGTCGACGCAGCCACCGACGTCGCCGAGGCCAGTGCCGCGCAGGACAAGGCCGACGCCGACGCGGCAGCAGCGGCGGCCGCGGCGGCAGCGAAGGCGGAGGCCGACGCGAAGGCGGCGGCCGAGGCAGCCCAGCGGCAGGCGGCCGCGAACACCGTGGCGGGCGCCAAGGCGACCGCTTCGTCGATGGCGTCATCGCAGTACGGCTGGGGCGCTGACCAGTTCCGGTGCCTCGACAGCCTCTGGACCAAGGAGTCCGGCTGGGACTACCGGGCCGTCAACCCGAACGGCGGTGCCACCGGCATCCCGCAGGCACTGCCCGGGTCGAAGATGGCGACGGTCGCGGCGGACTGGCAGACGAACGCCACGACGCAGGTCACCTGGGGGCTCCGCTACATCAGCGCGGCCTACGGCACCCCGTGCGCGGCGTGGGCGCACTCGCAGGCGAACAACTTCTACTGAGCCGCGCGGGGTGACGGACGTCACCAGCAACGGACGGGAGGCGCGGTACCGATCGGTACCGCGCCTCCCGTCCGTCGTGTGGCGGGTGTCGAGCCGTCAGCCGATCCGCGCGACCCGCACGTCGACGCGACCGAGCGCGACCCCGTACTCGGCCGCCGCCTCGAGCGCGGCGACGTGCGCGGCACGCGCCGTCGCCGGTGCGGGCACCGAGCCGTCGGTGCCGATCACCACGCGCAGGACGTCGTCGTCGAGGACCACCCGCGAGACCGAGGTCCGTGCGGCGATCTGCCGTGCTGCGTCGAGGGCGCTGCCGAGCGTCGGCTTGGCGCGGTACAGCTCGGCGACGCCGGGAACCCGGAGGACCGCGGCCTCGATCGCCGCGACGGTCTCGTCGTCCATGGTCACGGGCGGTCCTCCTCGTCGGTGTCGTCGTCGGTGTCGTCGTCGGTGTCGTCGGCGCGTGCGGTGTCCGGGGTCGGTCGGGCGGTCTCCTCGGGCAGCGGGGGCAGGAGGTCGCGGACACGGACGTCGATGCCGGCGAGCAGCAGGTCCGTCTGCTCCTCGAGGACCTCGGCGACGGCCCGCCTGACCCGCTCCGCCGCGGCTCGGATCGGTACGCCGGAACGCACCGCCAGCTCGACCAGCACGCGGACCGGTGCGTCGAGCCGGGTGACGTCGCCCTCGAGGGAGCAGCGCGCGATGACGACGCCGGGCACGACGTCGCCGGCCGAACGGACCAGCGAGCGGATCGCTCCCTCGGTCAGGACGGGTCGCTCCGTCGGCGCGCTGGGGCGGAGCGGGACGTCGCGTCCCGCACGGGCCTCGAGCGAGATGTTCGCCAGGACACCGCCGATCCACGACTCGTCGGCCGGTGCTTCCTCGGCGGCGGCCGCGTCGAGGGAGCCGAGTGACGACTGTCGCAGACGGACGATCGCGGCGAGCGCGTTCTGGCAGGCGGCGGAGTCGTCGATGCTCGGGTCCGGCGGCTGCATGCCGACGTCCAGGTAGTCGGCGAGCTCGTCGATGGTGTGGCCGTCGAGGTCGTCGGGCTCGAGTGCGTCGAGGCGCACGTCGTCGGGTCCGGTCATCGCCAAGCCTCCATGAGACGGATCATGTTCTTCCTCGCACGGGAGAGCAGGCCACGCACCGTCGAGACGGGGAGGTCGAGTTCCTCCGCGATGTCCTCGTAGCGGTACTCGAGCACTTCCTTCATGACCCAGCACCGCCGTTGCGCCTCCGGGAGCTCGGCCAGGGCGGTCTCCACCGCCTCCTCGCGCGACCGGGCCTCGGCCACACGCTCCGGGGCGTCGTCGCGCGGTGCCGCGACCTCGAGCTCGGTGACGTCGAGGTGTTCGCGGCGGGCCCGGATGCGGTCGATGCACTTCCGGCTGAGGATCCGCATCAGCCACGACTTGACCTTCGCGCCGTCCTGGAGGGCGTCGAGACGGTTCCAGGCCGTGATGAAGGTCTCCTGCACGACGTCGTCGAGCTCGTCCGTCGACCCCAGGGTGCGTCGGGCGTAGGCACGGAGCAGCGGGGTGTACCGCCGGATGAGGACCTCGAACGCCCGGACGTCGCCGTCGGACGACCGACCCGCGAGGACGGCGTCGTCGAGGTCGGCGAGGGGCTGGTGCTGCACGGGTTCCTTCTACTGGTCACGGGTGGGGGAAGTCTGGACGTCGTCGGTCACGGGTGTGGGACGGCGGGGCGTGCGGGGGCCGGTGCCGACGACGTCACGCGCAGGGGTCCCACCGGGCGGGTGCCGAGCGAGCGGACGCGCACCTGCGCGAGGCCGTGCACGGACGAGGTCCGAACGTCGCGGAGCGCTGCGTACGGGTGGCGCGGGGTCGTGGTGTCGGTCATGGTCGGTCTCCTCCGGGTTCCACCGGTGAGACGCGCTCCGGGCGCCGATCGTCACACCGGAAGCGCGCGACTTCGCAGATCGGGCCGGTGTGCGTCAGAGTGGGTGACATGTCCCTCGTCACCGCCGTCTGCCGCGTCGAACAGCTCCTCCGCGACTCCGGGACCATCGGCGTGACCGCGATCGACAAACGGCGCGTCGACGGCCCGGTGCGGGTGCGGCCGCTCGGGCTCCACGCCGACGTGCAGGCGGACCGGAAGCACCACGGCGGCGAGGACCAGGCCGTCTACGCCTACGCCGACGAGGACGCGGCGTACTTCGCCGAGATGCTCGGGAGGGACGTCCCGCCGGGGCTCTTCGGCGAGAACCTCCGGACCAGCGGGGTGGACGTCACCGGGGCCGTGACCGGTGAACGCTGGCGGGTCGGCGACTCCCTCGAGCTCGAGGTGACGATCCCGCGCACGCCGTGCGGCACCTTCGCCCGACGCATGCGGATCGACGGCTGGGTGAAGCGGTTCGCTGCCGAGAACCGGCCGGGTGCCTACCTGCGCGTGCTGCACTCCGGCCCCGTGGCGGCGGGAGACCGGGTCGTGGTCACGCACCGACCGGCGCACGGCGTCACGATCGGCGAGATCTCGGCCGGACTGTCACCTGATCGTGCCCGCGCGGTGCTCGAGTCGGGTGACCGTCTCGCCCCGAAGGTCGTCCGCGACGTCTCCAAGGTCCTGGCCCGCGGCCGGGTCTGACCCCTCCGCACGCCGTCCGACCGGGTCGAGCGGCCGACGGTGGCGCGGGAGCCCGGCGACCACGAGGTCGTACGAGTTCGCCACAAGGTCCTCGACCATCGTCTCGTCGATCCCGTCGCCGGGCGCCAGCGTGATCCAGTGACGCTTGTCCATGTGCCACCCGGGCGTGACCTCGGCGTGGTCGCGGACGAGCGCGGCACCGTGCGGTGGGGCGCACTTCAGGTTCACGATCGGCACGCCGCGCAACGTCGTCGCGAGCACGAACATGCGGCCGACCACCTTGTACACGACCGACTGCTCGCCGAACGGCTGGGTCTCCTCGACCGCGGGGAGCGCCAGCGCGGTCCGCATGGTCACCTCGTGCAGTGCTGCGCCGTCCACGGTCCCAGCATGCCGCACGCGCCGCGATGGCGAGGAGCACTGGACGCCCGGTCAGAGCGTCGGGACGCCCTCGTGTCCCGACCGCGGGCGTGCGGTGCCGGCGACGCCGGTGACGACCGAACCCGCGGGCACGTCCTTCGTGACGACCGTGTTCGCGCCGACCACCGAGTCGGCGCCCACCTCGATCGCTCCGATGAGCGAGGACCCGGCGCCGAGCACCACCCGGTCGCCCACCGTGGGGTGACGTCGTCGACCGGGACCGTGCTCGCCGCCCCGGCCGCCGAGCGTCACGCCGTGGAACACCACGACGTCGTCGCCGATCACCGCCGTCTCGCCGATCACGACACCCATCCCGTGGTCGATGAAGAACCGCCGGCCGATGCGCGCGCCCGGGTGGATCTCGATCCCCGTGGCGGAGCGGGCGAGCTGCGCGATCACCCGCGCCGCGAACCGCGATCCGGGCAGCCCGCGGGCGAACCAGAGACGGTGCGTCAGCCGGTGCGTCCAGATCGCGTGCAGCCCCGAGTAGACGACCGCGTTCTCGAGGTCACCCCGGGCAGCGGGGTCGCCGCGGCGTGCTGCGGCGAGGTCCTCGCGGACCGTCCGCAGCACGCCGCGTCGGACGGCACGCGTCACGCAGTGAGCCCCTCGAACAGCGGCGTGGACAGGTAGCGCTCTCCGGTGTCGCACACGATCGCGACCACGCGCTTGCCGGCGTTCTCGGGTCGAGCCGCGATCTCGACGGCTGCGTGGATGATCGCACCGGACGAGATGCCGGCGAGGATCCCCTCCTCGGTGCCGAGCGCCCGCGCGACACGGAGGGCGTCGTCGAGCTCGACGTCGAACACCTCGTCGATGACGTCACGGTCGAGCACCTCGGGCACGAAGTTCGCGCCGATGCCCTGGATCTTGTGCGGACCGGCCTTGCCCTCGGTGAGGAGCGGGGAGTCCTTCGGCTCGACGGCGACGATCTGCACACCGGGGACACGCTCCTTGAGCACCTGCCCCACACCCGTGATGGTGCCGCCGGTGCCGACGCCCGCGACGAACACGTCCACGTGGCCCTCGGTGTCGCGGAGGATCTCCTCGGCCGTGGTCTTCCGGTGGATCGCGGCGTTCGCCGGCGTCTCGAACTGGTGGGCCAGGATGGCTCCCGGCGTCTCGTCGACGATCTGACCGGCACGGGCGACGGCACCCTTCATGCCCTCGGACCCCGGCGTCAGGACGATCTCGGCACCGAACGCGCGGATGAGCGCACGGCGCTCGACGCTCATCGTCTCGGGCATCGTGATGACGACCCGGTACCCGCGTGCTGCGCCGACCAGGGCGAGTGCGATGCCGGTGTTGCCGGACGAGCCCTCGACGATGGTGCCGCCCGGGCGCAGTTCGCCGGACTCCTCGGCCGCGTCGATGATCGCGACACCGAGGCGGTCCTTGACGCTGGACCCGGGGTTGTAGAACTCGAGCTTCGCCAGGACCTCTGCGCCGTCGGCTTCCGGCAGGCGGTTCAGCCGGACCAGGGGGGTGTTGCCGAACGCCTGCGAGATGTTGTCGTAGATGGTGCCGGTCATCCGTTGCCGTCCTTCGGGTCGGGTTCGTGCGCCGCCCACGGTGGTGGCGCTGTGGTCCCCCGCGATCCTAGCGAGGGCGTCCTGCGGTGCCCTGTCGATGACGTCCGCTGACGTGGCGGGCGCACACCGCGCCTCCCGGCCGCGGTCCTCCCCACCGCGACCGCACGACTCAGCGCAGGGCGCTCCGCACGAACCGGTCGTCCGTCGCCTCGAGCACCCGCAGCACGTTCCCGCCGGCCAGCGCCCAGAGGTCGTCGTCGGCCCAGCCGCGGCGCCGGAGCTCCTCGGCGAGCACCGGGTACCGCGAGACGTCCCGCAGGTCCGGCGGCAGCACCGGGGTGCCGTCGTAGTCCCCGCCGAGGCCCAGGTGGGCCACGCCCGCGACCTCGCGGGCGTGGTCGACGTGGTCGGCGACGTCCGCCACCGTGACGAGCGGCGGCTCCCCCTCGGAACCTGCTTCCTCCCAGTCGGCCCACGCGCGCGAGACGAACTTCGGTACGAACGTGATCATCACGACGCCCCCGTTGTCGGCCATCCGGGTGAGCACGTCGTCGGGCACGTTCCGCGGGTGGTCGTCGACCGCCACCGTCGAGGAGTGCGAGAACACGACCGGCCGCGTCGCGACGTCGAGGGTGTCGCGCATGGTGGTCGGCGCGGTGTGCGACAGGTCGACGAGCATGCCGATCCGCTCCATCTCAGCCACGACCTCGCGCCCGCGGTCCGTCAGGCCGCCGTGTGCGCGCGCACCGGTGGCCGAGTCCGCCCAGGGGGTGTCGTCGTTGTGGGTGAGCGTCATGTAGCGGACGCCGAGCCGGGCGAAGGCGCGGAGGACGGCGAGGTCGTCGCCGATCGAGTGTCCGCCCTCGGCGCCCAGCAGGGACGCGATCCGACCGGCTGCCACGGCAGCGCGCACGTCGGCGGCGGACCGCGCGAACGCCAGGTCGTCCGGGTACCGCTCGACGATCCGGAGCGCGGTGTCGATCTGCTGGAGCGTGGTCCGCACGGGGTCGGGATCGTCCGACGGGACGAACACCGACCAGAACTGCCCGACGACCCCGCCGGCGCGCAGCTTCGGCAGGTCGGTGTGCAGGGTGCCGTCCTCGGTGTCGATCCCCTCGACACCGGAGCCGTGGGACTCGCGTCGCTCCCACGGCAGGTCGTTGTGGCCGTCGATGACCGGGAAGGCGAGGGAGTCGAACGTCATGTCGCCGACGCTACCGTGCGACCCGACGATCACTAGGCTCGCGGTGTGCACCCCGTGACGCTCCGGACCGACCGGCTCGTGCTCTCCGCTCCGGGTCCCGCCGATGTCGAGGACGTCGTCGCGTACGCGAACGACCCCGACGTGATCGCGTTCACCCCGGTCCCCGTGCCGTACGGCCACGCCGAGGCGCACCAGTTCATCGAGCGGGTCGGCGACGGCTGGCGCGACGACACCCGGTACGACTTCGGGATCCGACGGGTCGACGACCCGCGCCTGCTCGGCACGGTCGGCGTGTTCGGCTTCGTGGACGGGGCGGCCGAGATCGGGTACGCGCTGCACCCGGACGGCCGCGGGCACGGCTTCGTGACCGAGGCCGCAGCGCGCGTGCTGGAGTGGGCGTTCGCGGCGCCGCCGGACGGGCTCGGCCTGGTGCGGGTGCAGTGGCGCGCGCTCGGGACGAACGCGGCCTCGGCCGCGACGGCCAGACGGATCGGCATGCGGTACGAGGGCCGGTCCCGCTCGGCGGTCGTCCACCGTGGGGTCCGCCACGACCAGCTGCTCGCCGCCGTGCTCCGGGACGACGACCGGACGACGCCGACGGAGTGGCCGGCACCGTGACCGTAGCCTTCCGCGTCGTCACCGAGATCGCCGCTCCGGTGGAGCACGTCTTCGCGCTGTCGCTCGACATCGGCGCGCACGAACGCTCGATGGTCGGCACCGACGAACGCGCCGTGGCCGGGACGACGACCGGCACGATCGGGCTCGGCGAGAGCGTCACGTGGCGCGCGCGGCACTTCGGGATCGTCTGGTCGATGACGAGCAGGATCACCGCCCTGGAGGCTCCGGGTCGCTTCGTCGACGAGCAGGTGCGTGGTCCGTTCGCCCGGTTCCGGCACGAGCACCGGTTCGAGCCGTCGGGCGCCGGGACGCGGATGGTCGACGAGATCGTCTTCCGGGCACCCCTCGGCCCGCTCGGGTGGCTGGCCGAGCGGATCGCGCTCGCCCGCTACCTGCCGCGGCTGATCGCCGCGCGCAGCGCATCGCTGCGCGACGAGCTCGAGCGTGACGGCGGCGGGCCCGCTCAGCGGGCGGCGAGCTCCCCGAGCGCGTCGTAGGCCGCCGCCACGGCGTCCACCCGGGCACGCCCTGCCGGCCCGGAAGCCTCGTACACGTCGTTGGCGATCGCGGCCACGACGGCGAACAGCGCCGCCATCGAGTCGAACGCGGACGGCGAGTCGACCGGGCACAGCACCGCGGTCGCCGCCGGTGCCGCGATCACGGCTGCGGTCGGGTCGCCGAGCACGACCACGTCGGCACCCGTCGCGACGCAGTGCCGCACGAGGCGCTCGGCGCCGGCCGCGTGCCGCCGCACCGTGACGAGCACGACGAGGTCCCGCCGGTCGAGGTCCGCGACCTCCTCCCCCAGGCGTTGTCCCGGAGCAGGGCCGATGCGGACGTCCGGACGCACCTGGGCCAGCTGCGACCGGAGCTGCATCGCGACGGGGTGCGCACCGCGTTCCCCGAAGACGAGCACCCGCCGTGCGCGGACGATCCGGCGGGCGAGCCGAACGCGGTCGGCCCGGGCGAGCGAGGCGAACGCAGCGTCCAGGTTGCGGGCCTCCACAGCGCGCTGGTCGACGTGCGCGGCGTCCTCCGCGGCCCACGGCAGTCCGCTGCCCCGGGCGGACATGAGCTCCTGCCGGACCTCGGCGGCGTCCTGGAAGCCGAGGGAGCGCACGAGCCGCGAGACCGTCGCCTTCGACGTGCCCGACTCGGCTGCGAGCTCTGCGGAGGTCCCGACGAGCAGCAGTTCCGGGTCGTGGCGGACCATGGCGGCGACACGACGTTCCGCGGGCGACAGACGGTCCCAGACCGCGTCGACGCGGGCACGCACGTCCGGTGCGGCGCTCACGCGGTCGCCGCCCGGTCGTCGGCGATGCGCTCCACCGCGACAGCCAGTGCGTCGAGACCGAGTGCGACGTCGTCCTGCGAGACGAACTCGTCCGGGTGGTGGCTGATGCCGTCCGGGTTGCGCAGGAAGAGCATCGCGACGTCGGTGACGAGCCCGAGGGACATCGCGTCGTGACCGGCACGCGAGAACAGCTCCGCCGGCGCGGTCTCCCCCGTCGAGGCGATGCCCGCGCGGACGGCGTCCATCAGTGCCGGTGCGCAGAACACCGCGGGGGCGCGGTGCACCTCGGTCGGCTCCACCGTCACGCCGCGCCGGGCGCCGATCTCGTCGAACGCCGCCGTGATCGCCTCCCACACCCGGTCACGCCCCTCGTCGAACTCGCCCCGCAGGTCGACGCTGAAGCGGGCGAGACCCGGCACGACGTTCACCGCACCGGGCTCGACGGACATCGTGCCGACCGTGCCGACGTGCTGCTCCGCGCGGCAGATCCGTTCGACCGCGAGGGCGGCCTCGGCTGCCGCGAGCAGGGCGTCGTGCCGCCGCTCGTACGGGGTGCCACCGGCGTGCCTGGCCTCACCGACCGCCTCGACGGAGAACCGCCGGGCGCTCGCGATGCTCGTGACGACGCCGAGCGCCTGCCCGGCCTGCTCGAGGTACGGGCCCTGCTCGATGTGCGCCTCGAGGTAGCCCACGAGCCGCTCCGGGGGCAGTGCCGCGTCGGCGACGCGTTCCGGGTCGAGCCCGAAGTCGGTGAAGGCGCGGCGGAGCGTGACACCGTCGCCGTCCTCGAGGTCCCACCACGCGTCGTCCCAGACCCCCGCCACGGCCGACGAGCCCAGCAGGGCCTTGCCGAACCGCGTGCCCTCCTCGTCGGAGAACGCGATCACCTGCAGCGCGAAGGGCAGCGGCCCGGAGGCGGTGAGCCGCGCCACCGTCCGGATCGCCATGAGCACGCCGACGACGCCGTCGTACCGGCCGGCGTCCACGACGGTGTCGAGGTGTGACCCGAGGAGCAGCACGGGGGCGTCCGGGGTCGCACCGTCGACGATGCCGTGCAGGTTGCCCGCGGCGTCCTGCCAGGTGCGGAGCCCGGCGTCCCGCATCCACTCGGCGACCACCGCGTTCACGCGGGCGTGCTCCGGCGACAGGTAGACGCGGGTGGTGCGCCCGTCGTCCTGGGACACGGCGGCGAGCGCGTCGCACCAGCCCACGATGGTCGCGGCGTCGGCGATCGCCCGCGGGCTCGCGACGAGCGCCGTGGCCGCAGCTGCGGCGGGGGTCACGCGGACGCCCCGACCGCGACGGGCAGGCGCCCGGCGTGCACGTCGAGCGCGGCGTCGACACCGGCACCCTGCGGGACCGCGTGGCCGGCGCGGCGCAGGCAGTGCTCGAGCGCGGCGAGCGTCCGGACGACGGTGTCCTTCCGGGCGTTGTAGCCCATCGTCCCGATCCGCCAGACCCGGCCGTGCAGCGGCCCGAAGGACGTGCCGATCTCGATCCCGTGGTCCTCGAGCATCGCGCTCCGGACCTCGTCGCCCACCACGTCGTCCGGGATCTCCACGGCGACGACGTTGTGCATCTTGTGCGCGACGTCGCCGAACACCCGGAGCCCGAGCGCCTCGACGCCGGCGAGCATCGCCCGGCCCGCCGTCGCGTGGCGGTCGACGACGGCCTCGCGCCCCTCCTCGAGCAGGATGCGGGCGCACTCGTTCGCGGCGTAGAGCATCGACGCCGCCTCGGTGTGGTGGTTGAGCCGTCGAGGACCCCAGTAGTCGAGGATCATCGCGAGGTCGAGGTAGTTCGACCGGATCGGGTCGTCGGACACGACGTCGTCGGCCTCGCGGATGCCGGCCTCGATGCTCCGCCGCCCGTCGAGCACCGCGAGTGCCCGCGGCGACACGGTGATCGGGGCGCTGCCCGACGGACCGCCGAGGCACTTCTGCAGCCCGGCGCTCGCCACGTCGATCCCCCACGCGTCGACCTCGAGCGGGTTGCCGCCGATGCTCGCGGTCGCGTCGGTGTACAGGAGGACGCCGTGGCGCTCGCAGATCGCGCCGAGCTCGTCGAGCGGCTGGTTCATCGTCGTCGAGGTGTCGCCCTGCACGATCGCCAGGACCTTCGGACGGACCCGCTGCACCGCGTCCTCGATCACCGACGGCGGGAAGACCTGGCCCCACTCGGTCTCGATCGTGTGCACCTCGGCGCCGGCACGGGTGGCGATCTCGGCGAGCAGGTGCCCGAACCGACCGAACACCGGGACGAGGACCCGGTCGCCCGGCGCCAGGAGCGAGACGAGTGCCGCCTCGATGCCTGCACGCGAGGTGCCGTCGACGAGCACCGTGGCGTCGTTGCGGGTCCCGAAGACCTGACGGTAGAGCTCCTGGGTCGCGGTCATCGTGGCGGTCATCCACGGGTCGTACTGCCCGACGAGCGGCGTCGAGAGCGCGCGGAGCACGCGGGGATCGGCGTCGATCGGGCCCGGACCCATGAGGAGTCGGGCGGGTGGGTTCACTGGCTGCGTCATGGTGCCTCCGTTCCGTCCAGGACCATACCGGAACGCTCGTTTCGTGCGTGTTGCGGCGTCCGCGGGCGGTCCACCAGGACTCCCTCGACGGCGGTGACCCCGTCGTCCGCCGTCGCCACGAGCCGCCCGCGGACCCACGTCTCCGTGACCGCGCCGACGGTGCGCAGGCCCGCGTACGCCGACACGGGGTTGCGGTGCGCGAGGCCGGCGACCTCGATGACGCCGTCGGCCGCCGGATCGAGGACCGCGAGGTGCGCGACCGTCCCCGGCGCGATCCGCCCACGGTCGGTGAGGCCGACGAGCGCCGCGGGGCCGGTCGTGAACCACGGCAGCACGGTCTCGAGCGGGATCCCCCGGCGCACCGCCTCGGTCCACACCGCTCGGAAGCCCACCTGGAGTCCGGCGATGCCACCCCACGCCGATCCCCAGTCGTCGGTCTTGAGGTCCGCCGTCGAGGGCGAGTGGTCGGACACGACGCAGTCGATCGTGCCGTCGAGCAGTCCGTCCCACAGCGCGTCGCGGTTCGCGTCGTCGCGGATCGGCGGGCAGCACTTGAACTCGGTCGCACCGTCCGGGATCGACCCGGCCTCGAACGCGAGGTAGTGCGGACACGTCTCGACGGTCACCCGGACCCCGTCGGCCTTGGCGGCCCGGATCATCGGGAGGACCCCTGCATCGGACAGGTGGAGCACGTGCACGCGGGCACCGGTCGCCCGAGCCCCCGCGATGACCCGCGCGACGGCGGACTGCTCGGCACTGCCCGGACGGGTGGCGAGGAAGTCGGCGTACCGACCACCGAGCGTCTCGTGCGGCACGAGGTGGTCGGGGTCCTCGGCGTGCACGATGAGCAGGGCGTCGAGCTCGGCGACCTCCTCGACGGCAGCGCGCAGCTGAGCGGGGTCGAGGTGCGGGAACTCGTCGACGCCGCTCGGCGCGGTGAAGCACTTGAACCCGAAGACCCCGGCGTCGTGCAGCGGACCGCGCGCCCCGGCGTTCGCCGGGACCGCACCGCCCCAGAAGCCGACGTCCACGGCGACCCGCCCCTCGGCACTCGCCCGCTTCACCGCGAGGGCGTCGACGTCCACGGTCGCCGGGATCGAGTTCAGCGGCATGTCGACGATCGTCGTCACGCCGCCGAGTGCCGCGGCGCGGGTGGCCGAGGCGAAGCCCTCCCACTCGGTGCGGCCGGGTTCGTTCACGTGCACGTGGGTGTCGACGAGCCCCGGCAGCAGCACGTGCTCGTCCGCGACCGTCCGGTCCACGGTCGCCGTGACCTCGGCGTCGACCGGCAGGACTGCGTCGACCACGCCGTCGCGGACGACCACCGCGGCCGGCCGGAGGACGCCGTCCACCCACGCCCGCCGAGCGCGCAGCACGAGGTCGGCGCCAGCCGCGGCGCTCATGCCGACACCCCGGCGAGCTCGGTCGGCGCGGACGCCACGTCGGACGACCGCAGCGTGAACCCGGACAGCAGTCCCGTCACCGGCTTCGGCGGCGGCGGGGCGTACTCGCCGGTCTTGCCGGTCCGCAGCCCGAGCCGGACGAGCGACTCCGCGAGCACCGTCGCGGCGGCCACCCCGTCGACCACCGGCGCACCGATCTCCCGCGAGACCTCGGCGCAGAACTCCGCCATGCCCGCACAACCGAGCACCACCGCGTCGGCGCCGCCGGCGAGCACGGCGCGGCACTCCTCGACGACGATTTCCCGCGCCCCCGACGCCGGGTCGTCGAGCTGCAGCACGGGCACCTCGCACGCACGGATCTCGGTCACCAGGGACGCGAACCCGTAGCGCTCGGCGAGCTCGCGGGCCCTGCCGGTCGTGCGAGCCAGCGTCGTGACCACGCCGAACCGGCGCCCGAGCATCGCGGCGGCGTGGTAGCCGGCCTCGGCGATCCCGATCACCGGCCCGGCGGCGAGCTCCCGCGCAGCGTCCAGCCCCGGGTCGCCGAAGCACGCCACGACGTACGCGTCGACGCCCTCCTGCTCACCGATCGCGATCTGCTCGAGGAGCCCGGGGACCGCGAGGGCCTCCTCGTAGTGGCTCTCGATCGACGCGGGGCCGGTGCTCGGCGTGACCGCCTCGACGACGGTGCCGGGGCCGGCGACGGCGGCCGCCGCGCGGCCGATCGTGGCCGTCATCGAGGCGGTGGTGTTGGGGTTGACGACGCGGATGCGCAAGCGGGACCTCTCGGACGGGGGCGGGGACAGGGGAAGAGTGGCGGACCCGGGAACCGGCGACCCGTCCGGGAGGCGGGTCGCGCCTCCCGGACGGTGTCGGTGCGGACGTCAGTCGCGACCGGCGGCAGCGCCGTCGTCGACCGTGGGGTCGTCCGCAGCCAGCACCGGCATGCGGGGCGACCGACGCTCGAGCGCCCAGAAGACGACCAGCCCGAGGCCGCAGCCGATGAACCAGCTGTAGTTGCTCAGCCAGGGCAGGACGCCCGTCGCGGGCGGCAGCACGGCGCTGGCGACCGAGACGGCACCGGCGATCAGCAGGGTCCACATCGCGTTCGGGTTCCAGCCGGCGCGGTACCAGTACCGGGCGGTGGGCTCCTTCGTGTACATGTCGTCGACCGCCACCCGCTGCTTCGCGACCAGGTAGTAACCCGCGATCAGGATCCCGAAGAGCGGGCCGATCAGGGCACCGAGGATGCCGAGCGTGTAGAGGATCGCCTGGTCGTTGCCGTACCAGTTCCACGGGGTCAGCAGCACGGAGCCGACGGCGGCGATCATGCCGCCCATCCGCCAGCTGATCTTCCGCGGCGCGACGTTCGAGAAGTCGAACGCGGGGCTGATGAAGTTGGCGACGATGTTGATGCCGACCGTCGCGGTGACGAAGGTGAGGCCGCCGAGCAGGATCGCGAACGGCGCGTCGATGGCCTGGACGGTCTCGATCGGGTCGGTGATGAGCTTGCCGAACACCGGGACCGTGGCGCTCGCGCAGAGCACCGTGAGGATCGAGAAGAACAGGAAGTTGACCGGCAGGCCCCAGAAGTTGCCGCGCTTCACGGCCCGGAAGGACTTGCCGTACCGGGAGAAGTCACCGAAGTTGAGCATCGGGCCGGAGAAGTAGCTGACGACGATCGCCACGGCCGAGAGCATGACCGGGATCGATGCCCCGAAGGACATCGGCGCACCCGTGTGCAGGGTCAGTGAGATGTTGCCGATGCCGGCCTTCGCGACCAGGTACACCGCCAGGGCGATCATCACGACGTAGACGGCAGGTCCGGCGAAGTCGATGAAGCGACGGATGGCCTCCATGCCCATCGAGAACAGCGCGGCCTGCGCGACCCAGAGGATGCCGTACGAGATCCAGCCGAGCGCGGAGAGCCCGAGGAACGAGTGGTCCAGGAGCGCCGCGGAGCCGGGGACGAACTTCAGGAACACGATGTTGAGCGACTGCGCGGCGAGGAAGGTCTGCACGCCGTACCAGGCCGTCGCGATCAGGCCGCGGATGACGGCGGGCACGTTGGCGCCGATGACGCCGAACACCGCGCGGTTGATGACCGGGTACGGCACGCCCGTGCGCTGCGACGGCTTCGCGACGAGGTTCGCGAACACCTGCACGATGAGGATGCCGACGACGAGGGCGACGAGCACCTGCCAGCTCGCGATGCCGAGCGCGAAGAGCGACCCGGCGGTGACGTAGCCGCCGACCGAGTGCACGTCCGACATCCAGAAGGCGAAGATGTTGTAGCTCGTCCAGCGCTGGTCGCGCAGGGGTGCGAGGTCCTCGTTGGTGAGCGCCGGGTCGTACCCGGGCTTGACGACGCCTGCGCCGGCTGCTGCCGACGACGTCGTGCGGGGGGCGTGGGGCGCGGCGACCGGGGTCGCGATCTCTGTGACCAAGGCGTCCTCCGTGGGAGTGGGCGGCGGGGGTCCCCGCTCGTGGACGACGCTATGGAGGCTGTTCGCGCCGCCCGTTTCCCTCGTGTAACGGTCGTGTGACACGGCGGGCGCGCTGGAACGGACGTTCCGGCCACCAGTTGCCGCGCACCGGCACGGTGTGGAGGCAGCCGGAGCCGTGCGCAACGACGTCGACGCGGTGACGGCGATGGAGAGGTGGTCCGGCAGCCGTGCCCCGAGCCGCTCGTGCACGACCAGCGCAAGCCCTCGAGTCGCTCCAGCGGCGCGACGTCGTTCAGGACGTCCGCCTCTCCGCCTCCTCCGGCGGCGTCGGCACAGGGGCATCGAGGCCGCGGCTGAAGCAGACTGACTCCATCGAGCCCTCGTACGCGCCGAAGAGTGCGATCGGCTGGTACCCCTCGCGCTGGTAGAAGCGGATTGCATCGGGTTGCCGGGTCCCGGTCTCGAGGACGAGGCGCCGAGCGCCGAGTGCGGCCGCTTCGTGCTCGAGCGCGCGCAGCACGGCGACGGCGACACCGGTGCCACGGCTGGCGGGCGTTGCGTACATGCGCTTGACCTCGATGACGCCCGGACCCATGACGTGCTCCGACAGCGGCCGGAGCCCGCCGCACGCGATCGCATCCCCCGTCCGGTCGCGCGCGACGAGGAACACGGCCACGTCCGCCGCCGAGGGGGCTGCGCCCGGTTCATGGTCGTCGTTGCCGTACCGCTCGTCCAGCTCCCGCCGCTGCGCCGTCCGCAGTGCGTCGGCGTCGGGGTGGTCCCAGGGCGTCCTCTCGATGGTCCAGTGCATGGCATCCCTTCCGGTCACAATCGTTACGGTAACGCATGTTACGATTACTGCTGTGCCCAGACCCCGGACCGACGACACCCAACGCGAGCGCCTGTCCGAAGCAGTGTTCAGCACGCTCGCCGATCTCGGACCGGCGGGTTTGACGCTCCGGTCGGTCGCGGCGAGGGCCGGTTGCACGACCGGCCTGGTGCTGCACACGTTCTCGAACAAGCAGGCGCTCCTGCTGCACGCGCGCGATGTCCTGCACGAGCGGACGAAGGAGCGCGCCGACTTGCTCGAGTCGAGTGCAGTGGATCCGGGTGCCGCGGTGCGCGCGGTGGCATCCGCTGCCCTCCCGATCGACGCGGAGCGGCTCGGCCACGCGCGCGTCTGGGTCGGGTTCCTGGCGGCGGCACTCAGCGATCCCGTGTTGCGCGCACACCATGCTCGGAAGAGCAACGCGTTCGTCGACCGTCTGACCCGGCTCATCGCAGCGGCGGCAGACCTGTCGTCCGACGTGTCGGCCGAGCGCGCATCGACACTCGCGGCGACGGTCGAGGGCATCTCCACGCTCGCGGCGGGCGATCCGGAGCAGTGGCCCGAACACCGGCAACGCGCCGCGCTGGAGATCGTGCTCGACGCTGTCCTGCAGCCGACGGTCCCGACGCCTCGGCGCCGTACCTGATCGCAGAGCTCGATCGGGGAGTCGGTGTTCCGACGTGGGTCCATCGGCTGGTAGCTGGGTTCCTCTGGCCGCGTGTGACGTTTCGGCACACCGCAGACCGGGGGTGCGCGGAACGCGGTGACGGTGCTCTCGCCGGTGTTGCCGTCTGGGGTAGCGGCCGACCGCGCAACCACCGTTCTGCCCGATCGCGACGAACACCGCGACCAGTCCGACAGCTGGGTCACGGAAGGCATCTCGGAGGCGCGACAGACGAAGGATGAAGACGCGCCTCGGTAGCCGGCCGGACGCCGAGACGCATCGGGATCAGGGACAGCTCCAGATGGCGCCTCCGCGCGATGGGTCGCACGACGGTGGTCCGGGACAGGTTCCGGTGAACGCGAACCTTCAGATTGCGGGGCCACTGGGGCGGACCCCGCCCCCGGGTCAGAGGGCGTGCGTCCCGAGCAACGCTCCTGCGACGAACGTCGCGGCCAGTGCGAGCGCCCCACCCACGACGACACGCAGCGCCGCGCGGCCACGACGGGCACCGCCGAGCACCGCCCCCGTGGTCCCCGTCAACGCGAGCGCCACGAGCGACGCCGTCACGGTGACCGGCACGCGAAGGGACTCCGGTGCGAGCAGCATCGCGATGAACGGCAGGAGCGCGCCGACCGTGAACGTCGCCGCCGACACCCACGCCGCCCGCCAGGGGCTGACGACCTCGTCCTCAGCATCCCGGAGCGCGGCCTCGGCCCGGCGTCGGCGGACCTCCGGGCGCGCGAGTTCCCGTGCGACGGCGTCCGCGACCGACTCCTCGACCCCGAGCGACCGGTAGTGCGCGGCGAGCGCGGGGGCGTCCTCGGCGTCGGCCTCGAGCTTTGCCTGCTCCGCCGCCTGCCCGGTCCGCTGCGCGTCGCGCGCGCCGCTCACCGAGATGTACTCGCCGAGGGCCATCGAGATCGCTCCGCCGACGAGGGCTGCGGTGCCGGCCGCCACGACGGGCCCCGTGCCCGCTCCGGCTCCGGCGACCCCGACGAGCACGGCTGCGACGGACACGATGCCGTCGTTCGCGCCGAGCAGTCCGGCGCGGAGCCAGTTGAGCCGCGCGGCACTCGCGGCGTCGGCGCGCTCTGCGGTGGGGAGCGAGAGGTCCGTAGCGGTCGACATGCAGGTGATCAAACCACTCCCGAGCCGATCGTGCCAGCAAGGTGAGGCAAGCCTGATCGGGGGTTTCATGGTGAGGTGAGCCTCACCTCACCGGGTGACGCCCGCCTGCCAGACGCGGGTCGGGCGACCGTTGAGCGCGTGCGGGAACGGCTCGCCGACCGGCCGGAACCCCGCACTCGTGTAGAGCGCGAGGGCCGGCGCGTTGTCGTCCAGTGCGTGCAGCTCGCACCGGTCGTGCCCGGCGGCCGCTGCGGCGGCCACCGCAGCGGCGAGCAGTCGGCGTCCGAGGCCGTGGCCCTGCGCCGACGGCGCGACCGCGAGCAGGCTGAGGTACGCGGCATCGCTCGGCGTCCCACCGGACCCGGGGGCGGTGACCAGGGCGAACCCGAGCGGGTCCCCGCCGTCGTCGGCGACCACCAGGGCGACCCGCTCCGCTGCGAACTTCTCGTGTGCACGTGCACGGACGGCGTCCGACGCCGGCACGCCGTCGCGGTCCGCGACGGCGGCGACCCAGAGCGCGACGCAGGCCACCGCGGTCGACTCGTCGTCCGCGGTGCGCACGACGAAGGACGACCCGATCACCCGACCACCCTACGTCGCACGCGCCGACGGGTCGGTCAGACGGTCGCCTGCACGCCGACGCGGTACTGCGCCCCGCGGTGCTCGTCCGGCAGCCGGTCGCCGCGGCCGTGCAGCTTGTGCCGGAGCGATCCCTCGACGTACTCCTCCGGGTACGCCCCGCGGGCGCGGAGCTCCGGCACGACGAACTCGATGACGTCCTCCCACGTGCCGGGGGTCACCGCGTAGGCGAGGTTGAAGCCGTCGACGTCGGTCTGCTCCTGGATGTCGATCAGCTGCTGGGCGATGGTCGCCCCGGAGCCGACCGCCACCGGACCGAGTCCGCCGATGGCCGTGTGCTCGGCGATGTCCCGGACCGTCCAGTTCGAGCCGTCCTCCCCCGTCGCGGCGGACAGGTTCGCCGCCGCCGACTGGATCGCGTTCGACTCGATGTTCCCGAGCGGCTCGTCGAGGTCGTACTGCGACAGGTCGACGCCCATCCAGCCGGAGTTGAGCACGAGCGCACCCTCGGCCGAGGCGTACGACAGGTAGTCGCGGTACTTGGCCTGCGCTGCTTCGTCGGTCTCGTCGGTGATGACGGTGAGCAGTGTGTAGACGCGGGCGGCGTACCGGTCGCGACCAGCAGCCTCCAGGGCGTCACGGATCTTGCCGACGGTCGCCGCGAGCTGCGAGACGGTCGGTGCACCGACGAAGACCGCCTCGGCGTTCTCGGCCGCGAAGCGGATGCCGCGGGGCGAGGCGCCCGCCTGGTAGACGACGGGGCTCCGCTGCACCGAGGGCTCGGACAGGTGGATGCCGGGGACGTCGAAGTGCTGGCCGTGGTGCTCGATCGGGTGGACCTTCGACGGGTCGGTGAAGACACCGGTCTCGCGGTCCTCGACGACGGCGTCGTCCTCCCACGAGCCCTCCCACAGCTTGTAGAGCACCTCGAGGTACTCGTCCGCCACGTCGTAGCGGTCGTCGTGCGAGAGCTGGTCGGTCTGCCCCATGTTGCGCGCGGCGCTGGGCAGGTACCCCGTGACCACGTTCCAGCCGATGCGCCCCTTCGTCAGGTGGTCGAGCGTCGAGATCCGGCGTGCGAACGGGTACGGGTGCTCGTAGGCGGTGCCGGCGGTGATCCCGAAGCCGAGGTGCTCGGTCACGGCGGCCATCGCGGAGACGAGCAGGATCGGGTCGTTCACCGGCACCTGCGACCCGGTGCGGAGCGCCGCCTCGTTCGTCCCGCCGTAGACGTCGTAGGTGCCGAGCACGTCGGCGATGAAGATGCCGTCGAAGCGCCCGCGCTCGAGCAGCTGCGCGAGGTCGGTCCAGTAGGACAGGTCGTTGTAGTGCCGCGAACGGTCGCGGGGGTGCCGCCACAGCCCAGAGGACTGGTGCGCGACGCAGTTCATGTCGAACGCGTTGAAGCGGATCTGCCGGGGCTCGTTCGTCGAGGTCACGCGGCGAAGCTACGGCCCCGGACCGGGACCGTCACGTGAGGTGACGCCGTGTGACGCCCGGATCGGAGGAGCGCAGCGGGTACGTGAGTCGTGCTCGGGTGGCAGCATGGCGAGGTGCCCGTCGTCGAGTCCCGCTGCGTCGTCCCCGTCCCCGTCGAGGTCGCCTTCGCCGTGTCGCAGGTCCAGGGCCCGGTCCGGAAGCGCTGGGACCCCTTCATCCGCCGCCAGCACCTCATCGGCGCCGATGCGCCGGCGAAGGGCGTCCGGACCTTCACGGTGCAGCGGACGGGCCTCCGGATGGAGAGCGAGTACGTCTCGTACAACCCACCGTCGAACGTCGGCATGAAGATGACGAAGGGTTCGTGGTTCTTCGAGAAGATGGGCGGCGGGTGGCGCTTCACGCCGGTCGAGGGCGACACCGGCAGCACGCTCGCCGTCTGGCGCTACAACTTCACCTGCCGGCCCGCCTGGCTCGCACCGCTGGCCGAGCGCATCGGCGTGCTCGTCCTGCAGCGGGACATCGACCGGCGCATCGCGGGCTTCGCGCGCGGGTGCACCGACCCGGTCGTGCTCGCCCACGTCGCCGCTGCGCCGTCGGCCTGATCGAGACCGGTCAGGCCGCGGTGGCCTCGCGCGCCGCCGCCTCGGCAGCGACCCACGCGAGCATCCCGCACTTCACGCGCATCACGAACTTCGAGACGCCGTGGAACGCCACGAGGTCCTCGAGGACGTCCTCGTCGGGCTCCCCCGCGCCCCGCGAGCGCATCATCGTGCGGAAGGACTCTGCCAGCTCGAGCAGCTCCGGGACCGTGCGCCCGACCGCCATGTCGGTGAGCACGGAGGCGGACGCCATCGAGATCGAGCACCCGTCGCCCTGCCACGCGATCGCGGCGATCCGGTCGGTACCGGGCTCGAGGCGGAGGCTGACGGTGATCTCGTCGCCGCAGGTCGGGTTCCGCTCGAAGTGCGACGCATCGGCGTCGTCGAGCAGGCCGTCACCGTGCCGGGCCTTCGCGTGGTCGAGGATGACCTGCTGGTAGAGCGAGTCGAGGCCGTTCACGATGCCGCTCCGAAGTACCCGCGGACCTCGCCGACGGCGGTCAGGAAGCGGTCGACGTCCTGCTCGGTCGTGTACACGTAGGTGCTCGCCCGGCTCGTGGCGACGAGTCCGAGCCGACGGTGCAGCGGCTGCGCGCAGTGGTGCCCGGACCGGACCGCGATGCCCTGCGCGTCGAGGTACTGCGAGACGTCGTGGGCGTGCACCCCGTCGACGTCGAAGGACACGAGCCCGGAGCGAGGCACCCCGGCGGGCGGACCGACGACCCGGATCCCCGGGAGCGCCGCGAGGCCGTCGAGCATCCGACGGGCGAGGTGCTCCTCGTGCGCGCGGACGCGCTCCATGCCGACGCGCTGCAGGTAGCGCACCGCCTCGGCGAGCGCGACGGCCTGCGACACCGGCTGGGTGCCGGCCTCGAACCGCTCGGGCGCGGGCATGTACTCCGACCCCTCCATCGTCACGGTCGTGATCATCGACCCGCCGGTGCGGAAGGGCGGCAGGGCGTCGAGGAGCTCCCCACGGCCCCACAGCACGCCGATGCCGTTCGGACCGAGCATCTTGTGCCCGGAGAACGCGGCGAAGTCGATGCCCAGCTCCTGCACGTCGAGGGGTCGGTGCGGTGCGGACTGGCACGCGTCGAGGACGACGAGGGTGCCGTGCGCGCGGGCCGCCGCGACCACGGCGGACACGGGCGCAACCATGCCGGTCACGTTGGAGACGTGCGCGAACGCCACGACCTTCGTCCGCTCGGTGATGCGCGAGACGGCGTCCTCGGCGGTCCAGGTGCCGTCGTCGGCCACCGGGACCCAACGCAGGGTCGCACCGGTGAGCGCCGCGAGCTCCTGCCAGGGCACGAGGTTCGCGTGGTGCTCGGCCTCGGTCACCAGGACCTCGTCGCCGGGGCCGATGCGGAAGCGCTCGGCCGCCGATCCCCCGCGCCCACGGCTGGCGTTGGCGATGCCGTACGCGACGAGGTTCAGTGCGTCGGTGGCGTTCTCGGTCCAGACGACCTCGGACGGCGAGGCCGCTCCGACGAAGCCGGCGACCGTGGCGCGCGCGTCCTCGTAGGCGTCGGTGCTGCGCGCTGCGAGGGTGTGCGCGCCGCGGTGCACGGCCGCGTTGTCCTGCTCGAGGAACCGTCGTTCCGCGTCGAGCACCTGGCGCGGTCGCTCGGCGGTCGCGCCAGAGTCGAGGTAGGCGAGCGGCTGCCCGTCGACCTCCTGCTGGAGGATCGGGAAGTCCCGCTTGATCGCGGCGACCTCGGACTCGGTCAGCGGCTGGTTCGGAGCGAGGACGGTCACCACACAATCGTGGTCCGTGATGCCCACCGCGTCCAATCGCCCACAGCGGACAACCCCGCGGCGGACGGTCCGGAGCGGGACCGGCTACTCGTTGCCGATGCGCTTGTCGGCCTGCTCGCGGGCGTCGTCGATCTTGTCGTCGTACTTGCCGCCGGTGGCCTTCTTGACCGCGTCGGCCACGCCGCCGAGGACCTTGTCGCTGACACCCTCGGCCTGCTCGCTCTTCAGGGCGTCCTGGACCTTGCCGTCCTGCAGCAACGCCTGTGCCTTCTTCGTGATGTCGTCGAACCCCGCCATGGGCAGCTCCTCACCTCTGCGGGACCCGTCGCCCCGACCTGCCGCCGATCGTAGGCGCGCGTCGGACGGGTGTCCGGCGCGTCAGACCATCTGGGCGCTGCGTCGCCGCGCCAGCAGGTAGGACACCGCCACCGAACCGGTGATCGCGAGCAAGGACGGGATGAGGATGTCCGTCCCCTCCTGCGTGAACTCGACGACGAGCACGAGGGCCGTGAACGGCGCCCGCATCGTGGTCGCGAGGAAGGCCGCGGCACCGACGAACGCGAAGGCGGCGAGGCTCGACCCGTCGGCGGGCCAGAGCAGCACCCAGAGTCCGCCGAGCGCCGCCCCGACTGCCGACCCGATGGCGATCGACGGTGTCAGCGTGCCACCGACCGCGCCGGCGCCGATGGTCGCCGAGGTCGTGATCGTCCGGATGATGCCGAGGAGCAGGAGGAAGACGATCGGCGACAGCCCGGCGAAGGTCGGCGCCTCGGTCGTGGCGTTCATCGCGACGAGGCCGAGTGCGCGCCCGTTGCCGAGGATCTCCGGGAACGGCACGGCGATGAGTCCGACCATCGCGAACACGACGGGCAGCACGACGAGCAGGTGCCACCCCTTCGGCGCCATCCCCTGCAGCCGGTTCGTGAGCTTCACGAACCCGACCCCGGCGAACCCGAGCAGCGGCCCGATGATGATCGCCCACACCAGCAGCGACGGCGACATGTGCATCGCGGGCACGTGGTAGAGCACCTCGTCCGGGATCACGAGCCGCGCCGTGAACGCGGCGATCGCACTCGTCGCGAACGCCGGCAGTGCGGTCGCGAACGTCAGCTCGCCGAGCAGCACCTCGACGGCGAAGAGCGCACCGCCGAGCGGCACGTCGTACACGGCGGCGAGGCCGGCGGCGGCGCCGCACGCGACGAGGATGCGCGTCTCGCGCCCGGTCAGCCCGGCGCGCGCCGTGACGAGCTGCGACAGCCACGCACCGATCTCGCGGGGCGCGACCTCCTTGCCGATCGACGCTCCGAGCCCGACGGCCAGGATCTGCACGGCAGCGTTCGCGACCGTGGCGAGCGCCGGCATCCGCTTGCCGCCGACGGCCGCGGTGACCGACACGACGGGCTTCGCCCAGCGCCGGAGCGCCCACCAGGCGACCCCCGTGAGGACGCCGGCTGCGGTGAGCGCGAGGAAGCGGTTGAGTCCCGAGGGTGCGTCCGCCGCTTCGAGGTGCCCGCCGAAGGGGTACCCGAACGCGACGAACTGGATGGCCTGCAGCGCGAGCCAGACGGAGATCCCGGCGACGCCGCCGGCGATCCCGACGAGCGCGGTGATCACGGCGAGCTTGAGGGCCCAGACCGGCGTGGTCGTACGTGTCGCGTTCCCGGTCTGCGGCATGACGGGAAGCCTAGCGGCCATCGGGACCGCCCCACGGACCGTCGACTGGGGCTGTGTACGGACGGGAGGCCCGTGGCGGGGCCGCCACGGGCCTCCCGTCCGGCTGCTGGTCGCGTCGCGGTCAGACGGCCGTCACGCGGAACGGGACCACCCGGTCAGCCGGCAGGAGCGGCGGCTGCAAGCCGACCTGCTCGAGCACGCGACCGCTGAAGACGCGGTCGCCCGACCACCACCCGGGGGCGTGGACCTCGTGGTCCCCGCCGATCAGCACGGGGTCGACGCGGTACCGCGTGTCGGGGTCGAGGTCGCGGAAGACCACGCGCCCGATGCCGGAGACCTCGGACCGACCCGTGCTCGCGACGAAGAACGCGGCCTGCCGGCGGTCTTCGGCGACCACGCCGTACACCAGACGGGTCGGGTCGACCTCGTCGACGCGGACGACCCGGCCGCTGTGCAGCAGGGCGCGCCACTCCTTGTGCAACGCGATCCAGGACGCGAGCGCCCGCTCCTCGTCCTCGGTCGCCTGCGCCAGGTCCCACTCGATGCCGAAGTGCCCGATCAGGGCGGTCCCCGCGCGGAAGGACACGTCGTGGAAGCGCCCGGTCGTGTGGTTCACCCCGCTCGCGACGTGCGCGCCGAGGAGCTCCGGCGGCAGGAGCTGCTGCGTCCAGCGGTGCATCTGCTGGCGCTCGAACGGGTCGATGTCGTCGGACACCCACACGCGGTCGGTGTGCTCGAGCACCGCGAGGTCGACCCGGGCCCCACCGGACGAGCACGACTCGATCTCGAGCTGCGGGAAGCGCTCCTTGAGCGTCGCCATCAGCCGGTAGGTGGCCAGGGTCTGCTCGTGCACGGCGGCACCACCGCCCGGGTGCCCGGCCTCGACCAGGTCGCGGTTGTGGTCCCACTTGACGTACTCGACCGCGTACTCCCCGATGATCGCCGTCATCCGCTCGAGCACGTGGGCGTACGCCTCCGGGATCGCCAGGTTGAGCACCTGCTGGTCACGCGAGCGGACGGGCAGCCGACCGTCGGCCTGCATGATCCACTCGGGGTGCGCCCGGGCGAGGTCGCTGTCCTCGTTCACCATCTCCGGTTCGAACCACAGGCCGAACTCCATGCCGAGCGCACGGACACGGTCGACGATCGGACCGAGGCCGTCGGGCCAGACGTCCTCGTCGACGTACCAGTCGCCGAGGCCCGCGTGGTCGTCGCGGCGGCCGCGGAACCAGCCGTCGTCGAGCACGTACCGCTCGACCCCGAGCCGCGCGGCCCGCTCGGCGAGGTCGGTGAGGCGGGCGAGGTCGTGGTCGAAGTAGACGGCCTCCCAGACGTTGATCGTCACCGGGCGGGGCGTCGCCGGGTGCTGCGGGCGGCTGCGGAGCCACCGGTGGAAGCGCCCGGCCTGGTCGTCGAGACCGTCGCCCCAGGCGGCGTACACCCAGGGGCCCTCGTAGGTGTCGCCGGTGGCCAGTCGGACCTCACCGGGGAGCAGGAGCTCGCCGCCCCCGGCGACCTGGCGCCCGGTGGACAGCCGTTCGGCGAAGTGGCGGTGGTTGCCGCTCCACGCGGTGTGCACCCCCCAGACCTCGCCACGGGCGAACCCGAACCCGGGCTCCCCCACGCTGAGCACGGTCGCGGCGTCGGAGCCGGTGCGGCCCTTGCGGCTGTCACGCTCGTGGGTGCCGACCACGAGCTCGCGACGCTGCGGGGTGCGCTCCTTGCCCCATCGCCCGGCGAAGTCGAGGACCTCGCGGGCACGGGACGGCACCGGGAACGCGACGGTGAGGTCGTCGACGGTGTAGACGCCGTCGGCGGTGTTCGTGACGGCGGCGCGGGCACGGACCAGTCCGGACCCGAGCACCTCGACGATGACGCGGACGGCGAGCCCGGCGGTGGTGTCCGCGGCCTCGGCGACGACGCGGTCGGCGTCGACCTCGAGCGCGGTGACGGTGAAGGCGGGCGACCAGTCGCGGCCGTCGCGGTGGCCCGAGAGTCCGGGCCGGCCGGTCCAGCCGCGGTGGGGCTCCGGCAGCAGGGCGAGGCGGACGGGCACGTCGGCCTCGTTGTTGGCGACCGGGGCGACGTCGGCATCCGCGAGGGCGACGAGCTCGTCGTGGTCGAGCGGCCCGAGGGCGGCACCCCAGTGCACGACGGCGGGCAGCGCGTCGTCACGGCAGTCGAGCACGAGCGACACCCCGCCGGCGCTGAGGTGGACGAGGTCGTGCGCGGTCTGCGAGGTGGTGGGCATCGTTGCTCCGGTCGGCGTCGGTGACGGGTCCGAGCCTGGCTGCCCGAGCGCGCTCGGCGCAACCCGACGCGCGCGCGGGATCAGAACCAGCGCTTCACCTTGAACACGACGAACAGGATCGCGGCGAAGGCGATCATCGCGACGATCGACAGCGGGTAGCCCCACGTCCACGACAGCTCGGGCATGTGCGTGAAGTTCATGCCGTAGATCGCCGCGATGAGCGTCGGCGCGAACAGGATCGCCGCCCAGCCGGAGATCCGCTTCGTGTCGTCGTTCTGCTTCTGCGCCGCCAGGGTCGAGTCGACCGTCAGCGCGTTCTGCAGCAACTGCCGGAACGTGTCGAGGCGTTCGACGGTGCGGATCACGTGGTCGAGCACGTCACGGAAGCGGCGCTGCAGCTCGACGGGCAGGTGGTACTTCTCGGCGCCGCGGTGCAGGTTCTCGATCATCCCGATGAGCGGTCGGGCGGCACGTTGGAAGTCGACGACCTCGCCGAACAGCTCGTAGATGCGCTTCGACACCCCGGCGACACCGGAGAACAGCTGGTCCTCGATCTGGTTGATGTCCTCCTCGAGCCCGTCGATGACCGGGGCGTAGCCGTCCACGATCGAGTCCATGAGCGCCCAGAGCTGTGCCTGCGGTCCGGCGGTGACGAGTCCGGGCTTGCCGCTCATGCGCCGCAGTGCGCGCGGGACCGCCTCGCGCCCACGGGGGTCCGCGGCGACCACGGCCAGGAAGAAGTCCTGGCCGACGAAGGCGTGCACCTCGCCGAACTCGACCTCCTCGGCACCGTCGTGGTAGACCGCGGGCTTGAGGACCGTGAAGAGCGTCGACCCGTAGCGCTCGAGCTTCGGGCGCTGGTGCCCCTCGGCGGCGTCCTCCACCGCGAGCTCGTGCAGTCCGAGCGCGACCGCGACGTCGCCGAGCTCCACGGCGTCCGGCTCGTGCAGGACGATGCACGCGCTGGCGCCCTGCTCCCCCACCAGGCGGAAGGTGTCGTCGAGGGACGGGCACGCCATCGGGGCGATGCGGTCGACGTAGACGGTGTTGAGCTCGACGGTCACCACGCCACCGTACGCACCGTGCCGCCGGGCCGCTCCCGCCCCGCCGTCCTCGTCCGTCCCCTGGCACCTGGGGACGCGCTGCGTGCCGGCGACGACCGGGGGCCTACCGTGCAGGTCATCAGCATGCTGACGAACGGAGCGGACATGAAGAGGATCTGGAAGCGCATCGCGATCGCGGTGAGCGCGGTCGTGGCGGTGGTCGGCGCGTACGTCGGGTCCGGCGCAGCGGGAGGAACACCCATCCAGGACGCAGCGGGAGGGGCCCTCTCCGCTTCCTCGACGGCGATCGCCCCCGACGGACCGGCGTTCTCCATCTGGAGCGTGGTCTACGTCGGGCTCATCGCGTACGCGGTGCGGCAGTTCTTCCGCACCGCCGACGACGAGCGCCACGAGCGCCTGTTCGTACCCGCGGTGCTGTCCCTGCTGCTGAACGCGGCGTGGATCCTGTCCGTGCAGTTCGGGTTCCTGTGGGCGAGCGAGCCGGTCATCGTCGCGCTGCTGGGCGTCCTGGTGTGGGCGTTCGCAGTGCTCCGGCGCACCCGGCCGTCCGGCACCGTCGAGGCGGTCGTGACCGACGGGACCTTCGGCCTGTACCTCGGGTGGGTCTGCGTCGCGACCGCGGCCAACACCGCCGCGGTGCTGACGGCCGCGGGCTTCCGGGGCTTCGGGTTCGGGCAGGACGTCTGGGGCGTGGTCGTCGCCGCGGTGGCCGGCCTCGTCGGCGTGCTGCTCGCGATCTGGGGCGGCGGGCGACTCGCACCGACCGCGGCGCTGTCCTGGGGTCTCGCGTGGGTCGCGGTCGGGCGGCTCGACGGCTCGCTCGTCTCGGTGCCGACGGCGGTGGCGGCGGTCGTGGCGATCGCGGCCGTCGTGGTCGTCACGCTCGCGGTCCGCACCCGCACGGGCTGGGTCGGCTCGAGGCGTCCCGCGGCGCGCGTGTCGTAGCCGGGCCGCGCATCGGGCGGCGCGGTGCGGTGCGGCCCTGTCCGCGGCGGCCGCTGCCAGCCCGCCTCGCAGGCAGCCGGAGTGGTCCGCGAACGCGACAGTGCGCCGCCGATCTCCGGGGGCACACTGTCGCTTTCGCGCAGTACTCGCGGGAGGTGCGGCGCGCGACGGCGCGTCAGCTCCCCGCGCGTCAGCGCACGGCGGCCGCCAGACCGTGCGCAGCGGCGACGGCCTCGTTGACGACGCGGCCCGCGTGCACGTTCACACCCTTCGCGAGCGCCGGGTCGGCCTCGGTCGCCCGCTCCCAGCCCTGGTCGGCGATCGCCAGCGCGTAGGGCAGCGTCGCGTTCGTCAGCGAGATCGTGCTCGTGCGGGGCACCGCGCCCGGCATGTTCGCGACGCAGTAGTACATGGCGTCGTGCACGAGGAAGGTCGGGTCGTCGTGCGTCGTGGGCCGCGAGCCCTCGAAGCACCCGCCCTGGTCGATCGCGATGTCGACCAGGACCGAGCCCTGCCGCATGTCCGCGACCATCGCGTCGGTGACGAGCTTCGGGGCAGAAGCCCCGGGGATGAGCACCGACCCGATCACGAGGTCGGCGTCCCGCAGGGCGTCGGCGATCGCGTGGGAGGAGGACCGGAGCGTCGTGATCCGACCGTCGAACCGGGCGTCGAGCGCACGGAGCCGCGGCAGGCTGATGTCGAACACGGTGACCTCGGCCCCGAGTCCGAGCGCCATCGTGGCCGCGTGCTCGCCCGCGACGCCACCGCCGATCACCACGACCCGGCCCTTCGGGGTGCCCGGGACGCCACCGAGCAGGAGCCCGCGACCCCCGTTCGCCCGCATGAGCTGGTGCGCGCCGACCTGCACCGACAGCCGTCCGGCGATCTCGGACATCGGCGACAGGAGCGGCAGCGAGCGGTCCGGCAGCTGCACGGTCTCGTAGGCGATGGCAGTGGCCCCCGAGGCGACGAGCGCGTCGGTCAACGGCCGGTCCGCCGCCAGGTGCAGGTAGGTGAAGAGCACCTGGCCGGGGCGGATCGCGTCGTACTCCGATGCCACGGGCTCCTTGACCTTGAGCACGAGCTCGGCGCGTCCCCAGACCTCGGCCGCGGTGTCGACGACGGTGGCACCGGCGGCGCGGTACTCGTCGTCGGAGAACGATGATCCCGTGCCGGCGCCGGCCTGCACGAGCACCTGGTGGCCGTGCAGCGCGAGCTCACCGACGCCCGCCGGGGTCGCCGCGACGCGGTACTCGTTGTTCTTGACTTCGGTGGGGACGCCGATCAGCATCACGGACTCCTTCGTGGGCGGTGCAGGTGTCAGCCACGATGCGCCAGGGTTCGTCACCCGCGCGTTTCCGCCGAACATCTGCGCACGGAGCGAGCGGTCGGTGCGACCGCGTTCGGTGAGCGCCCCCGCGAGGCGCTCCGGACCGAACCAGCGGTCAGCGCGCTCGGAGCGACTCACTGGGCAGCTCCCCGAAGCGGGCTCGGTAGGTGGCCGAGAACCGACCGAGGTGCCCGAACCCCCACGAGCGGGCGATGTCCGCGACGCTCGTCTCGTCGCGGTCGCCGCGCAGCAGGTCACCGCGAGCGCCGTCGAGCCGGACCCCGCGGAGCAGGTCGCCCGGCGTCTGGTCGAGGTGTCGCCGGAGCGACTGCTGCAGACCACGCGGGCTCAGCCCGGCCGCCGCGGCGATCTCGGGCGTCCCGATCGGGTCGCGGGCGTGGGCGTGCACGTACTCGAGCGCACGGCGCAGCCGGTCGTGCTCCGGCCCGTGCCCGCGCACGGTCGCCTGCCAGCGCTCACGGTGCGGGAAGGCCTCGACCGCCGCGGCGGCGAAGGCGTCCGTGATGGTGCGCTGCACGGTGGGGCTGAGCTCGTGCCCGACATCGAGCCACGTCGACGAGTGGGCGCGCACGGCCGCCTGCCATGCCCGGATGCCCTCCGCCGTCGGGCGGCGCATCGGGTCGAAGGTGAGGTCCGGGTCGCCGACGACGCTCCGCAGGTACTCGCGGTCGAGCTGCACGAGGTTCAACCCGATGTCGCGGTGGTGCAGCTCGTACGCGTCTGGCAGCACCACCGGCACCCCCGGCTCGAGGTCGACCGACCGACCGTCGAACGTGATCGTGCTCGCACCGGACCGGAGCCAGGCGACGATGACCTGATCCTCGACGACGCTCTCGGTACGGAGGTCGACCAGGAACCGCGACGAGCGGAGCGACAGGCGCTCGTCCCCGACCCCAGCGAAGTCCCACTGCGGTCGCTGCCGGGTCCGGCGGACGCGCGGTGCCCGGAAGTCGTAGTCGCCGGTGAAGAACGACAGGGCTTCATCGACGTCGGTGCCGACGAGCCGACGGAAGGAGCGGCCGTCCCGGCTGCCGCCGTCCTGGGGCTCGGTCCGTGCCGGAACGGGGCGCTCGGGCACGGTCGGACCGTGGTTCTCGCGAGGAAGCACCATGCACCAGAACCTACGGGGGACCACTGACAAGAACGTCGTGATCTGACTCAGGGCTGCAGGATCGCCTGCCCCACGCTCTCGTCGAGGATGAGGTCCGTGACGAGCCCGGCGGCCAGCGCACCCTTGAGCGACGCGGCCTTCGACCGGCCCGCGACGACACAGACCCTGCGCGGTGCGCGCTTGATCGTGTCGAGGTCCGGCGCACCCGCCCGAGCGTTCACGCCGATGTCCTTCCACGAGCCGTCGGCCCGGTAGAACACGGTCGAGACGTCCCCGACGACGCCGGCGTCGGCGAGCTCGTCACGGTCGGACGGGTCGAGGTACCCGCCGGAGTACACGTGCGAGGGCACGGGGGCCTGCGGGGCGCCCACCCCGAAGACGACCAGGTCCATCCGCTCGTGCAGGTCGAGCACCCGTCGGATCGACCGTTCCCGGAAGAGCATGTCCTTCGTCGCGGGGTCGTCGAAGAACGCCGGCACCGGGAACTGCTGCACGAACGCGCCGTACGCCTCGCCGAAGCGCCGCAGGATCTCGGAGGCGTACACGATGCCGGTCGTCCGGGTGTTCGCCGCACCGTTGATCTGCACGACGGTGGAGCCGTGCGTGGTCTTCGGCACGAGGTACCGGCTGACCGCGCTGACGGTCGACCCCCACGAGATCCCGATCACCATGTTCGACTCGACGTACTGCGTCAGGATGCGTGCTGCGCTGAGCGCCACCCGCTCGAGTCGGTCGACGTCGCTCGTGTGGTCCGGCACCGGCACGACGTGCGCGTGCACGCCGAAGCGCGCGCGGATGTTGCGGCTGAGCGCGGCAGCCTGGTCGAGGGGCGAGCGGATCTGGATGTCCACGAGCCCGGTGTCCCGTGCGTACTTCAGCAGCCGCGACACGGACGAGCGCGAGGTCCCGAGCTCGTCGGCGATGGCGTCCATCGTCAGGTCCTGCAGGTAGTACAGGTGCGCGGCGCGCAGCGCCTGCTGCGTGCGCATCGGCTGCGCTGCGTCACTCATGGGAACCGAGCATGCACGGACGTGCAGGGCCTCTGCAACCCCTGTCGCGCCTCCCGGCCGTCACCCCCACGTCCGGAGCGGCGTTGCGAGCCGCCGCGGCAGGCTGTCGGACACGTGTGCTGCACGTTCGTGCACACGAGTTGCCCGACCTCCCACGGAAGCGCACGATCGGAGTCGTCCCCCACGGAACCGACCCAAGGAAGCGACGCACCATGTCGAAGAAGACGCAGCCCCGGAAGACGGTCAGCGCGCTCACGGAGCGACCGAACGCACAGGTCCTCATCGTCGGTGGCGGCATCAACGGCATCGCCACCTTCCGCGACCTCGCCCTGCAGGGCGTCGACGTCGTGCTCGTCGAGCGCGGCGACTACGCCGGCGGGGCCTCGGCCGCGTCGAGCCACATGATCCACGGCGGCATCCGCTACCTGGAGAACGGCGAGTTCCGCCTCGTCCGCGAGAGTGTGCAGGAGCGCAACGGCCTGATCCGCATCGCACCGCACTACGTCAAGCCGCTGCAGACGACGATGCCGATCTTCTCGACGTTCTCCGGCATCATGAACGCCCCGCTGCGCATGCTCACCCACAAGCAGCGCTCGACCAAGGAGCGCGGCGCGGCCCTCATCAAGATCGGCATGACGATCTACGACTCCTTCTCGCGTGACGGTGGCTCGGTGCCGAAGCACCGCTTCCTCACCAAGAAGGCCGCGCTCGCGGACATGCCCGCGCTCAACAAGGACCTCAAGTACACGGGCACGTACTACGACGCTTCGGTCCACGAGCCCGAGCGCCTGGCGCTCGACGTCCTCAAGGACGGCCTCGCCGCCGCGCAGGGCACCGGCAGCACCGCGACCGCTCGTGCCGTCAACTACGTCGAGGCAGCCGGCACCCGCGACGGTGGCGTCGTTCTGCGCGACCGTGAGACCGGCGAGGACTTCGTGTTCACCGCGGACGTCGTGGTGAACGCGTCCGGCCCTTGGACCGACCTGACGAACCAGGCCTTCGGCGGCGAGACGAAGTTCATGGGCGGGACGAAGGGCTCCCACATCGTCGTCAAGAACGACGAGCTGCTCGAGGCGACCAAGGGGCGCGAGCTGTTCTTCGAGAACAACGACGGTCGCATCGTCCTCATCTACCCGCTCAAGGGCCGGGTCCTCATCGGCACGACCGACATCGACGCCGACCCGTCGCAGCCGGCGGTCTGCACCGAGGAGGAGGTCGACTACTTCTTCGGCCTCGTCGCGCACGTCTTCCCGCAGATCGAGCTGAACCGCGACCACATCGTCTACCGCTACTCGGGCATCCGCCCGCTCCCCCGGCACGAGGACACGGCCCCCGGCTTCGTGTCCCGCGACTACCGGATCGTGGACACCCCGATCGCCGGGCTGCCCGGTACGACGGTGCTGAGCCTCGTCGGCGGTAAGTGGACGACGTTCCGCGCCCTCGCGGCGCACCTGTCGAGCGACGTCACCACGAAGCTCGGCGTCGCCCGCAAGGTCGACACGACCGGCATGCCGATCGGCGGTGGCAAGGACTTCCCGACCACCGACGCGCAGCGCGCGCTGTGGATCACGTCGCACCGCGACGGTCTCGACGCGTCCGTGGTGGAGGGGCTGCTCGAGCGCTACGGCACCCGTGCCGCCGAGGTCGTCGACGTCCTGACGGACGGCCCGGTCGAGCCGCTCGAGTCCGACCCGTCGCTCACCAAGGCCGAGGTCGCGTACTTCGCGCAGCACGAGCAGGCCGTGCACCTGGTGGACGTGGTGCTCCGTCGCACGAACCTGGCCTTCGTGGGCGGCGTGACCATCGACCTGCTCGACGAGCTGGCCGACGTCCTCGCCGAGACCCTGGGCTGGAGCACCGAGGAGCGCGCGGACGAGGTCCAGCGCACCCTCGACGTCCTGCGCGAGTCGCACGGCGTGATCGTGCCGCTGCACACGACCACGCAGCCCGCGTAGTCCACGCGAGCACGGACGGACGGGAGGCGCGGTGCCGGCTGGCACCGCGCCTCCCGTCCGTCGTGTGTCGCGCACCCGCACACCGTTCGGACCACGAGACACCGCCGCCCCGGCGAGACACCGCCGCTTCCGGCGGCGTCTCGATGCGGTCCGGGCGCCTCGCGCCGACACCGGCGTCTCGAGACACGACCCCGGTCGCGTCAGAACGCGTCGCCGGTCGGGTCCTGCGCCGTCCGGTCGACCAGGTCCTCGCCCCCGACGGGCTCGCCTTCCCAGTCGACCAGGCGCCAGCCGTCGTCGAACGATCCCTCGACTTCGACGATGCCCGTGTTCTCGAGGTGCCGCTGCGTCCCGAACTCGTCCGGGGTGTTCTGCCCGACCGCGCTCGCCCACGTCCGGATCGCCGCGCCGTGGCTGAACGCCGCAGCGACCTCGACGCCCGTCTCGAGGATCTGCCGCACGGCGTCGTCGTAGCGTGCGAAGAAGTCGTCCCCGCTCTCGGCACCGGGCATGCGGCTCGCACGGTCTCCCGCGGACCAGCCGTGCACTGTCGAGATGTAGAGCTGCACCGAGGTCCGGTCCCGCCTGCCCTGCAGGTCGCCCGCCTCGATCTCGCGCAGCCCGGGCAGCACGACGGGCTCGAGCCCGAGCGCCGCAGCGAGGGGTGCCGCGGTGACCTGCGTCCGCACCATCGAGGAGACGAACAGCCGCTCGATGCCGCGGTCGGCCAGGGCTGCGGGGAGCGCGTCGGCCTGCTGCTGTCCGAGGTCCGTCAGCCCGGGGCCGGGCACCTCGGCGTCGAGGACACCGTTCACGTTCGCGGGGGTCTGGCCGTGCCGGATGAGCAGGAGTCGCATGGTCCCACCCTACGGACGGCCGGCGCCCTACCCCTGGCGGGCCTTCCAGCGGGGGTCGCGCTTGTTGATGACGTAGACACGGCCCCGTCGTCGCACGATCTGCGAACCGGGGATCTTCTTGAGCGCCTTGAGCGAGTTGCGGACCTTCACGGATCTCCTCCTCCACCGACTCCTTGTTGAGAACGGTTGTCATGTAGGGTACTCGACATGCGCCCTGCTGCCACCACCCTCGTCTCCGCCCTGCACGACACCGACGCCGTCCGGGTCGCCACCAGGATCGGCAGCGGCCACCGCATGCACGTCGCCGGCAACGCCCTCGCCGCAGCCCGGGGCATCGCCGCGCGGCGCGACCAGCTCGACCGCGTGTGCGGACCCGACGCCGACCACGACCTCGTCGTCACGCTCGCGCCCGAGGTCGACGTCCGTGCGGTCGGCATGATGCTCGCCAACGCCGCGCGCTCGGAGACCGGGGACGACCGCGTCCTCCGCCACGTCGTCGCCGTGCTCTGCGCCGACGACGTCGCCCACCTGCTGTGGTCCGACGTGGACGACGCCTTCGTGGCCGCGGAACGGGTGGCATCCCTCGTCGAGTACGCGACCGTCGTCGCGCTCGACCGGGTCGAACCCCTCTCGGGCCGTCGCCGTCGCGCGCTCGTCGCACTGCTGCACCGCATGGCGCCGCACGCGGTGATCGTCGCGGCGCCCGCGCTGCGAGGGCCGCTCGACCTGCCGGCGTCGAACGGCGGTGCCGCCCGATTGCTGACCTCGGGTGCCGGGTGGATGCGTGCACTGTCGAGCGACGCGGACCGGGTGGACACGGGGCGCGGCCCGCAGGACGACCTGGTCAGCCTGCGGTACCGCGAGCCGCTGCCGTTCCACCCCGGGCGCCTGGCCGACGTCATCGCGCACGACCTCAGCGCGGGGGTGAACGGCCGGGTGTTGCGCTCGAAGGGCTTCTTCCGACTGGCGTCCCGCCCGGACCACGTCGGGTCGTGGTCGAGCTTCGGGGCGATGCTCGCGCTCGACCCCACCGCGAACCCGTCTTGGGACGAGGACGCCCCCGTCGGGCAGGCGATCTGGTTCGTCGGCGAGCGACTCGACGTGCACGGGATCGAACGCGCCCTCGACGGCGCCCTGCTCACCCCGGACGAGCTGCTCGCCGGACCGGACCTCTGGCGCCGGTGGGCGGACCCGTTCCCGGTGTGGCCGACGCTCGACCCGTCCCACGAGCACCGGAACGACTGACCGACGCTGGTCGACGCCGGCCAGCGCCAGCCAGCGCCGCCCAGCACCGGCCAGCGCTGGGCAGCGCCGGGCAGCGCCGGGCAGTGGCCCTCAGTGGCGCGTGGACGCCTCCGCCCGGTCCTGCGCCGCGAACGGCAGGTCGCCCAGGTCGAGGTTCGGGTTCGTGTCCTGCGTGAGCACGAGCTCGCGTGCCTCTGCTTCGGACTCCACCGCGGGCATCGACCCCGGCAGCGGCCGCTGTGACGACTCGCGCATGCAGAACACGCCGATCGCTCCGACGATGCTCATCGCCACGAGGAAGTACGCGGGCGCCAGCTGGTCACCCGTCGCCGTCAGGAGCGCCTGCACGATGAGCGGCGTCGTCCCGCCGAACACCGCGATCGCGATGTTGTAGGCGAAGCCCATGCCGCCGTAGCGGGTCGACGTCGGGAACAGCGCCGGCAGCGAGGCCGCCTGGTTGGACACCCACAGCGCGGTCATCAGCGCCAGCAGCCCGAGTCCGGCGAGGGTCGACCACTGCGCACCGTGCCCGATGAGCAGGAACGCCGGGACGGCGAGCACGACCGTGGCGCCGGCGCCGATCCACATCACGGTGCGGCGACCGATGCGGTCCGACAGCCGCCCGGCGACCGGGAGCATCACGGCGAGCAGCACGAGCACGGGGATGGTGAGGAGCGTGCCGTCGATCGCGGAGTACCCGAGCGCATCGGTGAGGTACGTCGGCATGTACGAGGTCAGCGCGTAGCCGACCGTGTTCGATGCGCCGACGAGCATGATCGCGATGACGATCGGGCGCCAGTGGTCGCGCACCATGACGAGCACGTTCGCGGGACGACCACCCTCGGCGGCCTCGCGGTCCGACGCGGCGGCCTCCTGCGCCGCCTGGGTCGCCTGGAACACCGGCGACTCCTCGATGCGCAGGCGGAACCAGATCGCGACGACGCCGATCACGCCGGCGAGCAAGAACGGCAGCCGCCAGCCCCAGGCGGTCATCGTCGCCTCGCCCAGGGTCACCTGCAGCACGGTCACCACGGAGGCGCCGAGCGCGAAGCCCATGTAGCTGCCGAAGTCGAGGATGCTCGCGAAGAAGCCGCGCCGCCGGTCCGGGGCGTACTCGGTCACGAACGTGGTGGCGCCGGCGTACTCACCGCCGGTCGAGAAGCCCTGCGCGAGCTTCAGCACGACGAGGACGACGGGGGCGAGCGCGCCGATGGTCGACCACGTCGGCAGCACCCCGATGAGGAACGTCGACGACGCCATCAGGATCAGCGTCGTCGCGAGCACCTTCTGCCGACCCAGGCGGTCCCCGAGCCGCCCGAACACGATCCCGCCGAGGGGCCGTGCGATGTAGGTCGCCGCGAACACCCCGAGACTGAAGAGGATCTGCACCGACGGCTCGGCCGTGGGCAGGAGCACCTTGCCCATCGTGACGGCCAGGTACCCGTAGACTCCGACGTCGTACCACTCCATCGTGTTGCCGACGACCATGCCACTGACGGCCCGGCGCATCATGCTCCTGTCGACCACCGTGACGTCACTGACCCGCAGGCGTCGGGGCGGCCGGGTGGTGGTACTGCTGGGGTCGGAACCCATACGCGATCTCCTCGTGGCTGGACGAGCCGATCGGTACCGGCCCGGAACAGCCAGCTACGGTACCGAGCGACCGACATGTCATCGGCCGGGGATTCACAGGTACCGGCGTGTCACCCGGACGGAGGCCACGCCGGATCCGCATCACCGTGCGGATGCAGTGCGAGGTCACGAGCCGGTAACGTCTGCCCCGTGACGATCCGACCGGACACGAAGAACTGGACCTGGGTGATCGGCGCGGCGTGCCCCGAGTGCGGCTTCGACGGCGCAGCCCTGGCCTTCCGTGACGTCCCTGCCGTCATCGCGGAGAACACGGCGTCCTGGCCGGAGCAGCTCGCCCGTCCGGACGTCCGGCAGCGCCCGGACGACCACACGTGGTCGCCGCTCGAGTACGGCGCGCACGTCCGCGACGTCCACCGGAAGATGACGGAACGCCTCCGCCTCGTGCTGTCCGAGGACGACCCGGCCTTCCCGAACTGGGACCAGGACGCCACCGCCGTCGCGGAGCGCTACGGCGAGCAGGACCCGGCGGTCGTGGCCCGCGATCTCACCGAGGCGGCTCGTGACGCCGCGGTTGCGTTCGCCGCCGTACCGGACGACGCCCTCGGGCGGACCGGCCGGCGGTCGGACGGCAGCGTCTTCACGGTCGCGACCCTCGCGACCTACTACGCGCACGACCCGGTGCACCACCTGTGGGACGTGCGCCGGACCGCCCGCCCGACCGCCTGACGGTCGCGACGGGGGACGGACGGGAGGCGCGGCACCGGCCCGCACCGTGCCTCCCGTCCGTCCGCCGTGCCGTCCGGGTCGCGGACGGCACGGTCACCGCGCCGTCCTGAGCGACCGGCTCAGGCGAGTGCGTCGAGCAGGGCGCGGGCGGTCGCGGCGTCCGTCACCAGCTCGTTGATCATGCCGGCACGGACCGCGCCGATGATGCTCGGGACCTTCGCCGTCCCCACGGCGACGCCCACCGCGTGCGGCACACCGGCCAGGACCTCGCGCGAGGTCCGGACCATGCGCTCGCTGCCGGGGAACTCGATGGGCGACCCGTCGGCGGCGAAGAAGTTGAGGCACACGTCGCCGGCCGCGTGGTCGAAGGCGGCGTCCTCGACGGGGATCCCCCGCGCCAGTGCGTCACGGGTCGGGGTCGGTGCGCCGATGCCGAGGATCGCACCCTTGGCCCGCCCCCACAGGCCGACGACGTGCTGGAAGGCGGGGTCCTCGTCGAGCGAGGCCCGCATCGCTGCGGACGGCAGGGCCTGCGCGAACAGGAACGCGGGGATCGCCCCGGAGCGCTCCGCCGCGGTCCGGGTGATCTCGTTCGTCTGGAACCAGGGCATCGGGTCGGCCTGCCCGCCGACGGTGGGGACGAGCTGCACGCCCGCGAGCGGCGGCATCCCCGTGTGCGCGACGTCGTAGACCGTGCGCCCCGACGACACCAGGACCGCGTCACCAGGGGTGAGCCCCATCCCCTCGACCGCGGTCGCGATCGGGGCGGCCAGGTCGGCACCGAGCGTGGCCTGGTGCGTCACGGCGGCCAGGTGCACGGCACGCAGGCCGAGCACGACCTGCAGGCGCTCGGCCAGGGCGACGGTCTCGTCCTGGAAGGGGTCGACGACCTCGATGCGGACGAGGCCCGCCCGACGGGCCTCGGCGACGAGGCGGCTCACCGTGGGTCGGGAGACCCCGAGCCGCGAGGCGATCTCGACCTGGGTCGCGTCCTCGAGGTAGTACATCCGCGCCGCCTGGTAGACGGTGTCGAGCGGGAAGCGGGCCCGCGACCCCTCGGCGCCGGTGGTGCTCTCGGAGGACATGCTGCGGGACCCTTCGGATCGGTCGGACACTCGGATCGTAGTCCGACCGACGGTCACCGGATCGTGAACCCGCCGTCCACCCTGAGGTCGGCACCGTTGACCATCGCGGCACCGTCGCTCGCCAGGAACACCACTGCCGCGGCGATCTCGGCGGGGGTGGCGAAGCGGCCGGTCGGGATCTCGGCCTGGTGGCGGATGCCCGCCTCGTTCGCCCAGGCCGCCCGTCCGAGGTCGGTGAGCACGACGGTCGGCGAGACCGTGTTGACCGTGACCCCGCGTCCGCCCCACTCGAGCGCGAGCACCCGCGTGAGGCCGAGGACACCGGCCTTCGAGGCGCAGTAGGCCGCGTGCCGGTCGAGGCCGACGTGCGCCGCCTGCGACGCGATGTTCACGATCCGACCGGCACCCGCCGCGAGCATGTGGCGCCCGACGGCCTGGGCGAGCCGGAAGGTGCCGGTCAGGTTGACGTCGAGGGTCCGGGCCCAGGCCCCGGCGTCGAGGTCCTCGGCGGCGTCGAGCGCCACGATGCCTGCGCAGTTGACGAGCACCTCGATCGAGCCCGCCGCGTCGACGACCCGCTGCACCGCGGCCGTGACGGACCCGTCGTCGGTGACGTCGCACGCGAGCCCGAGGTGCGCCCCGGCGGCGACGACGGGCAGGTCCGCGGCCGCCGCAGCCGAGGCGTCCGTCCGGACGTCGACGATCGCGACCCGTGCGCCGCGGGAGGCGAAGGCGTGCGCGATGGCGTTGCCGATGCCCGAGGCCCCACCCGTGACGACCGCGGTCCGGCCCGTCAGGTCGTTCGTCAGGTCGACGGCAGCAGGGCCCGGACGCAGCGCAGCGGCGAGGTCGGTGGCGGCGGTGGTGGTCATGGTCGCTCCCTCGCGATCGGGGTGGTGGTGTCGGAACGATAGCAGAAATTGTGTTCTGGACATCTGTTCCCGACCGTGTACAGTCGTCGCCGAACCATCGGAACGGGCGCCCCGCCCGGCTGACCAACGGAGGACCAGCACATGTCGACGACGACGACCGAGACCCCGCACCAGGACCGCACCGACCCGACGATCCCGACCACGATGCGTGCCGTCGTGGTGCACGGGCCGGGCGACTACCGACTCGAGGAACGCCCGGTCCCCCAGCCCGGACCGGGCGAACTGCTGCTCCGCACCGACGCCGTCGGCATCTGCGCGAGCGACCTGAAGTGCTACCACGGCGCGGCGAAGTTCTGGGGCGACGAGAACCGACCGGCGTGGGCGGAAGCCGACCGCATCCCCGGCCACGAGTTCGTCGGCACGGTCGTCTCCGGTGACGACGACGCGCTCGCGAAGCGTGGTGTGTCGCTCGGCGACCGGATCGCCTGCGAGCAGATCGTGCCGTGCTGGGAGTGCCGGTACTGCCTCGAGGGCGCCTACTGGATGTGCAACGTCCACGACATGTTCGGCTTCAAGGGATTCGACGGCGCGATGGCGGAGTACGTGCTCGTGCCGACCAAGGCCCTGACGCACCCGGTCGACCGCGCCCTGCCGGGCCAGGTCGCCGCCTTCGCCGAGCCCCTCTCCTGCGCCTTCCACGCCGTCGAGCGCGGCGACGTCCGGTTCGGCGACACCGTCGTGATCGCCGGTGCCGGGCCGATCGGGCTGTCGGCCATCGCCGGTGCGCGCCAGAAGAACCCGCTGCGGATCATCGCGCTCGACGTCGTCGACGACAAGCTCGCGCTCGCCCGCAAGGTCGGTGCCGACCTGACGATCAACATCGCGCAGGAGGACGCCGTCGCCCGCGTCAAGGAACTCACCGACGGCTACGGCGCGGACGTCTACATCGAGGCGACCGGCCACCCCTCCGCGGTGCCCCAGGGGCTGAACCTGCTCCGCAAGCTCGGCACGTTCGTCGAGTACTCGGTGTTCAAGGACGCCGTCTCCGTGGACTGGTCGATCATCTCCGACGACAAGGAGCTCGACGTCCGCGGCGCGCACCTCGGCCCGCACACCTGGCCGGCCGCGATCAAGCTGCTGGAGTCGGGCACGCTGCCGATGGACGAGATCTGCACGCACCAGTTCCCGCTCGAGGACTTCCAGCAGGCCCTCGACCTGGTCGGCGACTCCGCCGGTGCGTCCGTCAAGGTGTCGATCGTCCCGTCGCTGACCGCCCCGACCACGTCCGCCGCGCGGGCCTGACGCACCGAGGAGTCCCCGCGATGTCGACGACGACCGCGCGCACCACCGCCGCGTCCACGCCCGCCTCCGCCCGTCCGGAGGGGCGGCTCGACCGGATGGGCATCCCCCGTCCGCTCGCCCTCGGCTTCGTCGCCGTGCTGGTCTTCATGACCGGCAACGGCGTCGAGTCGAACTTCATCACACCGCACATGGTCGCGGTCCTCGGGAGCCCCGAGGCCACCGTCGCCACGATCGTGACGTTCTACAGCCTCGCCGCGCTCATCGGCAGCTACGTCTCCGGCGCACTGTCCGACCTGGTCGGGCCGCGCCGCGTGATGATCCTCGGCTTCGCCGTCTGGGTCGTCTTCGAGGTGCTGTTCCTGCTGGCGTTGCACGTCGAGAGCGTGCCCTTCGCCGCCGTCGCCTACGCCCTGCGCGGTTTCGGCTACCCGCTGTTCGCGTTCGCGTTCCTGGTCTGGGTGAACATCACGACCCCGGTGGAGCGGAACGGCTCCGCCGTGGGGTGGTTCTACGTCGCCTTCACCGGTGGCCTGCCGACCCTCGGCTCGCTCTTCGCCATCGGGGCGATCCCGGTGTTCGGCGGCGGCACGGTCGGTGAGACGGGTGCCATGATCGCGTCGATCGGCCTCGTGGTCGCCGGGTTCCTGATCATGCTGTTCGGCGTCCGCCTGCCCAACGGCTTCTCGCGGATCGCGCCCGCCGGCGAGAGCGCCTGGCGCGTCATGACGAGCGGGATCCGGCTCACCGCGACCCGCCCGAAGATCCTCATGGGCTTCCTCGTCCGCCTGATCAACACCGCGCCCGAGTTCGGCATGTTCGTCGTGCTCCCCGCGATCATCGCGAACGACCGCGGCTGGGGCCAGAGCCGGTGGCTCCTCATGACGGTCTGCGTCTACGCGACGAACATCCTGGTCAACGCCCTGTTCGGCTGGGTCGGCGACCGCATCGGCTGGCAGCGCACGGTCAAGTGGTTCGGCATCGTCGGCTCCGCCACCGGCCTCGTCGCCTGGTGGTACGTGCCGCAGCTCGTCCCCGCCGGATCGGACTGGGGCTACGTGCTCTCGGTCGTCGCCGGCTGCGTGTTCGGCTGCCTGCTCGCGGGCTTCGTGCCGATGGGCGCGATCATGCCGGCGCTCGCTCCGGAGCACAAGGGTGCGGCGATGGCGATGTACACGACCGCTGCCGGCGGGGCGGCGTTCCTCGGCACCGGCGTCGTCGCGGCGGTCTTCGCGCTCGGCGGCGGCGGCCAGGCGGTGACCTGGACGTTCGTGGGCCTCTACGCGTGCGCCTTCGTGATGATCCACTTCCTCGACGTGCCCCAGGGACGCCCGCACCGCGGCGCCCGCTGACGCCCGTCGAGCCGACCCCGGGCGGCGCTGGCCGTCCCACCGCCGCCCGGTCCCCCGCACGTCCCACCGCCGCCCGGTGCCCGGACGGCCCCTCCGACCCCGACCGACGCACCCGGTCCTCCAACCCGATCCTGACCCCATCCACCGGACCCCGGTCCACCGCACGACAGGAACGCACTCCATGACCACGATCCACGACGACCCCGAGGACTTCGCCGACGACCAGCTCGCCGGCTGGCTCGCCCTGTACGCCGACCGGGTGCGGGGTGTGCACGGCGGCGTGGTCGCCCTCCCCACCGAGGGCGCCGACCGGCAGGTCGCCGTCGTCGTCGGCGGCGGCTCCGGGCACTACCCCGCGTTCTGCGGGGTCGTCGGGCCCGGCTTCGCCACCGGCGCGGTCGTCGGCAACGTCTTCACATCACCCTCTGCAGCGCAGGTGTACTCGGTCGCGAAGGCCGCCGACCAGGGCCGCGGCGTGGTGCTGTCGTTCGGCAACTACGCCGGTGACACGATGAACTTCGGCCTCGCCGCCGAGCGGCTCCGCGCCGAGGGCATCGACACCCGCATCGTCGTGGTCACCGACGACGTGGCGAGCGCGGACGAGGTCGCCAGGCGTCGGGGCATCGCCGGTGACTTCGCGGTGTTCAAGGCGATGGGCGCGGCCGCCGCCGCCGGTTCGGACCTGGACGAGGTCGAGCGCGTCGGCACCGCTGCGAACGCCGCGACCCGCACGATCGGCGTCGCGTTCTCCGGCTGCACCATGCCCGGCACCACCGAACCGCTCTTCTCCGTCCCCGACGGGCACCTCGGCCTCGGCCTCGGCATCCACGGCGAGCCGGGCATCCAGGACGTCCCGGTGCTGCCCGCCCGGGAACTCGCCACGCTGCTCGTCGACCGGCTGCTGGCCGAACGCCCCGAGGGTGCCGGGCCGCGGGTCGCGCCGATCCTCAACGGTCTGGGCGACACGAAGTACGAGGAGCTCTTCCTGCTCTGGGGCCGGGTGCTCCCGCTCCTCGAGGACGCCGGTCTCGAGGTCGTCGAACCCGAGGTCGGCGAACTCGTCACCAGCCTCGACATGGGCGGCTGCTCGCTCACGCTGCAGTTCCTCGACGACGAGCTCGAACGGTACTGGCGCGCGGACGCCTACACGCCGGGCTACCGCAAGGTCGCCGCACCGGTCGCGGCGCTCGTGCCGGCCGATGCGGTCGCTGAGGCCGCTGCGGAGGCGACGGTCGTGCCGGACGCGACCGACGCCTCCCGTCGGGCTGCGGAGACCGCACGCGAAGCCGTCGTCGCGATCGACGTGCTGCTCCGCGAACAGGAGGAGACCCTGGGCCGCATCGACGCGGTCGCCGGGGACGGCGACCACGGACGGGGCATGGTGAAGGGGATCGGTGCGGCCCGTCGGGCGGTCGAGCAGGCCGACCGGGAGGCCGGGGTCGCCTTCGTCCTCGGCCGCGCCGGTGAGGCGTGGGCCGCGTCGGCGGGCGGCACGTCCGGTGTCCTGTGGGGTGCGGCGCTCGAGGCCTTCGGCCGCGCGCTCGGCGACGACGCCGAGCACGTGGGACCGTCCGAGGTCGTCGCGGCGGCGCAGGCGTTCGCGGACTCGATCGTGCACCTGGGCGGCGCGTCGCGCGGCGACAAGACACTGCTCGACGCGCTGCTGCCCTTCGTCGACCAGTTGCGCTCCTCGGTCGACGACGGCGCCGACCTCGCGACCGCCTGGCGGTCGGCGGCGCGGGTCGCGGTCGAGCAGGCCGACGCCACGGCGGACCTGCGGCCGAAGGTCGGGCGCGCCCGGCCCCTGGCCGAGAAGAGCGTGGGGACGCCCGATGCGGGCGCCACCTCGATGGGGATGGTCCTCACACGGGTCGGCGAGCTGCTCGCCGACCGCGCACGACGACGCGAAGGAGTGGACGCATGACGTTCCGGTTGGTGGTGGGCTCGGACGACGCGGGCTTCGACTACAAGGAGGTCATCAAACGTGACCTCGAGGCGGACGACCGCGTGGCCAGCGTGGTGGACGTCGGTGTGGACGCCGACGGGCACACGGCGTACCCGCACGTCGCCGTCGACGCGGCACGGATGGTCGCGGACGGCGAGGCCGACCGCGCGATCCTGGTCTGCGGCACCGGGCTCGGGGTGGCGATCAGCGCGAACAAGGTGCCCGGCATCCGGGCGGTCACGGCGCACGACTCGTTCAGCGTCGAGCGCTCCGTCCTGTCGAACGACGCGCAGGTGCTCTGCATGGGGCAGCGCGTGATCGGCGTCGAGCTCGCCCGACGTCTCGCGCTGGAGTGGCTCGACTACGAGTTCGACACGTCGAGCGCGAGCGCCGAGAAGGTCGCGGCGATCTGCGGCTACGACGGCTCGGCTCCGGTCGGCACGGACGCAGGGGTCGACGCCGGAGCGGGCGCCACTCGCTGACCTGACGGCAGTCCGCTGATCGTGACCGCCGTCGCCCCGGCCCGCCCGGCCGGGGCGACGGCGGTCGCGTCGTCCGGCTGACGGTGTGTCGCGGTCGCCGGCTCCGGGAACGCCCAGCCCACTGTCGGCAGCCCGACGTACGGTGCTCGCGACCCACCGCTCCACCGAAGGGGACACGATGCAGAAGTCAGCCTGGCTGCCCGCCGTCATCGCTCCGGTCGTCGTGGCCGGCGCGATCGCCGCGCCCGTCATCGCGAACGCCGCCGCCGATCCGGTGGCGGGGTCCGACCCGACCGCGGCCGACGTCCTCGCCAGCATCGCGGCGTCGCGGGACGCGCAGTACTCCGGCACGCTCGCGCAGACGAGCGACCTCGGCCTGCCGGAGCTCCCCTCCGGCAGCGGTGGATCCGACCTCGAGGGCGATGCTTCCGACGTCCTCGGGCTCCTCACCGCCTCGCACACCGCACGTCTGTACGTCGACAGCCCGGACAAGCAGCGGTTCCAGCTCACGAAGCAGCTCGCCGAACAGGACGTCGTCCGCAACGGCGACGACGTGTGGACCTGGGACTCGGAGGACCGCTCGGCCGTGCACGTCACGCTGCCGGACGGAGCGGACACCCCGGTCTCCGGCGCGACAACCCCGGCCGAGGCGGCGCAGCGCGCGGTCGACGCCATCACGCCGAGCACGAGGGTCTCCGACCCGACGACGGTCCGTGTCGCCGGTCACGATGCGTGGCAGGTCACCCTGACGCCGAGGTCCGACGACACCCTGGTCGGCACCGTCCGGCTCGCGGTGGACCAGCAGACCGGCCTGCCGCTCCGGGTCACGGTGACGGCGGCCGGGAAGGACGAGCCGGCGTTCCAGGTCGGGTTCACGAGCCTCGACTACGGCGCACCCGCGGCACGACTGTTCGACTTCACCCCGCCGTCCGGTGCGGACGTCACGACGAAGGACCTCTCCGACGCCGGTCACGACCGGCAGGGCGGACGCGGCCACGGTGGTGAGCGCGGCGGTGTCGAGCCGACGGTGACCGGCTCCGGCTGGGACGCCGTGGTCGAGCTGCCCGCGGGCGACTCCGCTCGGACGCTCCGGGACACCGAGACCACGGCGCTCCTCGACCAGGTGACGAAGCCGGTCGACGGCGGCCGCGCCGTCCAGACGTCGCTCGTGTCGGTCTACCTGACGGACGACGGTCGGGTGCTCGCGGGCGCCGTGCCGGTGGCCACCCTGGTCGCCGCCGCGAAGTGACGACAGCAGCAGACCCGGACGGCCCGGTGCCGGAGCGGGCGGAGCCCCGGGTGCCGGAGCTCGCGGTCCGGACCGAGTCGCTGGTCAAGGTGTTCCGGAAGCAGCGTGCCGTCGACGGCGTCGACCTCGCCGTCCCACGCGGCTCCGTGTTCGGGTTCCTCGGACCGAACGGCTCGGGCAAGACCACGACGATCCGGATGCTCCTCGGCCTGTCCTCGGCGACGAGCGGGACCATCGAGGTGCTCGGACGTCCGGTGCCCGGTGCGCTGCGCGAGGTGCTCCCCCGCGTGGGCGCCCTGGTCGAGGGTCCCGCGTCCTACCCGTACCTGACCGGCCGGGCGAACCTGCTGCGCTACGACGCGGCCGACCCGACCTCGGACCCACGAACCCGTCGCGACCGCGTCGCCGCGGCACTCGACCGCGTCGGCCTGACGCACGCGGCGGACAAGAAGGCGCACGCCTACTCGCTCGGCATGAAGCAGCGCCTCGGCCTGGCCAACGCGCTGCTCGCGCCGCGGGACCTGCTCGTGCTCGACGAACCGACGAACGGCCTCGACCCGCAGGGCACGCGCGAGGTCCGGAACCTCATCCGCTCACTCGCCGACGACGGCACCACGGTGTTCGTCTCGAGCCACCTGCTCGCGGAGATCGAGCAGGTCTGCACGCACGCCGCCGTGATGCGGAGCGGACACCTCGTGGCGCAGGGCTCGCTCGACGAGCTCCGCGCCACGGGCGGCCGGACGGTCACCGTCCGCACGCCGGACGTCGGACAGGCGGGTACCGTGCTGGTCCGGCTCGGGTTGACGCCGCGTCGGAACGTCGGAGCGGACACGCTGGTCGCCGACCTGCCCGCCGACGTCCTGCCGGAGACGGTGACCGCCGAGCTCGTGCGCGCCGACGTGCGCGTCCGCGGCATCACCGTCGGCGGCGGCACCCTCGAAGACCTGTTCGTCGCGCTCACCGGGGAGGGGTTCGATGTCGCAGCCTGAGACCGTCCGTGGTCCCGTCCGGCCCTTCGCCCTGCTCGGCTCCGAGCTCGCGCTGCTGTTCCGGCGCCGCCGGACCTGGGCGATGCTCGGTGCCCTCGCGCTGGTGCCGGTGCTCATCGCGATCGCGGTCCGGCTGACCACCGATGGTGGATCCGGCGGTCCCGCGTTCCTCGGGGACATCACGAACAACGGCCTCTTCGTGGCGTTCACCGCGCTCACCGTGTCCATCCCGCTGTTCCTGCCCCTGACCGTCGGCGTCGTGTCCGGCGACACGGTCGCAGGCGAGGCGTCGCACGGCACGATCCGCTACCTGCTCGTGGCTCCGACCGGCCGCCTGCGGTTCGTCCTCGTCAAGTACGCCGGCGCGGTGGCGTTCTGCCTGGCGGCGACGCTCCTGGTGGTGCTCGTCGGCGCGGCGATCGGTGCGCTGCTGTTCCCGATCGGACCGGTGACGCTGCTGTCCGGCACGCAGGTCGACGGGTGGTCGTACGCCGGTCGCGCGCTGCTGCTCGCGCTCTACGTGTCGCTCTCGATGCTCGGTCTCAGTGCGATCGGCCTCTTCGCCTCGACGCTGACGACGGTGCCGGTCGGTGCGATGGCCGCGACGGTCGTGCTCGCCGGGGTGTCGCAGGTGCTCGACCAGCTCCCGCAGCTCGACTGGCTGCACCCGTTCCTCTTCTCGCACCTGTGGCTCGGGTTCGGCGACCTGCTCCGCGACCCCATCTCGTTCGACTCGTTCGGGTCGAACGCCCTGCTGCAGCTCGGCTACGTGGCGGTGTTCGGCTCGCTGGCCTACGGACGGTTCGCGACGAAGGACGTCCTCAGCTGACCACCCACCATCCACGAACGGATCGGGCCCGGCGTCCTGCTGGACACCGGGCCCGACCCGTTCGTGCTGCCGTTCAGGCCTCCGGGCTCGCGGACCCGCCGGCCATCGTCTCCGTGTCCGCTCCGCGCTCGTCGGCGTACCGGTCGCGCAGGTCGCGGGCCTTCTCGGAGCGGTACCAGTCGAGCCGGGCGCCGGTCTCGACCGTCTGCATCCCGATCACGACCTTGCCGCGGGACCGCATCTCGGCGAGGTCCTCGTAGGCGTCGACGATGTACTCGAACGGGTAGAAGCCCGAGATGAGCACCTGCACGCGACGGTCCTGCACCGCCTTCGCGAGCAGGGTCAGCAGGTCGCGGGCCTCCTCGTCGTCGGCCGGAGCGCGGAGGAACCGGAGTTCCACGTCGCGGCGGTGCTCCGAGGTCACCAGGCGCTCCGAGGGCACACCGAGCCTGGCCGCCAGGTCCGCCGCTCCGCCGCCACCGTGGTTGTCGATGAACGCGGTGATCGGGCGGCCGCCGGCCATCTGGCGGATGCGGTCCTCCTCGCCGTCGCCGTAGGCGACGGGCAGGGTGCCGATCTGTCGCAGGTAGTCGTGGTTCCGCGGGCTGCCCAGTGCGATGACGGTCGCGCCGGCGTCGTGGGCGAGCTGGCACTCGATGTGCCCGACGCCGCCGGCGGCGGCCGAGATGACGACGGTGTCCTCCGGTCCGAGGCGGAGCCCGCGGACGACCGTCGCAGCGGTGGCACCGGCGAGGTACAGGCCGCCGGCGACCTCCCACCCGACGTGCTCGGGCTTCTTGACGACTGCGCCGCGGGGCACGCGGACCCAGGTGGCGTGTGCGCCGCCGTCGGGCGCGTGGCCCATGACCTCGTCGCCCACCTTGAGGTCGCGGACCTCGGCGCCGCGCGCCCGGACGATGCCCGCGAAGTCGACGCCCTGACGGGCGGGGAACGCCAGCTCGATGTGGTCGCGCAGCTTCCCCTCGCGGAGGAACCGCTCGACGTGGTTCAGGCCGGCGGCGACGACCTCGACGACGATGTCGCCGGGTCCGGGCTCGGGACGTTCCTGCGGGACGAGGTCGACGACGTCGAACCCGCCGTACCGGTCGTACTGCACTGCACTACCGATGCGCATGGGGGACTCCTTCCGTGGGCATGGCTCCGGTGTACTCGCGACGCCGGAGCGGTGTCCGTGAGCGAGGGGTACCAGGGCGCGGACGGTCGGACGGGAGGCGTGGGTCGGCGCGGCGACGCGCCTCCTGGCCGCCGGTCGTGCGGACGGGAAGCGGGTCGGGACCGCGACGCGCCTCCCGGCCACCCGTGGTGCGGGCGACGCGCTCAGCGCGCGTCGGGGCCGGCCTGCGCCGCGATCCGCGCGACCGTCCCGGCGTCGAGCGCGAAGGCGAGTGCGTCGCGGTCCGGGTCGGGTGCGCGCACCGGGGTCGACCAGACGGAACCGTCGACGGCGACGTCGACGACGAGGGCTCCGTGTGCGACGTGGGCGGACTCCTCGTCGTACCGTCCGACGACGTCCGTGTCGTTCGCGACACCGGGGGCGACGAGCACGGGGACCCCCGCGAGCGACCCGGCGGCGTGGTGGTGCTGGTGGCCGCCGAGCACGACCCGGACGTCCGATCCCTCGAGGAGCTCGGCGAGGTCCTCGGGGTTCTGGAGGCGGAGCGCCTCGTGCAGGAGCGTCGGAGCGGGCACCGGTGGGTGGTGCAGCACGACGACGGTGCCGTGCGGGACGGGGTCACCGGTGAGCGCCGCACGGAGCCGTTCGAGCGCGGTCTCGCTGACCTCGCCGTACCCGGCCCCCGGGACGCTCGTGTCGACGGTCACGATCCGGAACCCCGCGACGGTGGTCTGCCCCGAGACCGGGACGCTCGGCGGCAGGTACTCCGTGGTGTGCGCGAGCGGGGTGCCGCCCGGGCCGAGGACGTGCCCGTTCGCGAGCACCTGTCGGAATCCCTCGCGCAGGTCGTGGTTGCCGGGCACCGCGACGAAGGCCGCTCCGTGCCGCTCGGCCCACGCCCCGACGCGCTCGCGGACCGCACGGTACGACTCGGGGGTGCCGTCCTCGGACACGTCGCCCGAGATGACGACGAGCCCGACCCCGGGCACGCCGTCGACGTGCGCCAGCACCGCGTCGAGCGCCGCTGTCGTGTCGACCGACCCCTGGTGCAGGGCGCCGTCGCCGGTCAGGTGCGTGTCCGAGAGGTGGAGGATGCGGAGGGTTCCGGGTGCGGGCGTCTGCATGCGCCACACGGTAGCGGTGCCGGACGTCCGCGGCCCGGGCGGCGCGTTAGCGTTGCCTGGTGACCGACGCCCCGATCGACCTGCGCTCCGACACCGTCACCCGCCCCACGCCCGCGATGCGCCGGGCGATGGCCGAGGCCGAGGTCGGTGACGACGTCTTCGGGGAGGACCCGGAGACGAACGCCCTCGAGCAGGAGGTCGCGGACCTGCTCGGGTACGAGGCGGGTCTGTTCACCCCGACCGGCTCGCTCGCGAACCAGCTCGGTCTCCGGTTGCACGTCGCTCCGGGCGAGGAGCTGCTGGCGGACGTCCGTGCCCACGTCGTCCGCGCGGAGCTCGGCGCAGCCGCCGTGTTCTCCGGCATCACGACGCGCACCTGGCCGTCGGAGCGTGGACGGCTCGTCGCCGCGGCGGTCGCCGACATCGCCGAGCCGAACGCCGGTGCGTACAGCGTGTCGACGACGGCGATCGCGATCGAGAACACGCACAACTTCGGCGGTGGCACGGTCCAGCCCGCCGGCGAGGTCCGGGCCGTCCAGTCCTTCGCGCGGGAGCACGGGATCGCGGTGCACCTCGACGGTGCCCGGCTCTGGAACGCGCACGTCGCGTCGGGCACCCCGCTCCGCGAGCTCGCCGCCGGCTACGACACCGTGTCCGTCTGCCTGTCGAAGGGGCTCGGCGCCCCCGTGGGCTCCGTGCTCGTCGGGTCCCGGCAGCACGTCGCCGCGGCGCGGACCTGGCGGAAGCGCTACGGCGGGGGCATGCGGCAGACGGGCTTCCTGGCGGCCGCGGGACGCCACGCGGTCCGGCACCACGTCGAGCGGCTCGCCGAGGACCACGCGAACGCCCGGGTGCTCGCCGCGGCGCTCGACGTCGATCCGGCCACGGTCGACACGAACATCGTCTTCGCGGAGGTCACCGATCCGGCGGCGTTCGTGGCCGCGGCCGCGGAGCGGGGGGTGCGGGTGATGCAGCTCGGCCCACGGAGCGTCCGGCTCGTCACCCACCTCGACGTCGGTGCCGAGGACGCGTCCCGCGCCGCCGAGGTGCTGGGGGCACTCCCCCGCTGAACCGCCGGCGGCCGACGACGGGGTCCGTGCACGGCGTGTGTGCACGGCGTGTCCGCGCATGTCGGATGGCTGAACCGCGTGAAGTGGCACCCTGAGCGCCCCGACGGCACCGGGCGGACTCAACTGGACCCATGAGGACCGTGGGCGTCGAGGAAGAGCTGCTCCTGATCGACGGGCGGACCGGTGCGCCGGTCCCCGTGGCGGGGCGTCTGCTCGCCCGTGCCGCAGCGGCCGGCGACGCCGGGCCGCTGACCGGGGAGCTGCACCGCGAGATGCTCGAGGTCATCACCCGCCCGCACCGGTCCCTCGCCGCGCTCGACGAGGAGGTGACCGCGAACCGGGCGCTCGCGGACCGTCTGGCCCGGGGGTTCGGCGCCCGTGCCGCCGCACTCGCGACCTCGCCGACGGCGGCGGTCCCGCACCCGACCGACGACCCGCGCTACCGGGCGATGATCGAGCGGTACGGCAGCCTGCCGCGCCGTGTCCTGTCGTGCGGGCTGCACGTGCACGTCGCCGTCTCGTCGCCGGAGGAGGGCGTCGCCGTCCTCGACCGCATCCGCACGTGGACGCCCGTCCTGCTCGCGATGACGGTGAACTCGCCGTTCCACGACGGGGTCGACACGGGCCACGCGAGCTGGCGCTCGGTGTCGTGGAGCCAGTGGCCGTCCTCCGGTCCGATGGAGCTGTACGGGTCGGCAGCGCGGTACCGGAGCGTGGTCGACACACTGCTCGGCACCGGGACGCTGCTCGACCCGGGCATGCTCTACTTCGACGCCCGCCTGTCGCACCGGCACCCCACGATCGAGATCCGGGTGGCCGACGTGCCCCTCGACGCCGGGACCACGGCCACCGTCGCGGGGCTCGCGCGCGCCCTCGTCGACACCGCAGCCGAGGAGTGGCGCAACGGCGGCACGGCACCGCAGGCGTCGGTCTGCGCACTGCGCCTGGCCAACTGGTGCGCGGCGCTCGGTGGGCTCGGCGGGACGCTCGTCGACCCGACCACCGGTCTGCCGGCACCCGCGGCGGAGGTCGTCGCGATGCTGCTCGCCAAGGTCCTGCCCGCCCTGGTGGCGAACGGGGACGACCAGCTCGTCGAACGCGGAGCCGCGGACGTGTTCCGGTCCGGGACGGGAGCGGCCCGCCAACGTGCGTTCCACGCGGCCACCGCCGACGTGGCCGCCGTCGCGCTGGCGGCGAGCGACGTGACGATCGGCGCGGCGCCCGACGTGAGCCGTGTGACGACCGGCGCGACCGCCCCGGCGGTGGGCGCGTGAGCACCGACGACGGCGACCGCGTCCGGCGCTTCCTCGAGCACCACCGGATCGAGGTCGTGGACCAGCTGGCGGAGTGGGTCGAGATCCCGTCGGTGGCCTCGCAACCCGACCGACAGCCCGACGTCGAACGGTCCGCCCGGTGGCTCGCGGGCGCGATGCGGGAGGTCGGACTGGAGACGACGATCCTGCACGCAGGCCCGGCGCCCGCGGTGTTCGGCTGCACGGAGACGGACCCGTCGCGGCCGACGGTGCTCGTCTACAGCCACCACGACGTCCGGCACGCCAAGCCCGAGGAGTGGGCGGAGACCGAGCCGTTCCGACCGGTGCGCCGCGACGGGCGTCTGTACGGCCGCGGCGCCTCCGACGCGAAGGGCCAGGTCGTCGCGCACCTCTGGGGGCTCCGCGCGCACCTCGAGCGGCGCGGCGGTGCGGGACCGGCGGTGAACCTCAAGTACCTCGTCGAGGGCGAGGAGGAACTCGGGTCGGCACACCTCGCGGCGCTCCTGGACGCCGAGCGTGACCGGCTGGCGTGCGACGTGGTCGTGTTCTCGGACACCCTGCAGTGGAAGGACGGCGATCCGGCCGTCGTGACCTCGATGCGCGGGATGACGGGCGCGACACTCACCGTCACCGGTCCGGCGCGTGACGTGCACAGCGGCGCCGTCTCCGGTTCGGCGCCCAACCCGGCGCACGCGCTCGTCGCGGTGCTCGCCGCGATGCACGACGCGGACGGACGGATCGCCGTGCCGGGCTTCCTCGACGACGTCGACGAGATCACCGAGGAGCGTCGACAGCAACTGGCGGACCTGCGCTTCGACAGCGAGGTGTGGACGGACCGCACGGAGACCCGGAGCATCGTCGGCGAGCCGGGCCACACCGTCGAGGAGCGGCTCTGGGCCCGCCCCACCATCGAGGTGCTGACGCTCCTGGCCGGCGATCCCACGGGGTTCCCACGAGCGGTCGTCCCCCGGGAGGCGACGGCGACGATCAGCATCCGGACGGTCCCGCACCAGCGGGTGTCGACCATCGCCGAGCAGCTGCGCTCCTTCGTCGCCGACCGACTGCCGGACGGCTTCACGCACGAGCTGTCGATCCCCGAGGAGACGGGGCAGGACCCGTACGTGACGCCGGACGGGCCGGCGCTCGACGCGCTCGTCCGAGCCATGGAGGCGGGACACGGGCGTCGGCCGGCCGGCCGCATGGGGAACGCCGGCGGTGGACCGGCCGAGCTGCTCGGCCGGGTCTTCGACGCACCGGTCCTGTTCATCGGCACCGGCCTCCCCGAGGACCACTGGCACGCGAGTGACGAGAGCGTCGACGTCCGCACGCTGCTGGACGGCGCCGCGTCCATCGCGCACCTGTGGGACGAGCTCCCGTCCTCGTCCTCCTGACGGCTCGGGCGGGGGCGACGGGCGGTGGCGACGGGCTCCGACGTCCCGGGGAGGATCGTCACCGGATCGTGAGGACGCGCCCAGCGCGGTCCGTGCTCGACTGAGCGCATGCGACGACGACGGGGAGCCGCGGTGGCCGTGGGCTCGGCCCTCGCGACGACGGTGCTGCTCCTGACGGGGTGCACGGTCGCGAGCAGTGCCGCCGGGTCCTGCGCGCAGAACGAGGTCGAGCTCGGTGACTCGGACCTGCGCCCCGGCGGGTCGGTGCAGCTCTCGGTCGACTGGATGTACCGGTCGTGTGAGGACACGGGCACCACCCGCGCCTCCGACGACGTGACGGTCACGATCACCCCGGCGGCGACCGGCCGCAGCGTGCTGCTCGGCCGACGCCCCAGTGCCCGTCGCGCACGGTCACCGGTCGCTTCGCCCTGCCCGCGGACCTGCCGCGGGGCGACGCGGTGCTCGGCGTGCACGCGCACGACGGTGACGGCTCGGGTGCCGACGTCCCCGTGGTGATCCGCTGAGACGGACCGCGTGGACGGCGGTGTGTCACCTCGGAGGACGGCCCGCTCGACGCCGCCGCGGAGCTCCTCGCGACCCTCCCGGGACGCGCACGGCGCCCGTCGTCGGACGTGTGCCCACCGTCGCGACCGGGTGCGTGGAGGATGCGCCGGTGCCGGGCCGCGTCGCACGTACCCGTCGGCGGACGCTCCAGCGGCGGAGCGACGACGCGGCCAGCCGGGCGACGTGGTCCCGCCGGCGCCCGGGGTCGTCGGCCGGCGGACGCGGAGCGGTCGGCACCGGGAGCAGAGCACCCGACACCGACGCGCCTGCGCGATCCCGCAGGCGACGAAGACGACGAACACCCCGAGCGCAGCTGATCGATCCCGACGGTCCACGAACCTCTTCCCCTCCTGCCCACGGCGGGCGACGACGAGGTGGAGTTCTCGTACTCCGGTTGCCCGTCGACAACGGGTCGCGTCGCGGCGTTCAGGCGGTGGCGACGGGCTCCTCGGCAGCCAGCGGGAACGCCAGCGGGTCGTCGTGCACGAGGTCGAGCGCCCGCGCCACGGCCCCGAGCACCACGACGTCGCCGCCGAACCGGGACGCGACGACCTCGGGCGTCGGGTCGTACTCCCACGCCGCCAGGTGCTCGCGGGCACGGTCGATCACGGGTGCCGCAGCATCGGCGATCGCTCCGGCGACGACCACACGATCGATGTCGAGCAGGCTCGCGAGGAGCACGCAGACGCGTGCGAGCCGGTCGCCCAGGCGGTCGACGACCTCGAGCGCGACCGGGTCGAGCAGCGCGGCGGCGGCGAACACCGCCGCGGCGCCCGGCTCCTCGTCGCCGCCGAGCAGCGATGACGGGGCGATCCGTCCCTCGGCCCGGGCCTCGCGGACGAGCTCGCGGGCGGTGCGACCGATGCCGTTCGACGAGGACACCCCGTCGACCAGGTCGAGCACACGGAGCTCGCCAGCACCGCCCCGGGCTCCGCGGAGCAGCACCCCGTCGACGACGAGCCCGGCGCCGAAGCGTTCCCCGGAGAGGAGCGCGGCGAAGGACGCGTCCCCCGAGGAGGGGCGCTCGGCCAGCGCGGCGGCGTTCGCGTCGTTCTCGACCACGACGACGCCGGAGGGCACGACGCCCGCGAAGCCCGGGTTCATGCTGTTCCAGAACCCGCCGTCGTCGGGCGACCGTCCCACCGCGTCGACCGGCGCCGGGATCCCGATGACGGTCACCAGCACCCGGGTCGGGTCGACCTCGGCGGCGGTGAGCGCCGAAGCGACCGTGTCCTCGACGACGCGGAGGCGCACCGGCACCTCGAGCCCGGCCTCGCCGAGTGCACCCTCGGTGCGCGCGAGCACCGTGCCGCGGAGGTCGGCCACGAGGACGGTGACCCGGTGCTGCCCGGCGTCGACACCGACGACGATCCCGGCGTCGGCGACGAGCTCGTACCGCCGGGCGGGCCGGCCCTTCCGGTACTCCCCCGCGGCGCGGGCGTCGTCGAGGTCGCGCAACCAGCCGAGCCGGACGAGCTCCGTGCAGGCCGCGAGCACGGTCGACCGGGTGAGACCCGTGGCGTCCATCGCCTCGGTCGCCGTGAAGGCACCGGACTCCGGCTCGAGCGCGTACGCCAGGACCGTCTCGGCGCTGGTCGCGCGGGGGGTCACACGGCGCTGTGGCATGCCCCGACCCTACCGCGGGGCGAGTTGCTTGCGCGATTAGATTTTCTGAGTACATTTAGTCGCGCGAGCCGACACCGACGCCGGCACGCGAGCCGGAACGGCAGGGACGCCGGGTCCGGACGGACGGAGACGACGTGCAAGCACACGCCACCACCAGGAGCACGGCCGGGGTCACCCGCCGCGGGTTCCTGCTCGGTGCGGGCGGCATCGGCGCAGGCCTGGCACTCGCCGGGTGCGCCCCGCTCGGAGGATCGAGCAGCCGACCCGAGACCATCACCTTCTACGTGTCGAAGCCCGAGGTCATCGGCTACTTCGACGACGTCATCGCGAAGTTCCACGACAGCCAGTCGAAGATCCGCGTGGTCCGGGACTCGACCTCGAACATGTCCGCGAACTTCGTCCGGAACCGGCCACCGGACCTCGGGTGCCTGAACTACAACTACGCGATGGTGTCGTTCGTCGAGCACGGGGCCATGACCGACCTGTCCGACCTGCCCGAGAAGGACACGATCAACCCCGACCTGTGGCCGCTCATGGAGCAGACCGCGGACTACCCGGGGCGGACGAGCGTCCTGCCGTACTCGGTCACCGCCGCGTCCGTCATCTACGACAAGCAGCTGTTCGCGCAGCAGGGCCTCGAGGTCCCGACGACCTGGAGCGCGTTCGCCGACGTGTGCGAGCGCCTCGTCGCGGCCGGGATCACCCCGATGTACGGCACGTACAAGGACAACTGGACGATCGCCCAGGGCATGTTCGACTACTCGGTGGGCGGCATGCTCGACGTGCCGGAGACCTTCGCGGCCCTCGACCGGGAGGGCACTTCGGTCGGCAAGGGATCCGCCGTCTCGTTCGAGAAGGACTTCGCCGCTCCGGTCGGGCGGATGGTGGATCTGCTGCAGTGGCACCAGAAGGGCGCGGCCAGCCGGGGCTACGGCGACGGCAACCTGGCGTTCGCGCAGGGGAAGGCCGCGATGTACCTGCAGGGCCCGTGGGCACTCGGCGAGATCGCGAAGACGAACCCCGACATGGACCTCGGCACCTTCCCGTTCCCCGCGACCGACGACCCCGCCGACAACAAGGTGCGCGTCAACGTCGACCTCGGGCTCTGGATCCCGGAGGCCTCGCGCAAGCAGGAGGCCGCCCGCGAGTTCCTGTCCTTCCTCATGAGCCCGGCGATCAGCGACCAGTACAACGCCGACAACAACGGCTTCGGCGTCCGGAAGGACTCCCCGCCGGTCTCGAACCCCGCGCTCCGCGGCATGCAGGACTCGTACGACCGCGCCGCCTTCTACCTGGGCGCCTCGCAGCTCATCCCCGCCGAGATCCCGGTGGCGAACTACCTGCAGTCCATCGCCTTCGGCGGTGCGCCCGAACAGCAACTCCGCACCCTCGACGGCGACTGGGCGCGGCTCGCGCTCCGGTCGGCCGCGTAAGGAGACGACCTTGGCCACCACGACCACCGAATCGATCACGACGGCGGGCCGCCGCCGACGGGGCGGCACCGCACCGCGCCTCCAGGCCGGCAGCCGCGGACGCGGGAAGCGCGTCGACCCGCTCTTCCTCGTGTTCCTCGTCCCCACGCTCGTGCTCTTCACGCTCGCCATCACGCTCCCCGCGGTGATGGGCATCGTGCTGAGCTTCACGAACTCGGTCGGCTTCGGCGAGTTCCGGTTCACCGGCCTGACGAACTACGTCGCGGTGTTCTCCGACCCCGCGATCCTGCAGGCGTACCTGTTCACGATCGGGTTCTCGCTCGTCACCGTGCTCCTGGTGAACGCGGTCGCGTTCCTGCTCGCGATCGCGCTGACGTCGAAGATCCGCGGCAAGATCGCGCTGCGTGCGGTCTTCGTGCTGCCGATGGTGATCTCCGGCATCGTCATCGCCTACGTGTTCTCGTTCCTCTTCGCGAACAGCCTGCCGGCGCTCGCGACCGCGGTCGGCTTCGCCCCGCTCGAGCAGAGCATCCTGGCGAACCCCGACCTGGCGTGGGTCGCGATCGTCGTCGTGACCGCATGGCAGGCGATCCCGTCGACGCTCCTCATCTACATCGCCGGCGTCCTGTCGATCCCCGGCGAGGTCTACGAGGCGGCGTCGCTCGACGGAGCCTCCGCCTGGCGGCAGCTGATCTCGATCACGGCACCGCTGACGGCGGGCTACATCCTCATCAACCTGGTCATCGGGTTCAAGAACTTCCTGAACTCGTACGACATCATCGTCGGCCTGACCGACGGCGGCCCGGGTACCTCGACCACATCGGTCGCGATGTCGATCTTCAAGGGCTTCAGCGGCGGCGACTACGCGTACCAGATGGCGAACGCGACGATCTTCTTCGTGATCGCCGTGGTCATCGCCGTGATCCAGCTGCGGGCGACCCGCGGGAAGGCAGCGCTCTGATGACCATGCAAGCACCCCTCCGCCCGGGCACGACGGCCACCGGCAGCATCCGGTCCGTCGACGCCGACCGCACCGCCGGCCGCCGCGGCGAGCGGTTCAACTGGCCGGTCACGATCGTCCTCGCGCTGTGCACCCTGTCCGTCCTCGTCCCGCTCTACGTCACCGTGACGATGGCGTTCAAGACGACGTCGCAGGCCGTGGACGGCAACGCGTTCTCGCTGCCGGCCCCGTTCAGCGTCGACGGGTTCGTGCAGGCGTGGGAACTGACCGACTTCCCGCGGGCGTTCGGCGTCTCCGTGCTCATCGCCGCGATCACCGTCGTCGGGACGATCCTCCTCGCCTCGTTCACCGCGTACGCCATCGCGCGGAACTGGGAGCGTCGCTTCTTCCGCTGGTCGTTCTTCTACCTGCTCGCCGCGATGTTCCTGCCGTTCCCGGTGCTCGCGCTGTCGCAGGTGAAGCTCACCGGCCTCGCGGGGCTGGACAACCCGTTCGGCGTCGCGATCCTGCACGTCATGTTCCAGCTGTCGTTCAGCGTCCTGCTCTTCACCGCGTTCCTGCGCTCGATCCCGGCCGAGCTGGAGGAGAGTGCCCGCATCGACGGTGCGAGCACGGGGCAGGTGTTCTGGCGACTCGTGTTCCCGCTGCTGGCACCGATGAGCGCCACCGTCGGCATCTTCGCGTTCCTCGCGTCCTGGAACGACTTCGTGATGCCGTCGCTGATCACCTCCGACCCGGCGTTGCAGACCCTGCCGGTGCTGCAGCAGATGTTCCAGACGCAGTTCAGCAACAACTACAACGTGTCGTTCGCCTCGTACCTGATGGCCATGGCACCGGCGATCCTCGTCTACCTCGTCACCCAGCGATGGGTGATGGCGGGCGTGACGCAGGGTGCGATCAAGTGACCGCGGAGACCACGCACGCCGCCGCGGCCGCGACGACCGACACCACCACCACCCACACCGACAACGAAAGGCCCGACGTGACCGACACGCTCGTCCAGCCCGCAGCACCCACCGACGCCGAGACCTGGTGGCGCCAGGCGAGCGTCTACCAGGTCTACCCCCGCTCGTTCGCCGACGCGGACGGCGACGGCATCGGCGACCTGCGTGGGGTGACCTCGCGGGTGCCGTACCTGGCCTCCCTCGGCATCGAGGCCGTCTGGCTCAGCCCGTTCTACCCGTCCGCGCTGGCCGACGGCGGCTACGACGTCGACGACTACCGCGACGTCGACCCGCGCCTGGGCACCCTCGCCGACTTCGACGAGATGGTCGAGGCCCTGCACGGCGCGGGCATCCGGGTGATCGTCGACATCGTGCCGAACCACACGAGCGACCGGCACGCGTGGTTCCGCGAGGCGCTGGCGTCCCCGAAGGGCAGCCCGGCCCGCGACCGCTACGTGTTCCGCGACGGCACCGGCCCCGACGGGTCCGAACCGCCCGCCGACTGGGTGTCGATCTTCGGCGGCCCGGCCTGGACCGCGGTGGGCGACGGCCAGTGGTACCTGCACAACTTCGCGAAGGAGCAGCCCGACCTGGACTGGGCGAACCGCGAGGTCCGCGACGACTTCCTGCACACGCTGCGCTTCTGGTCGGACCGCGGGGTCGACGGCTTCCGCATCGACGTCGCACACGGACTGGCGAAGGACCTGCCCGAGGGCGAGCTGCCCACGTGGGCCGAGGTGCTCGCGGCGCCGAAGGACGGCTCGCACATCCTGTGGGACCGCGACGACGTGCACGAGATCTACGCCGAGTGGCGGAAGGTCTTCGACGAGTACACCCCGGCCCGCACCGCGGTCGCCGAGGCGTGGGTCGCCGCCGACCGCCGTGCCCGGTACGCCAGCGCCGAGGGGCTCGGGCAGGCGTTCAACTTCGACCTGCTCGAGGCCGACTTCGACGCGCAGCAGTTCCGGACGATCATCGAGTTCAACCTCGGTCTGGCGGAGCAGTCCGGCTCGTCGACGACGTGGGTGTTCTCGAACCACGACGTCGTCCGGCACGCCACGCGGTACGCGCTCCCCGCCCGCAACGGCGACGAGCAGAAGCAGGGTGCCGCGTGGCTGCTCGCCGGGGGTGACCAGGCTGCGCTCGACCTTTCCCTCGGGCTCCGTCGAGCGCAGGCGGCGACGCTCCTCGAGCTCGCGCTGCCGGGCTCCGCCTACCTGTACCAGGGCGAGGAGCTCGGGCTGCACGAGGTCGGCGACATCCCGGACGCCGACCGCCAGGACCCGGCCTTCTTCCGGAACCCCGGTGTCGACGTCGGCCGTGACGGCTGCCGCGTCCCGATCCCGTGGACGCGGACCGGCGAGAGCTTCGGGTTCGGCGACGGCGGCTCGCACCTGCCGCAACCGGCGTGGTTCGCCGACTCCTCGGTCGAGGCCGAGGACGCCGACCCCGACTCGACGCTCAACCTGTACCGGAAGGCCCTGGGCCTCCGTGGTCAGCTGCAGACCGAGGAGCACCTCGAGTGGCTCGAGACCGGCCGCGACGACGTGCTCGCGTTCCGTCGGCCGAACGGCTGGACGAGCGTCACGGTGTTCGGCGACGAGCCGTACGCACTCCCCGCCGGCGAGCTGCTGCTCGCCTCCGCGCCGGTGGCAGACGGCGCACTGTCGGGTGTGGGGACCGCCTGGTTGCGTTCCTGACGCAGCCCGGTGGCGGACGGGAGGCGCGGTGCGGGCAGGCACCGCGCCTCCCGTCCGTAGGGGGCCGTTCCGCGCGAAGGAAGACGGATCGCTCGTAGGAGGACGGAAGGTACGTCCTCCTACGAGCGATTCGTCTTCCCATTGCAGGCAGGATGGGCTCCTTCGTCGCCGGTAGTGTCGGCGACATGAGTGGCGCGAGCATCAGCGTGCGGGACTTCGTCATGCGCTTCGGCGACCGCGACGTCGTCGACGGGTTGTCGTTCGACGTCGCACCCGGCGAGACGTTCGGGTTGCTCGGCAGCAACGGCTCCGGCAAGACGACCACGATCCGCGCCCTGCTCGGCATCACGACCCCGACCGCCGGCACCCTGCACGTCGACGGCGCGCCGTACCGGCCCGCGACGGGAGGCATCGGGTACCTGCCCGAGGAACGCGGCCTGTACCGCAAGGAGTCCGTCCTCGACGTGATGACCTACTTCGGGATGCTCCGCGGACTGCGTCGCCCCGAGGCCGCGGCGTGGAGCACGGAGTACCTCGCTCGCGTGGGGCTCGCCGACCGCGCGAAGCTCCGGGTCGACAAGCTGTCGGGCGGGCAGCAGCAGAAGGTGCAGCTCGGGATCACGATCATGGACCGACCGCGCCTGCTCATCCTCGACGAACCGACGAAGGGCCTCGACCCGGTCAACCGCCGGCTGCTCCTCGACCTGGTCGACGAGCGGAAGGCCGACGGCGCGACCGTCGTGCTCGTCACGCACCACATGGACGAGGTCGAACGGCTGTGCGACCGGATCCTCCTGCTCAAGGACGGCCGGTCGGCCGCGTACGGGAGCATCCCGGACGTGCAGGACACCTTCGGCGGCGCGGTCGCTCGCGTGCACCTCGACGGCGCCGTCCCACGGTCGGACCTGTACCGCCTCGCCCGCCACGAGGGGCACGTCGCCCACCTCGTGCCGACCGCTGCCGCCGCCGCGGACGGCTCGGACATCCTGGCGTCGCTCGTGTCGGCCGGCGTGCACGTGACCGGCTTCGAGATGCGGCGCATCCCGCTCGACGAGATCTTCGTGCAGGTGTACGGGCACGACGCCGGGTCCGACGACGCTCCCGCACGCGCCCGCACCACGACCGGGGCCGCCGCGTGAGCCGCCTCGGGACGGTCGTCCGCTTCGAGTTCGTCCGCGCCGTCAAGAAGCCGGCGTTCTGGATCGGGACCCTGGCCCTGCCGGTCGTGGTCGTCCTGGTCTCGGTGCTCGTCGGCATCGGCCAGGCCGCCGGCTCCGACTCGGTGTCGTCGAGCGCCTCGGCCGCGAAGACGCCGTTCCGGTACGTCGACCACTCCGGCCTCGTGTCAGCGTCGGTCGCCGCCGAGTGGGGTGGCTCCCCCTCGGAGGACCCCGGTGCCGACCGGGCCGCGGTCCGCTCCGGCACGCTCGAGCTCTTCGTCGAGTTCCCCGCGAAGCCGTCGAGCGAACCGATCCGACTCGACGCCACCGACCGCGGGCTGTTCGAGAACGGCGGGTACTCCTCGCTCGCCGAGCGCGTGCTCGAGCGGAGCGTCGCGGCGTCCGTCGGCGACGACGAGGCGGTCGCGCTCCTCCGGGCACCGCCCTCGACCGACCTCACGACCTGGACGGACGGTCGCGTCGCACCGGGGTGGCTGTCGATCGTGCCGCCGTTGCTCTACGCCCTCGCGTTCTTCGGCATCGTCGTGCTGCTGGCCACCCGGATGGTGACCGTGGTCGTCGAGGAGAAGGAGAACCGCATCTCCGAGATGATCCTGACCACCGTGACGGCGGGTGACCTCATCCGCGGCAAGGTGCTCGCGATGCTCCTCGTCGGGCTGGTGCAGATCGGCGTCGTCGCGGTGCCGGGGCTCGCGGTCGCCCTGCTCGCGCTCCCGCTGATCGCCCCGAGGCTCGGCGGCCTGTCGGTCGACCCCTGGCGCATGGCGGTCGGGGCGCTCCTGCTGGTGGGCGGGGTGCTGCTCGCGTGCGGGCTCTTCGTCGTCGTCGGGGCGGCGGTGCCCTCGATCAAGGACGCCTCCACGCTGCAGTCCGCGGCGATCTTCGCCCTGATCATCCCGCTCTACGCGGCGTTCTTCGTGATGACCACCCCGTCCTCGCCGGTGGCCGCGTTCTTCACGTACTTCCCGACGTTCACGCCGATCTCCGCCATGGTCCGGAACGCCGTCGGTTCCCTGACCGTCGTCGAGTCGGTGGTGTGCGTCGTCGAGGTGTTCGCCACCGCCGCGGTGCTGCTCTGGTTCGCGGAGTACCTGTTCCGGCACTCGGTCGCCCAGTACGGGTCGAAGGTCACGCTCCGGCAGCTCGCCGCCTGGCGCCGGGGCCGCCCTCGCAGCCGCTGATCGGGCGCGCGTCAGCTCCGGACGAGCGCCGCGTCGAGGTCCCAGGACACCGGCTCGGGAGTGCGCCATCCCTGGCGCAGCGTCCGCACGGCACGGTCGTACTCGACCAGCACGTCCAGGTAGGGCCGGACGAGCATCTGCACCTGCAGTCCCTCGTGGACCGCCAGCAGCTGGGTCGCCGCCTGGAAGGCCGGGATGCCGATCTGCTCGGCTCCGGTGTCGATGTCCCGCTGCAACCCGAGGGTCAGCTCCTCGACGTACTCCTCGAAGCGCTTGCGGAAGAAGTCGGCGAAGTCGCGTTCGGACGCCGCGATCGTCACGGCCGCGGCCATGACCCGGACGAGGCCCGGGTCGGCGACGTCCTCCGCGAGGGTCATCCGCACGTGCTCGACCGTGCAGCGCGGGACGGTCGAGCGACGGGTACCGCGCATCTGGACCCACCGGTCGTACGTGACCAGGAGGAGTCCCTCCCAGGTCGGGAAGAGCCGTGCGACGACCTCGGGGGCGACACCGCACGTCTCGGCGATCACCGCGGCGTCGACGTCGTGGTACGCGTGCAGGCGGTACGCGCGGATGGTGCCACGGACGATGCGCTCCGCCAGCGGCGCGTCGTCCTCGACGATCCCGCCGCGCATGTCTGCCATCAGGTCATTCCACCTGAAGACCGCTCGTGTGTCTCCACCCCGTGCGGGGGGCACCCGACAGGTGTCGACCGGATCAGCCGACCGTGACCGGCGCGGCGGAGGGCTTCCGGCCCTGCTGCATCCAGACGAAGAACCCGGTCAGGGTGAACGCCCCGTAGAAGACGTACATCAGGCCGGACGCGTAGTACCCGGCCGAGAACAGCAGCGGGACGCCGACCAGGTCGACCGCGACCCAGATCAGCCAGAACTCGACCCACCCCTTCGCCATGCCGTAGGTGGCCAGGACCGAGCCGACGAAGATCCACGCGTCGCTCCACACCGGCTCGTAGGACCCGAGTGCCCGGAACACCGGGGTCAGGACGGCGGTGCCGCCGACCAGCGCGAGCACCAGCAGGGCACGGGTCCGCCAGGAGGCCCACCGCGGCTCGACCACGGTCGTCGCGTCGTCCGCGCGGTGCGTCCAGCGGTACCAGCCGTAGACGCTCACCACGATGAACATGACCTGCCGGCCAGCCTGACCGAGCAGGGTCACCGGGTTCGGGGTGTCGAAGAGCGCCCCCATGAAGACGGTGAACAGGAGCGCGTTGCCGACGATGCCGACGGGCCACGCCCAGACCCTGCGGCGCATCCCGCCGAGTGCGCTGAGCAACCCGAACACGTTGCCGATCACCTCGCGCCAGAGCACGGTCTGGTCGCCGATGACGAGCTGCGCGTCGAACAACCACCGCACGATGCCCATGGGCCCTCCTCGTTCCGAGACCGTGCAACCGTACGGGCACCACACGCATTCCAGCCGCCGCGCGACCCCGCGTGACGTGCCGGTCTAGGCTCGGGCAGCGTGACGGACGGGCTCGTGCAGGACGTGGTGCAGCGCACGCGTGCCGCCCTCGACACCGCCGCTTCGGCCCTCCGTGACGCGGGGGTCCGCGACGAGGCGCTCGGCGAGTACGTCGAACCGCGGGCGGTCCTCGGCATCCGGCGCGACCCGACCATCCGGTCGCTCGGACGCGTGTGGCGCGTCGGCGCCCTGCTGCTCGGCTCCTCGCCGGAGACCGCCGGGCGGGTCTGGGCGACCGGACGGATCACGCGGGTCACCGACCCCGGCCGGCAGCAGTTCGTGTCGGTGTCCGCCGAGGTGCGCCGCGCCTACCGTGCGGCCGCCGCCAAGGGACACTTCGAACAGGGCGACACGGTGAACCACGGTGCGGTGCCGATCCCCCTCGACGACTCGTTGGTCGACGCCGACGGGGTGCTCGCCGTGGTCGACGGCGAACCGGTCGTCCGCTGGTCCCCCACCGCCGGCACCGCCGTGCCGCTCGAGGACTACCTGCGCGACCGGGTCGCCCTGCTGGTCGACCCGCCGCGGGGCGCGACCGACTGAGTCACCGCCGGCGCCGTTCCCCGGCCAGCTGATCCGTCACGACCGCGCGCGCCATCGCGACCAGACCGTTCTGGACGGCACCACGGCTGACCGACCAGAGCGCCGACTCCACCAGCCGTGCCGTGCACCAGGCCGCGATCCGGTCCGCGGCTTCGCCGGTCGCGTCCGCGAGCACGGCGACCCGGTGCCGGACGACGCGCAGGGGGTCGTCCGTGCGGAACGGGTCGTCGACCTGCGCGAGCAACGGGCACAGGTCGTACGCCGGGTCGCCCACCATCGGCTTCGGGTCGATGACCAGCCACGGTTCCCGCGCCGCCGCGAGCACGTTGCCGGGGTTCGCGTCGCCGTGCACGACCACCGACCGCGCGGCGTCGTGCGGCAGGGCACGGAGCAGGTCGACGCCGCGGCGGACGAGCCCGGGGTCGAACGGCGGTGCGAGCTCGTGCATCCGGACCTCGGCGAGCGCCGCCCACTCGGCCGTGACGTCGGCGACGGACTCGAAGGGAGCCTCGGACGGCGCACCCGACGCCCAGAGCCGGGTGAGCAGGCCGGACGCGGTGCGCAGGCGCTCGGCCGCCGGCAGGTCGTCCCGGTCGACGAGCCGGGTGCCGGGGTGGCAGTGCTCGAGCAGGAGCACGAAGGGGTCGTCCGGACCGACGTCGAGCAGGCGGACGGCTCCGGCGCCGTCCCACCACGCGAGCGCGGCGGCCTCGTGCTCGGCCTCGCGGTGCGGGTACGAGAGCTTGAGCACGGCGTCGCCGCCGTCGCGCAGCCGCACGGGGACGACGTGGGAGACGCTGCCACCCGGGTACGGCGTGCCCGGCCGCAGATCCCAGCGCTCGACCGCGCGACGGAGCAGCCCCGGGACGGACGCCCGCCAGTCCTGCTCGGTCGGCCACATGCCCGGAGCGTACCGATCGTGCACGGCGAGCGGTGCGGTGGTGGCGATCCGGCCCTCCCGGCCGACCCCCGGACGGGGTACGCACTTGTCCACCGCAGCACCGACTGCCGATGTGGACCGGCGGGTCTACCGTCTGTTGCGGGCGGCAACGGGGCCGCCCGACGACGAATCGAGCATCATGCGACGACGGATGACCACGCTCCTCGCGACGATCACGGCGGTCGGCCTGGTCGGCGGGCTGGCGCCGGCCCTGCAGGCACAGGCGGCCGTCACGACCAGCGACACCCCGGACTTCGGGAGCAGCGTCAAGATCTACGACCAGTCCACGCCCGTGTCGACGATCCAGTCCGACGTCGACGCGGCCTTCAACTCGCAGCTCCGCAGCACCACCGCGCAGTTCGGGTCGCAGCGGTACGCCTTCCTGTTCAAGCCGGGCACCTACGGCCGGGTCTGGGCGAACCTCGGCTTCTACACGTCCATGGTCGGCCTCGGCAAGAACCCGGACGACGTGACGATCAACGGTGCGATCAACGTCGACTCCGGCTGGAACGCCGGCGACGAGAAGAACGCCACGCAGAACTTCTGGCGGTCGGCCGAGAACCTGTCGGTGGTGCCCGAGAGCGGCACGGACCGCTGGGCGGTGTCGCAGGCGGCGCCGATGCGTCGCGTCCACGTCAAGGGCAACCTGACGATGGGACCGTCGAACCAGGACGGCGGCCAGGGGTACTCGTCCGGCGGCTACATCGCCGACTCGAAGGTCGACGGCACCGTCACGAGCGGCTCGCAGCAGCAGTGGTACACGCGGAACTCCACGCTGGGCAGCTGGCAGGGCGGCAACTGGAACATGGTGTTCTCGGGGGTCCAGGGCGCGCCGGCGAACGACTTCTCGAAGAGCTACACCACCCTGGGCACCACGCCCGTCACCCGTGAGAAGCCGTACCTGTACGTCGACTCGTCGAACAAGTACCACGTGTTCGTGCCGTCGCTGCGGACGAACTCCGCCGGGGCGACGTGGCCGAACACGCCGGGGACGGACATCCCGATGCGCAACTTCTACGTCGCGCATCCCGGTGACAGTGCGGCGACGATCAACAGCGCGCTGGCGCAGGGGCTGAACCTGTTCTTCACGCCGGGCACGTACCAGCTGGACGCCGCGCTGAACGTGACGCGTCCGGACACCGTCGTCACCGGCGTCGGCTTCCCGACGCTCGTGCCGACGAAGGGCAACGCGGTCCTGACCAGCTCGGACGTCTCCGGCGTGAACGTCTCGAACCTGGTCCTCGACGCGGGGACGACGAACAGCGCGCAGCTCGTCCGACTCGGCACGAGCGGCTCGCACGTCGACCACGCGGCGGACCCGCAGAGCATCCAGGACGTGTTCTTCCGCGTCGGGTCGAGCATCCAGGGCAAGGCCTCGACCACCCTGCAGGTGAACGCGGACGACACCCTGGTCGACCACATCTGGGCCTGGCGTGCCGACCACGGCGGAGCGGCGACGGGCTGGAACGTCAACACCGGCGCCACCGGCGTGGAGGTGAACGGCGACGACGTCCTCGCCACCGGGCTGTTCGTCGAGCACTACCAGCGGTACGAGGTGCTGTGGAACGGCAACCGGGGGCGCACGATCTTCTTCCAGAACGAGATGCCGTACGACGTGCCGGACAACGCCTCGTGGCAGAGCCCGACCGGCGCCGGGTACGCGGCCTACAAGGTCGCGTCGGGCGTGACCAACCACGAGATCTGGGGCGGCGGGGTGTACTGCTTCTTCAGCACGAACCCGTCCGTGCACGCCGACCGGGCCTTCGAGACGCCGACCACGTCCGGCATCCGCGAGCACGGGCTCGTGACGGTGTCGCTCGGGGACACGGGCACCATCTCGAGCGTGATCAACGGGGTCGGCGGGGCAGTTCCGACGCCGGCCGGGAACACCGCGCCGAACCGGCTCGTGTCGTACAACTGACGCTGCCGTCCAGCGGCACTGGGGCCGTCGACGACACCGTTCGTCGGCGGCCCCCGGTCGTCGGCGGTGGCCCAGTCGCACGACATGCCGTCCGCGCACGTTCCGGTCGCACGACGTGCCGCGTGAGTCGAAGCTGAACGGCATGTCGTGCGACCAGGACGCACGGCGGCACCGCGCCCGGCAGCACCGCGCCCGGCAGCGGCCGCGCCCGTCGGGGCACACGGCCGTCAGCCGGTCGACACGCACCGCCGGTAGCGTCCGGGCATGGCACCCGAGCGCGGCAGCACCGGACGCACCAGGCTCGTCCTCCCCGGGCAGTACGGTCCGCTGTTCGACGACGGCGGTCCCGCGCTCGTGGTCGAGGCCCGCGAGTTCTTCACCGCACGGCCGGTGCACCGGGCGAAGGCCCACCTCTGGCTGAGCGCCCTGCGGCACCGGGTGCGCGAGCTCGGCGACCGCGCCGAACACGCGCGGGTGGACACGCTCAGGGAAGCCCTCGCGGACCGCGACGGCCTCGACGTCGTCGACCCGCCGTCCCGCGTCCTCCGCACCGAGGTCCGACACTGGAGCAGGGGCATCGAGATCCTCCCGAGCCGCGGCTTCATCACCGACGAGGCCGACTTCGCCGAGTGGGCCGCCGAGCGCACCGGCCGATTCCGGATGGAGACGCACTACGAGCGGGTCCGCCGCCGCGAGGGCTGGCTCATGCACGCGGAGCAGCCGGTCGGCGGGAAGTTCAGCCTCGACGACCAGAACCGCGAACCACCGCCCAAGGGGGCGACGACGCTCGGGCTGCCCGATCCGTGGTGGCCGACCGAGGACGAGATCGACGACGAGGTCCGCCACGACCTCGACCGCTGGGAGCACGACGGGCTCGTCCACTTCGTCGGCAGGGACGACACCCGTCGCTTCGCCGTCACCGCCGACGAGGCCCGGCAGGCCCTCGCCGACTTCGTGCAGGTCCGGCTCGGCGACTTCGGTCCGTTCGAGGACGCGACGCTCACCAACGACTGGACGATGGCGCACTCGCTGCTCAGCGTGCCGATGAACCTCGGCGTGCTCGACCCGTTCGAGGCCGTCGAGGCAGCACTCACCGCCCACCGCGACCACGACGCCCCGCTCGCGAGCGTCGAGGGCTTCGTCCGCCAGGTCGCCGGCTGGCGGGACTACGTCTGGCACGTCTACTGGTGGTTCGGCGACGACTACGGTGCCGAGGAGAACGCCCTCGGTGCACACGAGCGGCTCCCCCGCTGGTGGCAGGAGCTCGACGCGTCCGAGATCGACGCGGTCTGCCTGTCCACCGCCATCGAGGGGCTGCACGACCACGGCTGGCTGCACCACATCCAACGGCTCATGGTGCTCGGCAACTGGGCGCTGCAGCGGGGCTACGACCCGGTGCAGTTGACCGAGTGGTTCACCGACGTGTTCGTCGACGGCACCGACTGGGTCATGCCCGCGAACATCATCGGGATGTCGCAGCACGCCGACGGCGGGATGGTCGCGACGAAGCCGTACGCGTCCGGTGGCCGGTACATCGACCGGATGTCGGACCACTGCGGCGGCTGCCGCTACGACCCGACGAAGCGGCTCGGCGAGGATGCCTGCCCCTTCACCGCCGGGTACTGGGCGTTCCTGTCCCGCACCGAGCCCGCGCTGCGGGACAACGCCCGCATGATGCGCCCGCTGCAGCAGATGCGGAGGCTCGCGGACCTCGACGAGGTGGTCGCGCAGGAGGCGCGGCGCGACACGCCCTGACCGGCCGCGGTCCGTCACGCGGCCACGTGACGGACGGGAGGCGCGGTGTGGGCCCGCCCCGTGCCTCCCGTCCGTCGCCCGGTCGCCGGGTCGCGTCGGTGGAGCAGGGCCTGTCGGGGCACCACCGTCCACCCGACGGTTCCTGCTCCACCGCGCGAGGGAGGCGCCCGCCCGGAGCGCACCGGTAGGGTCGGGCTCGTGGCCAGCAACGACGCATTCGACGACCGCTACGACCTGCGCGAGTTCGCGCCGACGACCGACGACCAGGGCGCTCCGACACCGGAGACCGAGGCGTGGATGCGCGCCGTCGGGCTCGGCTTCCACGAGCCCCACCCCGATGCCGAGGGCGCCGCGCGGATGGCGTCGCACTTCCTCGAGGACCAGGAGACGTTCCTCGGCGTGTACCTGCGCGAGCCGTTCCCCGGCTCGGTGGACGAGACGTGGCCGGCCGGCACCTTCACGTGGTTCCGCAAGCGTCTGACGTGGGGCGAGGGCGCGGCGATCGACACCCAGGCGATCTCCGCCGTGACGGTCCGGCCGACCGAGCGCCGTCGCGGGATCCTCCGCCGGATGATGACGCACGCGCTCGAGCGCGGTGTCGCCGAGGGCTACGCCGTCGCATCGCTCACCGCCTCCGAGGGCACGATCTACCGCCGCTTCGGCTTCGGCTGTGCGATCCGTGAGCGCGCGGTGACCGTCCGCCGCGAGCGGGCGCTGCCGCTGCTCGCGCCGACCACCGGCACCGTGTCGATCGTCACGCCGGAGTGGCTCGCCGAGGGCACCGGACGCGCCGTGTTCGACCGGTTCGACGCACGCACCCCCGGCTCGATGGTCCGGAACGCCGGCACGTGGCCGATCGTCCTCGGGCTCCGCGACGGCGAGGGCCAGCCCGCGAAGGACGTCCGCGCCGCGGTGCACCGTCCCGACGACTCCGACGAGGTCGACGGCTACGTCACCTGGCGGGTGAAGGAGGGCAAGGGCGACACCGTCCTCGAGATCGTCGACCTGGTGTACGCGACCGATGCCGCGTACCTGTCGCTCTGGGAGTTCCTGCTCTCGATCGACCTGAACGACGTGGTGCGGTACTCCCGGTCGCGGCTGGACGACCCGATCGTCGCGGCGCTCGGCGACAACCGCGCGTACGACGTCGAGCACGAGGAGGACCACGTCTGGCTCCGGGTGCTCGACGTGCCGGCGGTGCTCACCAGCCGGCCGTACGCCGTCGACGGGTCGCTGACGCTCGCGGTCTCCGACGCGATGGGCTTCGCATCGGGCACCTACCGGCTCGACGTCGTCGACGGGCAGGGCACGGTCGCGCGTCTGTCCGACGGAGACGACGGCGAGGCCGACCTGCGGCTCGACGTGGCGGACCTCGGTGCCGTGCTCATCGGCTCGGTGTCACCGGTCACGCTCGCGGCGGCAGGGCTCGTGCGTGCGGCGGACCCGGCGGCGCCGGCCCTGCTCCGGGCGATGCTCACGCCGGCCCGGACGCCGCACGGGATCACGTACTTCTGATGCCGGACGGCGGGCTCGCGGCCGCGGTCGGGCGCGCGCGACAGGCAGTGGCCGTCCTGGCCTCGCCGACGCTCCGGGCCGCGGTGGTCCGTGGCGGGACGCTCGACGACCGGACCGCGGCGTCCGTGGCGGCGTTCGACTGGCTCGGCGACGACGGGCCGGACAGCGCCGTGCTCGGTCGGACGGCGAGGGACCTGCAGCGCCTGCAGGGCGTGGCGGCGCTGCTCGAGTTCGGTCGGATCGAGCGGATGCCCGTACCGGAGGACCAGCGGCACCCACTGTCCGTGCGGATCGTCGGCATCGTCGGCGACCGCCTCGGACGGGCGCGGACGGTCTCGGAGCGCGAGCTGAACGCCGCCATCGCGATGTTCTGCGCCGACGTCGCGATCGTGCGGCGCGACGCGGTCGACCTCGGCGTGCTCGAGCGGACGGACGACGGCGCGGCCTACCGCTTCGTCCGCTGAGCACCGGCGGCAGGCTCCGCGCTCGCCCGGGCAGACCCGACGCCTACGCCCGGCGGCGCACCCGGGGGTCGACGAACGCGTACACCACGTCGACGATCACGTTCGCGGTGACGATGAGGAGCGCCGAGAACACCGTGAACCCGACGACGACCTGCAGGTCGAGGGTGTGCACCGCGTCGATGAGCAGCGCGCCGAGGCCCTGCATCGAGAACACCTTCTCGGTGATGACCGCGCCGCCGAGCAGCGACCCGAGGTCGAGCCCGAAGAGCGTCACCACCGGCAGGATCGCCGTCCGGAGCCCGTGCCGCACGACGACCTGGCGCTCGCGCAGGCCCTTGGCCCGAGCGGTCCGGACGAAGTCCTGCGACATCGACTCGAGCATCTCGCCACGGGTCAGCCGAGCGTAGATCGCCGCACTGATGAACGCGAGCACGCACCACGGCAGCACCAGGTGCGTCGCCCAGCCGACCGGGTCCTCGGCGAAGGGCACGTAGCCGCTCGTCGGGAGCCAGCCGAGGGTGAAGCCGAACAGCAGGATCGCGAGCAACCCGATCAGGTACGCGGGCGAGGACACCCCGGCGACGGCGACGGTCATCACGGCGCGGTCGGCCAGGGTGCCCCGCTGCAGCGCGGACACCGTACCGCCCGCGACCCCCGCGACGAGCCACAGCACGGCGGCCCCGACGGCGATCGACGCGGTCACGGGCAGGCGCGACGCGATCAGGTTCGTGACGCTGTCGTGCAGCTGGAACGAGTACCCGAAGCACGGCGCCGCACACGTGATCGTGGACGCTCCGGAACCGAACGTGCGACCGGTGAAGATGCCGGCGAGGTACGCCCCGAACTGCGCGAACCACGGCTTGTCCGTCCCGAGGAAGGCCTGCACGTCCGCCAGCCGCTCGGGCGTGCACGGCTTGTCGCAGATCGCACGGGCCGGGTTCGTCGGCAGCAGCATGAACAGCGCGTAGGTGATCGCCGCGACGACGAACAGCACGATGACGGCCCCGAGGATCCGGACCGCCAGGAAGCGGACGGTGCTCACCGGTCGCCTCCTCGCGGGTCGAGGGCGTCGCGCAGGGCGTCACCGAGCACGTTGAAGGCCAGGGTGATGAGGAACAGTGCGGCTCCGGGGAAGACGAGGTACATCGGGTCGGTCTGCACCCAGCCGATCGCGTCGCCGATGCTGCGGCCCCACGACGGCGTCGGCGGGTTCACGCCGACGGCCAGGAAGGACAGCGCGGCCTCGGCGCCGATCATCGACGGGATCGAGATGGTCGCGTAGACGGTGATGGTCGCTGCGAGGTTCGGCAGCAGCTGCTTGCGGATGACGTGCCAGCGTCCGGCACCCATCGCGGTCGAGGCGACGACGTAGTTCCGGCTGACGAGCGAGAGCGTCTGCCCCCGGACGACGCGCGCGACCGAGGGCCACCCGAAGAACCCGATGACGAGCACGACGAGCAGCGGCTTCGGGAACGACGTCGGCACGACCGCGGTCAGCGCGATCATGAAGACCAGGGACGGGAACCCGAAGATCACGTCGACCACGCGCGACAGCACCCGGTCGTACCAGCCGCCGAGGAACCCGGTCGTGACACCGACGAGGACCCCGATCACGATCGACATCGCCGTAGCGGCGAGCCCGATGCCCAGCGAGGTCCGCGCGCCGTAGGTCACGATCGCGAACAGGTCACGCCCGGTCAGCGGCTCCACGCCGAACCAGTGCTCGCCGCTCACCCCGCCGGCAGCGCCGCGGGGCGCCCCGAAGTCGTTCAGTGCGTCGACGTTGTAGCTGTACGGGTTCTGCCCCGTCACGGCTGCGATGAGCGGCGCGGCGATCGCCACGACGACGAACACCGCGATCACGACCGCGGCGGCGACCGCCCAGCGGTCCCGACGGACGCGGCGCACCACGGCACGGAACCCGGTGGTCCGCCCGGCCGACGCGGAGACGGGCCGGTCGACGACGTTCGCGGTCACGAGACCACTCCTTCCCAGGCACGCCAGGCCTCGCGGCGGGCCGCCTGTCGCGCGGGATCGGCGACGGGGGCCGCCGCGAGCAGCATGCGCGTGTAGTCCTGTTGCGGGTGGTCGAGCACGGCTGTGGTCGCACCGCCCTCGACGACGCGGCCGTCTCGCAGCACGACGACGTCGTCGGCGAGCTGTCGCACGACGGCCAGGTCGTGGCTGATGAGCAGCATGCCGAAGCCGAACTCGTCCTGCAGGTCCGCGAGCAGGTCGAGCACGGCGGCCTGCACGGTGACGTCGAGGGCACTGGTCGGCTCGTCGGCGATCACCAGGGCCGGGCGGAGCGCCAGTGCCCGGGCGACGGCGACGCGCTGTCGCTGCCCGCCGGACAGCTGGTGCGGGAACCGCTCGGTCCACGACGGGTCGAGCTGCACCGCGGACAGGAGCTCGCGGGCGCGGGCAGCCCGCGACGCCGGTGTGCCCTCGCCGTGCACGAGCAGCGGCTCGGCGATGCTCCAGCCGATGGTCTGTCGCGGGTTCAGCGACGACGCCGGGTCCTGGAAGACGATGCCGACACGGCTGCGGAGCTCGCGCAGGCGCTTCCCGCGTGCGGTGCGCAGGTCGTTGCCGTCCACCTCGACCGAGCCGTCGACGACGGGGACGAGCCCGGCGAGCGCGCGGCCGATGGTCGACTTGCCGGACCCCGACTCCCCCACCAGACCGAGCGTGCGACCGGCGACGAGCTCGAGGTCGATCCCGCGCACCGTCGGGTCACCGCGCCGGGTGTAACGCACGGCGACGTCGCGCAGGCGCGCGACCACGGCACCCGGCGCGTCCGGTGCGTCCGGTGCGTCCGGTGCGTCCGGTACATCCGGCCGGGAGGCACCACTCGCGTCGTCCGCCGCGCCCGCCCCCGGCGCGGGCCGGGTCGCGCTGTCCGCAGCCGCTGCGGCGGACGCGGGTCGTGCCTCTCCCCGCGGGCTCGGCCGTCCCGCCGCTCCGCTGACTCCGCGGCGCGCCGGGACCGGCCCGAGGGGGCCCAGGGCGGGGACCGCGGCGAGGAGCTCGCGCGTGTAGTCGGCGCTGGGGTGCGCGAAGACCTCGGCGACCGTGCCGTGCTCGACGGGGTCACCGCGGCGCATGACCAGGACCTCGTCGGCGACGTCCGCCACCACACCCATGTCGTGCGTGATGAGCAGGACGGCGAGGTCGCGCTCACGGCCGAGCCGACGCAGCAGGTCGAGGATCCCGGCCTGCACCGTGACGTCCAGCGCGGTCGTCGGCTCGTCGGCGAACAACGCGACGGGGTCGCCCGCGAGCGCCATCGCGATCATCGCCCGCTGGAGCTGCCCGCCGGACAGCTCGTGCGGGTAGGCCTTCCGGATCCGGCCGGGGTCCTGGAGCCCGACGGCCCGGAGCAGCTCGTCCACGCGGTCGGCGACGCCCGCCCGGTCCAGGTCGGTCGGGTGTGCCCGCACGGCCTCGGCGACCTGCGTGCCGATCGACAGCACGGGGGTGAACGAGTTCATCGGTTCCTGGAACACGACCCCGATGCCAGCACCCCGGACGGCGCGCAGCTCGTCCGCCGAGGCACCGATGAGCTCGGTCCCGCGGAACCGGGCGCTGCCCGACACCCGGGCGGCGGGTGGCAGGAGTCCGAGCACGCTCATGGCGCTGACCGACTTGCCGGAACCGGACTCGCCGACGAGGGCGAGCACCCGGCCGGGCGTCAGGGCGAAGGAGACGTCACGGACGACGGGCTCCGCGTCGCCGAACGCGACGCGGAGCCCCTCGACCTCGAGCAGCGGTGCACTCACTGGGCGAGCGAGACCTTGAGGTAGTTCGGGTACGCCGGGAAGTCCGCGATGCGGAAGTTCTCGACGTTCGAGCCCGCCAGGAAGGACTGCTTCGCGTAGATCAGCGGGACGACGGGGGCGTCCTCCATGATGCGACGGTCCGCCTGCGCCCACAGCTCCTGCGCCTCGGACTGGTCGACCGTGCCGGTCGCCTTCGCGATGAGGGCGTCGACCTCGGGGTTGCTGTACTTCGAGACGTTGTACCCGCCCCCACCGATCTCCGACGAGTCGTAGAGCGGCTGGATGTTGGCGTTCGCGCTCGGGAAGTCCGGCTGCCAGCTCGACAGCGAGAGGTCGAAGTCGGTGCCGTTCGTGGTCGCCTGCGTGAACGAGTCGTAGTCGAGCGGCTTGAGCGTCACCGCGATGCCGGCGCGCTTGAGACCGGCCTGCAGCGCCTGGGCCTGCGACAGGTACGTCGGGTCGTTCTGCGTGACGAGGGTGAGCGACAGGTCCTCGGCACCGGCCTCCTTCAGGAGCGCCTTCGCCTTGTCGACGTCGCCCGTGGCGTTCGTCTCGTACAGGTCGTAGTCCTTGCGGCCCGCGATCCCCGGGGTGATGAGGGTCGAGGCGTACTCGCCGGCGAGCGCACCGCCCGCCGCGATGCGGAAGGACTTGCGGTCGACGGCGTACTGCAGCGCCTGGCGGACCTTGAGGTCCTTGAGCTGACCGCGCTGCGTGTTGATCGCCATGTAGGTGATCGGACCGGCCTTGCTCGTCGCGAGGCGGTCCTGCGCGGCCGGGTTGGCACGCACCTGGTTGAGCTCAGCGGCACCGAGGTAGATCGCGCCGAACGAGTTCTTCGCGTCACCGTTGTCCGCGATCAGGCTCTGCGTCGTGGTCGACGCGTCCTGGCTCTCCTTGAAGACGATCTTCGACGGACCGGCGGTGCGGATCGCGTCGGTCTTCGCGCTCCACTCCTCGTTCCGGACGAGCGTCACCTGCGAGCCCTGCGTGTTCGACTCGATCTGGTACGGGCCGCTCGACACGGGCTTCGCGTCGTAGGCGCCGGTGTCCGTGCCCTCGCCCTCGGGGACCGGCGCGAACGCCGGCATCGAGGCGAGCCACGGCCAGTCACCGTACGGGGCGTCGAGCTTGAAGACGATGGTCTTGTCGTCCGGGGTCTCGATGCTGTCGAGCGTCTTCCCCTCGAAGGGGCCCTGGTAGTCGGAACCGCCGACCAGCAGGGACTTGTGGTAGCTCAGGCCACCGGTGAGGTTCGGCGCAAACGACCGCTCGATCCCCCACTTGATGTCCTTCGTGGTGATCGGCGTGCCGTCCTGGAACTTCAGGCCGTCCTTGAGCGTGTACGTCCAGGTCTTGCCGCCGTCGCTCGACTCACCCGTGGTGGTCGCGAGGTCCGGTACGACCTTCGCGGTCTTGCCCGGCTGGACGTCCCAGGTGGTGAGACGGCGGGCGACGAGCCCCATCGACGTGATCCCGAGGCTCTGGCTCGTCGCGGGGTCGAAGTGGAGCGCGGTCTGCGGGGTGAGGATGTTGAGCGTGCCGCCCTTGCTCGTGCCGGTCGACGCGTCGTCGGAGGCTCCGCCACCGGTGCAGCCGGTGAGCACCAGGGCTGCTGCGGCGGCGACGGCCGCGGTGATCATCAGGCGCTTGGGGCGGTGCATGGTGTGCTGCTCCTCGTGGGGGTGTTCTGGGGTCTGTGTGCTGGGCACGGAGCGGTCGTGCGGTGGGACAGGACGGCCGGCCGGTGCTCCCGGTTCGGGTGGCCGGGCGGTCCATGGTCGCACCGGTCGATCGGCGGGACCGAACGCCCGCGGGGTCCGGACGACACGCAACGCAACATTGCATGACGCAACAGCACAACGTCCGGGCTCCGAACGTATTCCCGCGGTGCGCGCCACGACCGGGTCGGCTCCGGCGCGCGGTGACGACCGCCTCCGGACGGGAGGCGCGCGACCCGCCCGTCAGACGGTGACCGTCGTCCGCGCGGCTCGTCCGGCGACCGCGGCCACCCCGAGCGCCGAGCCGAGGAACACGACGGCGAGGATCCCCCAGCCGGCGGTCCCGAGGTCGACGGCGGTGAGGGTCACCACGGTGGGGGCGATCATCGCCGCGACCGCGTACCCCGTGCCGTACACGCCCTGGTAGGCGCCGATCCGCCCGGCCGGCGCCAGCTCGAAGCTCAGCGCCCACCCCGCCGCACTCGAGGTGATCTCGGCGAGCGAGTGCGCGACCGCCGCGACCACGAGCACCCCGGCTGCGACCGCCACGGGCACCCAGTCGTCGCCCCGGACCCAGCCGGCCGCGGCCCAGAGGCCGCACGCGAGGACCATCACCCAGCCAGCGTGCCGCATCACCCGCGCTGCCCCGGCGACGGTGTCGGTCCCGCGGCTCAGCCGGACCTGCAGCAGGACGACGATCACGGTGTTCACGAGCAGCAGTGGCGACACGAGCACGTCGGGCGCGACGGTGTGCTGCACGACCCAGATCGGCACGCCGACCTCGAACAGGCCGAACTGCATGCCGAACAGCCCCGTCAGGGCGGTCACGGTGAGGAACCGCACGTCTCGGTAGGGACTCCGGTCCGCGGGGTCGGGGCGGACGATCGTGCCGGTGTCCGTGCGGCTGACGGGGGCCGCGTCGACGCGCACCGCCGGGAGACCGGCGACGAGGACCGCCGACGCCAGGAACAGCGCGCCGGACAGGACCATCGTCACGCGGTAGGCCTCGCCGGTACCGATCGCGAGCGGGACCGCGGCGAGGGCGGTCCCCACACCGATGCCGACGTTCGTGACCGTGCGCATGGTCGCCCGGACCCGGACGCGCTCGGAGCCGGGGAACGCCCGGCCGACCGCGGCGCTCCGCACCGAACCACCGCCCTGCTGCGCGAGCGTCACGACGGAGGCCGTCGCGATGAGGGTCGGCAGGTCGTGGACGAGCACGTAGCTGATGAGCGCGAGGCCCTGCACGAGGTGCAGCCAGACGAGCATCCGCCGCGCGCTGAACCGGTCCGCGAGGTGCCCGAACACGAGCGACGCGGCAACCCCGACCGCCCCGGCGACCGTGAGCCCGAGACCGACCGCGACGGCGGGGATCCCGACGATCGTGATGAGGTACAGCGAGGTGAGCGTGAAGAAGGCACCCCGGCCGAGGGTGTCCACCAGCGTGACCGTGAGCAGCCGTCGGAGGGTCGGGTCCTGTCGGACGAGGGTGCGGATCGGGACCGGTTGCGCGGTGGTGCTCACGCTCCTGTTCTCGCACCCCCGCCAGGCTCCCCCGAACAGATGTAGCGTCAGGCTTCATGATCCGGTACCGCCTCGATCCGACGGACGTCTCGGCGGTGCGCTTCGGGATCTCGCCACTGTCGGAGTTGGGTCTGGGGCTGCGCGCCTTCCGAGCGCCGGAGCGGTACCCGCTGCAGCGTCCGTGGCTCGGGCGCATCGCCGGTGTGCTGCCCGTCCTCGACCGGCCCGTCCTCGCCGGCCTGGTCGACGAGCGCCGGTGGGTCGCGGACTTCGTCAACCCCCGCCCGGAGTCACCCCTCGGGTCGTTCGACGACGAGCTCCGAGCCCTCACCCGGATCTCCCCCGCGCGGCTCCGCACCGACCTCGAGCGGGTGCACGGCACTGTGCCGGACGCGTTCCTCGGTCGACACGAGGACGTCGTCGACCGGCTCGTGCGGGCGCTCGCGACGACGTGGGAGCTCTGCTTCGCGCCGTACTGGCCGCGCATGCGCCGCGTGCTGCAGGCCGACGTGACGCACCGTGGCCGGATCGCCGCGCACGAGGGCGTCGGCGCGGTGCTCGGCGGCTTGTCGGAGTCCGTGCGCTTCGACGGGCGGCTCCTCGACGTCCGCCTGAACAGCCCGATCGCGCGTGACCGCCCGGTGCAGGGCGAGGGACTGACACTCGTGCCATCGGTGTTCGTCGTCAGCGCGTCGACCCCGATCGACGACGACCTGCCGCCGACCGTCATGTACCCGGCGCGGGGGCAGGGTGCGATGTGGTCGACCGCCTCGCACCCGGACGCCGGTGCCGTCCGTGACCTGCTCGGAGCCACGCGCGCCGCGCTGCTCGACGCACTCGGCGAGCCGGCGTCGTCGACCGACCTCGCGATGCGCTTCGGGGTGTCGACGTCGGCCGTCAACCAGCACCTGCGCGTGATGGAGCGCGGCGGACTGCTCAACCGGACCCGGTACGGTCGGGCGGTCCTGTACTACCGCAGCACCGTCGGCGACGCGCTCGTCCGACGGGAGTGAGCGCGTCGCCGGCGGGCGTCAGCGGTCGAAGAGTCCGCCCAGGAAGTCGTTGCCCAGGTTCGACGCCTGCTCCCCCAGCCCGGACGCCTGCTCACCGAGGCCGGACGCCTGCTCGCCCAGTCCGCCCAGGAACTGCTCACCCTCGGCCGCGAAGTCCTCGACGCCGCCCCCCAGGTCGGTCAGGCCGAGGTCGCCCATGCCGGACGCGATGCCCTCGAAGTCGACGCCGAGGTCGGCGGCACCAGCAAGCACGGGTGCCGCGGCTGCGCTGACGACCGCGCCACCGGCGACCGCCACCGCGAGTCCGCCGAGGGCCATCGCTCCGGCACCGACGGCAGCACCACCGGCGAAGGCGCCACCCCGACTGCCGCTCTGTCGCCCGGAGCCGCCGAGCACGCGGCGGATGAGCCCGGGCCGGGACATCTCTCCGCGGGTCATCGCTCGCGCCATGCCGCCGGACGAGTCGTCCCGCAGGTGCTCGTGCGGCGGGAGCTCCGAGTTCAGCCGGTCGCGCACCTGCTGCCGCTGCGCCGGGGTGAGCCGGGCGAAGGCGTCGTGGTGCACCTGCTCGATCTGGTCCGGGCTCGCCGTCCGGAGCAGGTAGTCGTACTTCGCGAGGGCGACCTTGTCCGGATCCGCCTGCCCGCGGTGCTGCTGCGCCCGACCGTACTGCTGATGTCCGTACTGCTGCGGCTGCTGCTGGCCCGACTGCTGCTGCGAGCGGTCATCGCCCGTCAGCTTGTCCGCGGCGCTGCGGACGATGTCGCGCCAGTCGGTCCCACCCCGGAGCCGTGCGGGTTCTGCTGGTTGCCGGCGGCGCCGTTCCCCTGCGCGCGCTGCTTCTGCATCTGCTTGTCGATGACCTTCGAGGCCATGCCGAGGATCCGGTTGAGGTTCGCCATGATCCAACCTTTGTGATCACACATGTGAGCACTCAGCGACGGAGCAGTGCGCCACCCGTCGATCACGTCCGAGAGCGCTGTGAGCGCCCGACGCCGGCCTCCGCACCTCCGCGCCGAACCACGATTCCGACTTCGAACCACCGACCGTGCCCGGTTCGATGTCGGGAACGTGGTTCGAACCGGAGCGCCAGCGGCGAGAGAGACACCCCGTCGGTCAGGACAGCAGGCGTGCCAGGAACGCGTTGCGGAACCGCCCCGTCGGGTCGGTGTCCCGCGCGAGCGCCGCGAAGTCGTCGAGGCGCGGGTACGCCTCGTGCAGGCGTTCGACGCTCGCCGCGGAGACCTTGCCCCAGTGCGGCCGGGGGTCGAAGGGCGCGAGGAGCTCCTCGATCCGCACGACCACGGCAGCCACCGCCTCGGCGTCCCGTCGGAAGGTGAAGTGCAGCCCGACCGACTGCCGTCCCGACGAGGGCGCGAGCCACGCGGTGTCGGCCGCGATCGTCCGGACCTCGGCCGCGATGAGCAGCGGCGCGAACACCGACTCCAGCGGGCGGAGCGCCTCGAGTGCGGCGACGGCGTGCTCCGCGGGGATCAGGTACTCCGCCTGGATCTCCGCACCGGTGGACGGCTCAAAGGTCGATCGGAAGTGCGGGAGCCGTTCGGCCCAGGGACCGGGGACGCCGCCCTGCTCGGTGACACTCGCGGCGTCGTTCTCGCCCGGGTGCACCGGCCCGTCCGCACGGCGGGCGCCGAGCGCGACGAGGTCGACCGAGGGATCCGGCTCGTCCACGCGGTGCTTCGTCCAGACCTGGCGGGCACCCCGGTCGTCGAAGGACGTGAACATCGACACCGAGTAGGCGTCCGACATCACCGCGTCGAACTGCGCCGTCACGGCGTCCCACAGCAGGTCGAGGTGCACGGTCGTGGCGACCTGGAACGTCGGCTCGATCGCGAGCTCGACCGCGGTCACGACCCCGAGCGCGCCGAGTGCCACCCGGTGCGCGTCGAGGGCGCCGTCCGGCGACGAGCCGTCGACACGGACCACGTCGCCGGAGGCGCGGACGAGCTCGAGACCGATGACCGCCTGCGCGAGCGACGGGTTCCGGACGCCGGAACCGTGCGTGCCGGTGGCGACCGCGCCCGCGGTGGAGATGTGCGGCAGGGAGGCCAGGTTCGCGAGGGCCCAGCCCCGCGCCTCCAGACCGGACGCGACCTGCGCGTGCGTCATGCCGGCGGCGACCCGGACGACCCGCCGGTCGGTGTCGACCTCGAGCACCGGCGGCATGTCGGTGAGCGTCACCTGCACGGCGTCGGTGTCGGCGATCCCGTTGAACGAGTGCGTCGAGCCGAGCGCCGTCAGGCGCGGGGTGGCCGCGACGAGCTGCTGGAGCGCCGCCACCGAGGTGGGACGTTCGAGCGCGGAAGCACGGTAGGTGACGTTCCCCGCCCAGTTGGTGCGGGTCGTCGCGGCCACGGTCACGGTCCTAGAACCCGCGGTCGAGACGGTGCCACGCCTGCTGCAGGCGGAGCTCGTCCTGGAACGCGCGGGCGGTCGTGTGCTCGTCGATGACGAGGAACTCGGTGCCGACCATCGTCGCGAGGTCCTCGACGACCTGCAGGCCGACCGCGGTCGTCATGACGGTGTGGTGGGCGGCGCCGGCGGTGAGCCACGCCTCCGCGGCGACCGGGAACGACGGACGCGGCTCCCAGACGGCACGGCCGACGGGGAGCATCGGCAGCGCCTCCGTGGGCGGCACGACGTCGACGACGTTCGCGGTGAGGCGGAAGCCGTCGCGGGTGTCCGAGAGTGCGACCACGACGGCCTCGCCGGCGTCGGCGGTGAAGACCAGCCGGACCGGGTCGTCCTTGCCGCCGATGCCGAGCGGGTGGATCTCGAGGGTGGGCTTCGTGGTGGTGAGCGTCGGCGAGACCTCGAGCATGTGCGCGCCGAGGATCTTCTCGGCACCCGGGGTGAGGTCGTACGTGTAGTCCTCCATGAGGCTCGCGCCCCCGGGGAGACCGGCACCGGCGACGTTCATCGCGCGGACGAGCACGGCGGTCTTCCAGTCGCCCTCGGCGCCGAAGCCGTAGCCGTCGGCCATGAGCCGCTGGACCGCGAGGCCGGGCAGCTGCTTGAGCGTGCCGAGGTCCTCGAAGTTCGTGGTGAAGGCGGCGCTGTCGTTCTGCTCGAGCAGGGCACGGAGGCCGAGCTCGATGGCGGCGCCGTCGCGGAGCGCGTCGCGGCGCGACCCGCCGTCACGCAGGTCGTCGACCACGTCGTACTGCTGGTCGTACTCAGCCACGAGTGCGTCGACCGCAGCAGTGTCCGCCGCGGCCGCGTCGACCGCTGCGGCCAGCTCGTTCACGGCCCAGGTGTTCACCTGCACGCCGAGCTCGATCTCCGCCTCGGTCTTGTCGCCCTCGGTGACGGCGACGTAGCGCATGTTGTCACCGAACCGGGTGAGCTTGAGCTCGCGCACGGCGGCGGCACCGGCGGCCGCGCGGGTCCAGTCGGACACCCGCTGCTGCACGCGCGGGTCGGAAACGTGCCCGACCGCGGTCGCGTGCCGGACGCCGAGACGCGCCAGGGCGTACCCGAACTCACGGTCGCCGTGCGCGGCCTGGTTGAGGTTCATGAAGTCGAAGTCGATGTCGCCCCACGGCAGCGCGACGTTCGCCTGGGTGTGCAGGTGCAGCAGCGGCTTCGTGAGTGCCTGCAGCCCGCCGATCCACATCTTGGCCGGGCTGAACGTGTGCATCCACGTCGTGACGCCGATGACCTTGTCGTCCGCGCTCGCCTCGATGAGGGCACGGCGGATGCCGTCGGCGTCCTTGAGGACCGGCTTCCAGACGAGCTTCACCGGGAGCGCACCGGCGAGCTCCGCGTGCACGGCCTTGCTCTGCTCCTCGACCTGGCGCAGGGTCTCCTCGCCGTACAGGCCCTGCGACCCGGTGAGGAACCAGACCTCGTAGCTGTCGAGGGTGGCCTGGGGGTTCACCTGCGTCATCGCATGGCTCCTTCGGGGTTCTGTCCGTAGACGTTCTGGTAGCGATCGAAGAGTCGATCGATGTCGTCGGGGGCGATCGGCACGAGCGCGCCGCCCTGCTTCGCGATGTGCACGGTACGAGCGACGTCCTCGCACATCACCGCGGCCTTCACGGCGTCCTTCGCGTCCTTGCCGATCGTGAAGACGCCGTGGTTCTGCATGAGCACGGCGCGGCTCCGGTGACCGGCGAGCGTCTCGACGATGCCGCGGCCGATCGAGTCGTCGCCGATGATCGCGAACGGACCGACCGGGATCGGTCCGCCGAACTCGTCCGCCATCGCCGTGATGACGCACGGGATCTCCTCGGCGCGGGCCGCCCACGCCGTGGCGTACGTCGAGTGCGTGTGCACGACGCCGCCGACCTCGGGCATGTTCCGGTAGACGAATGCGTGCGCGGCGGTGTCGGACGACGGGCCGTGCGCGTTGCCCCAGCCGTCGGCGGGGACGCCGTCGAGGGTGCAGACCACCTGGTTCTCCGGGGTCAGGTCGTCACTGGAGACGCCGCTCGGCTTGATGACGAACAGGTCCGTGCCCGGCACGCGCTGGGAGACGTTGCCACCGGTCCAGATCACCAGGCCGTAGCGGACGAGCTCGCCGTGCAGGGACGCGACGCGCTCCCGCGCGGCGGCCACCGCCGCCCTCGTCTCGTCCGTGATCGCTTCGGTCATGCGGCTGGTTCCTCCTCGGTCTGGAGGCGCGCCTCGACCACGTCGGTCGGCTCGCCCCGGTCGGTCGTCGCGTCCTGGTCGGCCGTCGCGCCGGTGCGCGTCGCCGCTGCCGCCACGTCCTGCACGGGCAGGGCCGCGCGGTACCGGGCGAGGTAGTCCTGGAAGCCCTCGACGTCGCGCTCCTCGGGCTCGGCCACGTGCACCGCGTCGCCGCGGAACACCGTGTCGGCGAGGAAGTCCTCGAGCGGACGGTCGGTGTGCTCCAGGTAGGCGGCGAGGACCGCGATGCCCCAGGCCCCGCCTTCCCCTGCGGTCTCCTCGAGGGCGACCGGCACGCGGAGCGCGGCGGCGAGCAGGCGCTGCGGCGCACCGGGCGTGCGGAACAGCCCGCCGTGCGCGGTCATCCGGTCGACGGCGACGTCCTCGCCGTGCAGGACGTCCATGCCGATCGCGAGGGTCGCGAAGGCCCCGTGCACCTCGGAGCGGACGAGGTTGCCGAGCGTGAAGCGGGCGCCGGGCGTGCGCAGCAGCAGGGGTCGGCCGTCCTCGACGCCCGTGACGGGCTCGCCGGCGAGGTAGTTGAAGGAGAGGAGCCCGCCTGCATCCGGGTCGGCGTCGGCCGCCTCGGCCAGGAGGGTCGCGTACACGTCGTCGATGCCCACGGCGGCGGCGCCGGTCCGTTCGCTCGTCGCGTCGGCGAACCGGCCGAACACGCGTGCCCACGCGGCGATCTCGCTCGCGCCGTTGTTGCAGTGCACCATCGCGACGGCGTCACCGCTCGGGGTGGTGACGACGTCGAGTTCCTCGTGGGGTGTGCGGAGCGCCCGCTCGAGCACGACCATCGCGAAGATGCTCGTGCCGACGCTGACGTTGCCCGTCCGCGGGGCGACGGCGTTCGTGGCGACCATGCCGGTGCCCGCGTCGCCCTCGGGCGGGCAGAACGGGACGCCGGGGCGCAGCGTGCCGGTCGGGTCCAGCCATGCGGCTCCCTCGGCGGTGAGTGCGCCGGCGTCCTCCCCCGCGACGAGGACCTCGGGCAGCAGGGCGCGGAGGTCCGGGACGTGCTCGCCGAGCAGCTCCTGCGTGGTGGCGAGCATGGCGGCGTCGTAGTCGCGACGACCGGGCTCGCCCGGGGCGCTCTCGACGGGGCCGGACTCGATCGGGAACATCCCGCTCGCGTCGCCGACGCCGAGGACGTCGCGGCCGGTGAGCATCCGGTGCACGTAGCCGGCGAGGGTGGTGATGCCGGCGAGCCGGGCGACGTGGGGCTCGTCGTCGAGGACCGCCTGGTACAGGTGCGCGACGGACCAACGCTGCGGCACGTTGAAGTCGAGCGCGGCGCTCAGGCGCTCGGCAGCGGGGCCGGTCGAGGTGTTCCGCCAGGTGCGGAAGGGCACGAGCAGCTCGCCGTCCTCGTCGAACGCGAGGTAGCCGTGCATCATCGCCGAGACGCCCGCCGCACGGAAGGCCGTCGGGCGGACGCCGAACTGCCGCTCGACGTCGGCGACCAGGTCGGCGTAGGCCGCACGGACCCCGGTCTCGACGGCGACCAGCGGGTAGGTCCAGCGGCCGTCGACGTACTCGTTCTCCCACTCGTGGGAGCCGCTCGCGATGGGGCGGAGCTGCTCGTCGACGAGCACGGCCTTGATGCGGGTGGAGCCGAGCTCGATCCCGAGCGTCGTGCGGCCGTCCTCGACCAGCTGTCGGCGGTCGTCGCTCATGTGTCCTCCCGAGACCTCGTCGTCCTGCGTGAGCGCTCACATACTGGCACGTGAGCGCTCACGCGTGCAACGCGACGGCGCGCCGCGGGCACCGGGCACCCGCCGAGGCTCCGCCGAGCGGGCAGCGGGCTCCCGCCGACGCTCCGCCGAGCGGGCAACGGGCTCCCGCCGACGCTCCGCCGAGCGGGCACGATCTGTCACGCTCGGCACCCGTCGCCGACACATCTCGCCCGCTCGGTGACACGCAGGCGGCAGGTCTCGCCCGGTCGGCGGCCGACGTGCCATCCTCGCCGAACGCCACCGAGCGGGCACGATCTGTCACGCTCGACACCCGTCGCCGACACATCTCACCCGCTCGACGGCACGCGCGCGGCACGTCCTGCCCGCTCGGTGCCGAGGTCTCCACGGCGCTCCGGTCCGCCGGCTCGCTGGGCCCGCGCGCAGCCGAGCCCGCTCGACATCGGCGCGCGTCCCGGTGCCGCGACGCGCCGTCGGCGATCGTCCTCGTCGCACGACATGCCGTCACGCACGGAACTGAGCGGCATGTCGTGCGACCAGGACGCTTCGCGCAGCACCCGCGCAGCACCCGCGCAGCACCCGCGCGGCAGCCGGGCAGCGACCGCGCGCGCCGGCCGGCGGGCTACGCGCCGAGGGTGCTCTCTCGGACGACGAGCGACGGGGTGACGGCCGTCGAGACCGGGCTCCCGCCGGCGACGAGCTCGAGCAGCGCCCGGCCGGCGATGCGACCGAGTTCGTCGAGCCGCATGTCGACCGTGGTCAGCGGCGGCCGACTCGCCAGCGCCAGCACGTCCCAGTCGTCGTAGCCGGTCACCGCGACGTCGCCGGGAACCGACCGCCCGGTCTCCCGCAGGCGGTCGCACACGCCGCGGGCGATCTGGTCGTTCCCGCACAGCACGGCATCCACCGCCGACGAGCCCCGGTCGAGCACGTCCACGGCCTGCCGCCCCCAGCGCTCGGACCACTCCCCGTGCATCGGCACGCCCACCATGCGGTCCCCGATCACCGGAACAGCCCCGCGCGCCCGGTCGACCGCGGACCGCGCGTCCTCCGGACCGGTGACGACGGCGACCCGCCGCCGCCCGAGTCCGAGCAGGTGCGCGGCCGCAGCAGCAGCACCGGCGGGGTCGTCGAGCGTGACCGACACGTCCGCCAGGTCGGTCGACGGGGTCAGTGCGTAGACGACGGGCACCGGGACCGGCACCTCGATCGGCGGACGGGCGTCGGCCGACCGACCGGTGACGATGATGCCGTCGACGCCGCGGGCGACGAGCGACCGGAGGTAGTGGGCCTCGCGCACGTGGTCGTCGCGGGTGTCGGCGACCAGGACCATCATCTGGCCAGCCGACAGGGCGTCCTCGGCCCCGAGCAGCACCGGCATGGTGAACCGTCCGAACGAGTCGGTCGTGATCATGCCCACCGTGAACGTGCGGCCGGACGACAGCGCCCGTGCGCGCGCGTCACCGACGAAGCCGAGCTTGTCGGCGGCGTCCTTCACCCGACGACGGGTCTCGTCGCGCAGCTGCCCGGTGTCGTTGAGTGCCTTCGAGGCCGTCCCGATCGACACCCCGGCGAGCGCCGCGACGTCGCTGATGCGGACGGGCCGGGTGGTGTGCTCGACGGCCACGGCAACGTCCTTTCCGGCGGGGTGCTCCTGGAGAGCCTACCGCGGCAGCCTCTTGTGCACGCCTCGCGCCTGCCGTACCGTCGGTCACGGAAAGCGCTTTCCGAACGGACGGCCGCCAGTCAGACGCAAGGAGGCGCCATGACCACCACGACCGACACCACGACGGCCACCCCCGCGACCGCACGCCGCGCGCGCACCGCGACCCCGGCCCTCCCGACCGCCGGGGCGCACCTGGCGTTCCGCCCGCTCCCCGCCGGCGATGCCCGCATCACCGGGGGCTTCTGGGCCCTCCGCCAGGACCGCAACGGACGCGACGCCGTCCGCAGCGGGTACGAGCGCCTCCGCGACGCCGGCAACTTCCGGAACCTGCGGATCGCCGCGGGCGACGAGCAGGGCGAGGTGGTCGGCCCGGTCTTCATGGACTCCGACGTGACGAAGTGGCTCGAGGCGGTCGCGTGGGAGTACGGCCGCGCCCCCGCCCAGGACCTGCTCGACCTGCAGCGCGAGGTCACCGCACTGGTCGCCCGGGCGCAGGCCGAGGACGGCTACGTCGACTCCGTGCAGCAGGTCCGCGGGAACGGCGAGCGCTACGTCGACCTGAAGTGGAGCCACGAGCTCTACTGCGCCGGACACCTGTACCAGGCCGCCGTCGCGCAGCACCGTGCGACGGGCGACACCGGCCTGCTCGACGTCGCGACGAAGAACGCCGACCACCTCGTCGCCACGTTCGGTGACGGCCCCGGACAGACCGTGGACGTGGACGGCCACCCCGTGGTCGAGACGGGTCTGGTCGAGCTGTACCGCGAGACGGGGAACCGCGCCTACCTCGACCTGGCGCACTGGTTCGTCGAGGCCCGCGGCCACGGCATCATCGAGCGCGCCGGCGGCGAACCGACGTACTTCTCCGACCGGGTCCCGGTGCGCGAGGCCACCACCGTCGAGGGCCACGCGGTCCGTGCCGTGTACCTCGCCGCGGGTGCGGTGGACGTGGCGATCGAGACCGGCGACGCCGAGCTCCTCGCCGCGAGCGAGCGCCAGTTCGCCGACATGCAGGCCACGAAGGCGTTCATCACCGGCGGACTCGGTGCCCGCTGGGACTGGGAGGCGTTCGGCGACCCGTACGAGCTCCCCACCGACCGCGGCTACGCCGAGACGTGCGCCGCGATCGGCGGGATCCAGTGGGCGTGGCGTCTGCTCCTGGCGACCGGCAGGCCCGTCTACGCCGACGCGATCGAGCGGTTGCTGTACAACGCGTTCCTCGCGGGCGTGAGCCTGGCGGGCACGGAGTACTTCTACGTGAACCCGTTGCAGCACCGCGACGGCGCGCACCGGGACGAGAACCGCTCCCCCGCCCACGGTCGACGCGGCTGGTTCGACTGCGCGTGCTGCCCGCCGAACATCATGCGCACGTTCGCAAGCCTCGACGGGTACCTGGCGACCGTGACCGACGGCGGCCTGCAGGTGCACCAGTACGCGACGGCCGACCTCGGTCCGGTGCGCGTCGAGACCGGCTACCCGCACGACGGCCGCGTCGTCGTCACGGTCACCGAGGACGGCCCGCTGGCACTCGGGCTGCGCATCCCCGCCTGGTCGGACACCACCACGGTGACCACCCCCGACGGCACGGCGACGCCCGAGCCCGGCACCCTGCACGTGGTCGAGCGTGCGTGGACGGCCGGCGACGTCGTCGAGCTCGCCTTCGACACGACGCCGCACCGGTACGCGGCGGACCCCCGCATCGACGCGGCGCGGGGCCAGGTCGCGATCGAGCGGGGCCCGCTCGTGTACGCGGTCGAGCAGGCCGACCAGCAGGGCTTCACCGTCGACGACCTGACGGTCGACCCCGACGCCCCCGTCTCCGAGGAACGTCGCGACGACCTGCTCGACGGCGTCGTCACGCTGCGCGTGTCCGGGCACGCCCCGGCGCGGCACGAGCAGGCAGCGTGGCCGTACCGACGCGTGGACCGGCCGGGAGGCGCGACCCACCCCGCCGGTCCGACCACCGTCACCGACACCACCGGTCCGACGACCGCGGCCGGCCCCGCCGACGCAGCCCGCGACGACGACGCCACCGGTCCGACGACGGCGGCCCGCCCTGCCGACGCGGCCACGGGCCTCCAGGCCGTCATCGCGACCGCCGTTCCGTACTACGCCTGGGCGAACCGGGGCCCCGCGCCGATGCGCGTCTGGCTGCCGCTCGCCCGCTGAGGCCGGCCCTCCTCAGGTCGCACGACATGCCGTCCACGGCCGCGACGGACGGCACGTCGTGCGACCGGGACGAGCGCACGCGGCACGTCCTGCGACCGGGACCGAGACCGGGACCGGCGTGACGGGCACGTCCTGCGACCGGGACCGGCGGCGACGCCGCGAGCGCGCGACCGGCGTCAGCGCTCAGGCCGAGCGGCGCACCACGAGTTCGGGCAGCAGCAGCGTCTCGTCGCGCGGCTCCCCCTCGACCAGGGCGCGCACGGCCTCGAGCACGCGCTGCCCCATCGCCATGAAGTCCTGCCGCACGGTGGTGAGCGGCGGGGTGAAGTGCGCCGCCTCGGGGATGTCGTCGAACCCCACGACCGCGATGTCGTCCGGTACCCGCAGCCCCTCCTCCGCGAAGGCGTGCAGCACCCCGAGCGCCATCTGGTCGTTCCCGGCGAAGACCGCGTCGACCGCGTGTACGTCGATCGACCGGGCCGCCGCGTACCCGCTCGCCGGCGTCCAGTCACCGTCGAGCACCACGGGATCGAGCCCGGCGTCGCGCATGATCCGCGCGTACGTCTCGCGGCGCACCTCGGACTCCTGCGACACGGCGGGTCCCGCGATGTGCACGATCCGACGGTGTCCGCGCGCGAACAGGTGCTCCATCACGAGCGTCGTACCGGCTGCCTGGTCGATCGCCACCGCAGCGACGCTCCGGGCGGACGGGGTCCGGACGGCGTCCCGCTGCACGGCGTTCGCGACGACCACGGGCACGGTGACCGGCACCGTCAGCGATGCCAGGGCGTCGAGCACCCGGTTGTCCGCGGCGACCAGGACGATGGCGGCGACGTCCTGCGCGAGCAGGGTCGTGAGCGCACCGGACAGGTCGACCGGTCGGGGGTCGTCGGGCAGCGTCGAGAGCAGCACGTGGTACCCGGCGGACCGGGCTGCCCGCTCGAAGCCCACCGCCGTGCTCGACGGTCCGTAGAGCGCATCGCCGGCGGTGATGATGCCGAGCGCGCGGCTCCGGCCGCCGGCGAGCGCCCGGGCCGCGGCACGCGGGCGGTACCCGAGCTCCGCGACGGCATCGGTCACCTGCGAGCGGTAGGCCTCGCGGACGGTCGGGTCGCCGTTGATCACGCGGGAGACGGTCTGGTGGGAGACCCCGGCGCGCTCGGCGACGTCGAAGATCGTCGGGGCCTTCCGGCGTCTGCCGCCGGGGCCTCCGAGCGCGGTCGTGGTCGTCACGTCGCCGAGCGTACCGCCCGGGCCGCGCGACGAGGGAAGATCCCGAAACGGTCACGACGAGTTGACACCCCGGTACGGAACCCTCAGTATGTGAGCGCTCACACGAGCGAATCCCACGGGGCACAGCAGCCCCAGCACCCGAGCGCGTCGAGGACGACGCGAGAGGAACAGAGGTACTTCGATGATGAAGCGCAGGATCATCGCGGGGGTCGCGGCCCTCGGCATCGCGTTCTCCCTGGCAGCTTGCTCGGCCGGCGGCCGTGCATCCACCGAGGGCGGCAGCGGCGACACCGCGAACGGCAACAAGGGCGCCCTCGTCGGCGTCGCGATGCCGACCAAGGTCTCCGAGCGGTGGATCAAGGACGGCAACGCCGTCAAGAGCGACCTCGAGAAGGCCGGCTACAAGGTCGACCTCGAGTACGGCGACAACAAGGTCCAGCAGCAGGCCCAGCAGGTCAGCAACATGATCACCAAGGGCGCGAAGGTCCTGATCATCGCGTCGATCGACGGTGGCGCGCTCTCCGACCAGCTCGACGCCGCCGCCAAGGCCGGCATCAAGGTGATCTCCTACGACCGCCTGCTCACGGGCAACGAGAACGTCGACTACTACGTGTCGTTCGACAACTACAAGGTCGGCGTCGACCAGGCCACCTCGCTGCTCACGGGCCTCGGCGTGCTGGACGACAAGGGCGAGAAGACCGGCGAGAAGGGCCCCTTCAACATCGAGGTCTTCGCCGGCTCGCTCGACGACAACAACGCGGGCTTCTTCTTCAACGGCGCGATGGACACCCTCAAGCCGTACCTCGAGGACGGCACCCTGACGATCGGCTCCGGCCAGGACAAGATCTCGCAGGCCGCCACGCAGCAGTGGGACCCGGCGACCGCCAAGGCCCGCATGCAGAACCTCGTCGCGTCGACGTACTCCGGCGGCACGAAACTCGACGGCGTGCTCTCGCCCTACGACGGCATGTCGATCGGCATCATCTCGGCCCTGCAGGGCGCCGGCTACGGCTCGGGTGACCGTCCGCTCCCGGTCGTCACCGGTCAGGACGCCGAGGCGGCGTCGGTCAAGTCGATCATCGCCGGCCAGCAGTACTCCACCATCTACAAGGACACGCGCAAGCTCGCCAAGCAGTCCGTGACGATGGCCGAGGACCTGCTCTCCGGCAAGGAGCCCGAGGTCAACGACACCAAGAGCTACGACAACAAGGTCAAGGTCGTCCCGACCTACCTGTTCCAGCCCACGGTGGTGACGAAGGACAACTACAAGGAGGTCCTCGTCGACAGCGGCTACTACACCGAGGCCGACCTCAAGTAGGTCCCTCGACCCGCGGCCGGCGCACGTCGGCCCCGGGAGCGACTCGGTCGCAACCACCCACAGGACTGGAGGCGCGGTGCACCCCCGCACCGCGCCTCCCGTCCGTCTCCACCCGCGCGCACGCGCGGACGACGGAAAGGCGGTCCACATGGCGGACACCATCCTCGAGATGCGGGACATCACCAAGACCTTCCCCGGTGTGAAGGCGCTGCAGGGCGTCTCGATCGAGGTCGAGCGCGGCCAGGTCCACGCGATCTGCGGTGAGAACGGCGCCGGCAAGTCGACCCTGATGAAGGTGCTGTCGGGCGTCTACCCGCACGGCTCCTTCGACGGCGAGATCCTGCTCGACGGCAAGCCGGTGCAGTTCGGTGACATCAACGACTCCGAGAAGGCGGGCGTGGTGATCATCCACCAGGAGCTCGCCCTCAGCCCGTTCCTGTCGATCGCCGAGAACATCTTCCTCGGCAACGAGCGCGTCAAGGGCGGGCTCATCGACTGGAACCAGACGAACCTCGAGGCCGCGGCGCTGCTCAAGCGCGTCGGGCTCAAGGACAACCCGGTCACCAAGGTCACGGACATCGGTGTCGGCAAGCAGCAGCTCGTCGAGATCGCGAAGGCGCTCTCGAAGGAGGTCCGGCTCCTCATCCTCGACGAGCCCACCGCCGCGCTGAACGACGACGACTCGGACCACCTGCTCGAGCTCATCCGCTCCCTGCAGGCCGAGGGCATGACGGCGATCATCATCAGCCACAAGCTCAACGAGATCAAGGCGATCGCCGACAAGGTCACGATCATCCGCGACGGCAAGACCATCGAGACGCTCGACATGCACGCCGACGACGTCTCCGAGGACCGGATCATCCGCGGGATGGTCGGTCGCGACCTGTCCAGCCGCTACCCCGAGCGCGAGCCGAAGATCGGCGAGGAACTCCTGCGCATCGAGGACTGGACCGTCCACCACCCGCTCGACGGCTCCCGCGAGATCATCCACCAGGTGAACCTCAACGTCCGTGCAGGCGAGGTCGTCGGCATCGCCGGGCTCATGGGCGCCGGACGCACGGAGCTCGCGATGAGCGTATTCGGGCACTCGTACGGCACCGGCATCTCCGGCACCGTCTACAAGCGCGGCGTGCCGATCAAGACGAACACGGTGACGCGGGCGATCGACAACGGCATCGCCTACGCGACCGAGGACCGCAAGCGCTACGGCCTCAACCTCATCGACGACATCAAGCGGAACATCTCCGGCTCGGCGCTCGGCAAGCTCGCCGACTGGGGCTTCGTGAACGCGTCGAAGGAGACCACCGTCGCCGGCGGCTTCCTCAAGAGCATGAACATCAAGGCGCCGAACGTCGACGCCGTCACGGGCAAGCTCTCCGGCGGCAACCAGCAGAAGGTCGTCCTGTCGAAGTGGATGTACGCCGACCCCGACGTGCTCATCCTCGACGAGCCGACCCGCGGCATCGACGTCGGCGCGAAGTACGAGATCTACACGCTCATCAACGACCTGGCCGACCAGGGCAAGGGCGTCATCGTGATCTCGTCCGAGCTGCCCGAGCTGCTCGGCATCTGCGACCGCATCTACACACTCTCCGAGGGCACGATCACGGCTGACGTGCCCCGCTCCGAGGCCACGCCAGAGGTCCTCATGCAGTACATGACCCAGGAACGGGAGACCCCTGTCAATGAACGCGCTTAAGTCCGCCGTCGGCTACCTCACCGGGCAGCTCCGACAGATCGGCCTGTTCATCGCGCTGATCGTCATCGTCATCTTCTTCCAGGTGGCGACGAACGGCATCACCCTGGCCCCGATCAACGTCTCGAACCTGATCGTCCAGAACAGCTACATCCTCATCCTCGCCATCGGCATGGTGATGGTCATCATCGCCGGCCACATCGACCTGTCCGTCGGGTCGGTCGTCGCCTTCAGCGGTGCGATGGCCGGCGTGATGATCACGCAGTGGGGCCTCCCCTGGCCCGTCGCGGCGCTCCTCTGCCTCGTCGTCGGCGCCCTCGTCGGTGCATGGCAGGGCTTCTGGATCGCGTACTTCGGCATCCCGGCGTTCATCGTGACGCTCGCCGGCATGCTCGCGTTCCGCGGTGCCACCCAGATCGTGCTGCAGAACCAGCAGATCTCGCCGTTCCCCGAGGGCTTCCGCTCGCTCGGTTCCGGCTTCCTGCCGTCGTTCGGCACCACGGGCTACGAGCCGCTCACGATGATCCTCGGCATCGCGGCCGCCGCCGTCATGGTGATCGCCGCGTTCCGTGGCCGCCTCACCCGTCGCAAGTACCAGCTCGAGAGCGAGCCGTTCGCCTGGTTCATCGTGAAGACGGCCTTCGGCGCCGCACTCGTGATCTACGTCGCACTGCTGCTCGCGAGCTACAACGGCACCCCGATCGTGCTCGTCGTGCTCGGTCTGCTCGTGGTCGTCTACTCGGTGGTCATGCGCAGCTCGGTGTTCGGTCGTCATGTCTACGCGATCGGCGGCAACGCGCTCGCCGCGCAGCTGTCCGGCGTCAAGACGAAGCGCGTCACCTTCCTGCTCTTCGTGAACATGGGCGTCATCGCGGCCCTGGCGGGCGTGGTCTTCACCGGCCAGCTCAACCTGGCCGCTCCGGGTGCCGGCAACGGCTTCGAGCTCGACGCCATCGCGGCCGTGTTCATCGGTGGCGCTGCCGTCACCGGCGGCATCGGCACGGTGCCGGGAGCGATCGTCGGTGGTCTCATCATCGGCATCCTGAACAACGGCATGTCGATCCTCGGTGTCGGCACGGAGTTCCAGTCGCTCATCAAGGGCCTGGTGCTGCTCGCCGCCGTCGCGTTCGACGTGTTCAACAAGCGTCGGGCTGCGTCCGCGCGCAAGTAGAGACCGCCCGCGGTCACTCCCGAGCTGCGCGCGCTGCGCGAGTACTCCGCGAAAGCGACAGACCTCCACGGAAGTTCCGTGGAGGTCTGTCGCTTTCGCAGACTGGTCTGGGCGGGCTCAGGCGGTCAGGACGGCCCAGCCCGCGGCCGGGAGGCGCAGGGTCCCGTCACCCAGGTCGCCCCCGCCCGCCTCGACCCGCGTCGCGTCGGCGGCGGGCACCTCGACCGGGTCGTCCGCAAGGTTCAGAGCGGTCACCACCGCCGCGTCCGCGGTCGCCGTCCGCAGCACGACCGCGGTGTTGGTCAGGTGCACGACGTCGGTGTGCGCGCGGTGCAGCCACGGGTTCCGCCGGCGCAGGGCGACGAGCGCCTCGACCGCGTGGGTCAGCTCGGTGGGCTCGGGTGGCGTCCCCGGCAGCTCCGGCCGGACGGCGTCGTCGCCGCCCTCGCGCTCCTCCTTCACCCCGGTCCAGCCGTACTCGTCGCCTGCGTAGAGCACGGGCGTGCCCGCGACGGTGAACAACACCGCCGCCGCGTGCCCGGCGAACCGCTCCCCCACGGCGCTGGCGATCCGGGTGACGTCGTGGTTGCCGACGAACGTCGTGGGCACGAACGTGGCGAGCAGGGCGTCGTGGCGCTCGACCGCGTGCGCGAGCTCGAAGCAGTTCCGGTCGGCGATCCCGTGCCACACCGCCTGCCAGAGCTCGTACTGCGTGGTCGAGTCCATCGTGGACTCCCGCACGATCGCGGCCGCGTCGCCGTGGATCACCTCGCCGCTGAACCAGGCATCCGGGAAGCGCTCGCGCACCCGTGGCAGCACCCGCGCCCAGAACGACGGGGGCACCGCGTAGGCCGCGTCGAGCCGCCACCCGTCGATCCCGCGGTCGAGCCAGTACGTCATCACCTCGACCACCAGGTCCTCCGCTGCCCGACCGTCGTGGTCGAGGGCGACGAGGATGTCGTGCCCCTCGAAGTCGCGCACCGGCACGGCGTCACCGGCCCGCCACCCCGACCGCTCGACCGCGAACAGCTCGGCAGTCGGTGCGTCCGGACCCTGCTCTGCGAGTGCCCGGAACGCCGGGTGCTCGCGTCCGACGTGGTTGAAGACGCCGTCGAGCACCACACGGACGCCACGCTCGTGCGCGGCGGCGACGAGCGCGTCGAGGTCGGACTCGTCGCCGAGCCGCGGGTCGACCCGGAAGTGGTCGACGGTGTCGTAGCCGTGCGTCGAGCTCGCGAACACCGGGCCGAGCAGCAGTCCGTTCAGGCCGAGGTCGACGACGTGGTCGAGCCACGGCACGAGCCGCCCGAGGCGGTGCTCGACCGGCCGTTCGTCGACAGGAGCCGCCGGGCGGACGTCGGCACCGACCGCACCGAGCGGGTACACGTGCCATAACATCGCGTGCTCGACCCAGGCGGGCTCGTCAGGACGGGGTGCGTTCGGCTCCGGGTTCACCGCTCCGATGCTGCCAGCCGTGCCTGGGCTGTGCGCGGGAGCGGACAGCGGGACCAGGATGGACGGCATGGGACGAGCGATCAGGACCGCGGCGGACGCCTCGGCGTCGGAGGCCGCACACGCCGAGCGGACCTGCGCGTCCTGCGGCCGGCGGATGCCGTCGTCCGCGTCCCCCGACGCGAAGTGGTGCTCGGCCGCCTGCCGGAAGCACGGTGTCGACGACCTCGACCACGCCCTCGAGCAGCGGATCGACGAGCTGCTGGCCGCCCGCGCGCGGACGTCGAGCATCTGCCCGTCGGAGGTCGCCCGCTCCCTCGAGCCCGACGACTGGCGACCGCTCATGGAACCGGCTCGACGTGCAGCGCGTCGCATGGTGGCCCGGGGCGAGGTGGAGATCACCCAGCACGGCAGCGTCGTCGACCCGTCGACCGCGAAGGGCCCGATCCGGATCCGACGCCCCCGGTAGGGAACACCTGTCGCCCGTGGACGTTGCACCACCACGATGACGAACACGACCGAACCGACCCCCGCCCGTCCCGGAGCCCTCGTCGTGGGTGCCAGCGGCATCACCGGCTCCGCCCTCGTCGACCACCTGCTCGCACTCGGGTGGGACGTGACCGCGCTCTCCCGGCGTCCGCTCGCTCGCGACGGTGTCCGCACGGTCGCTGCAGACCTCCGTGATCCGGACTCCCTGACGTCGGCCATCGCGGACGAGCGGCCGACGCACGTGTTCTTCACCGCCTGGCAGCGACAGGACACCGAGGCCGAGAACATCCGCGTGAACGGCGGCATGGTCCGTGACCTGCTCGCCGCGTTGGCACACGCGCCGCTCGCCCACGTCGCGCTCGTGACCGGGCTCAAGCACTACCTCGGCCCGTTCGAGGCGTACGCAGCGGGCGAGATGCCGGACACGCCCTTCCACGAGGAGGAGCCACGCCTCGACACCCCGAACTTCTACTACGCGCAGGAGGACGAGCTCTTCGCGGCCGCCGAGCGCCAGGGGTTCACGTGGTCGGTGCACCGCTCGCACACCGTCATCGGGTACGCCGTCGGCAACGCCATGAACATGGGCCTGACCATCGCCGTGCAGGCCACGCTCGCGAAGGAGCTCGGCCTGGACTTCGTGTTCCCCGGCAGCGAGGCGCAGTGGAACGGGCTCACCGACATGACCGACGCCGGCATCCTCGCCGAGCACATGGTCTGGGCAGCCACCAGCCCCGAGGGCGCCGACGAGCCGTTCAACGTGGTGAACGGCGACGTCTTCCGGTGGCGGTGGATGTGGCCGCGGCTCGCCGCGCACCTCGGTGTGGACCCGGCGCGGGTGGTCGGGTACCGGGACCGTCCTCGGCCGCTCGAGGAGCAGATGGCCCCGCACGAGGGGGCGTGGGCCGGCATCGCCGAGCGGTACGGCCTCGCCGAGTCCGACATCACGCGTCTGGCGTCGTGGTGGCACACCGACGCCGATCTCGGTCGGGCGATGGAGGTCGTCACCGACATGGGCAAGAGCCGCGAGGCGGGCTTCACCGCGTTCCGCCGCACCGAGCGGGCCTTCACGGACCTGTTCGACCGGTACCGCGCCGAACGTCTCGTCCCGTAGTCGTACCCCGCGCGACGCGGTCGGGGTACATCAACCTCGGATCGAGCCGCGAAGCGCGGTGACGGCCCTGGTTGTCTCGGTGGCACAGACGCCGGGGGCCCTCGGCGGTTCCCGGAGGAAGGAAGACACCATGTCGCTCGCAGACAAGGCCAAGGACGTCACGCAGAAGGTCGCCGGCAAGGTCGAGGAGGCCGTCGGCAAGAAGACCGACGACGCCGAGCTCACGCACCAGGGCCAGAAGGACCAGGTCATGGGCGAGGGTCGCCTCGACAAGGAGAAGGCCAAGGACGCGTTCGACGGCAAGTGATCGTCGACCACCCCTGACGCCCGCACCGCTCGTCGGTGCGGGCGTTCGCCGTCCCCGGGGGTCGGCTCCGCCGACCGCGACCGGGTCAGAACGCGTAGCGGATGCGGCAGGACGGCAGGTGCTCGGCCACCAGCTCGCGGAACCGCTCGACGAGCTGCCCCTTCATCCCCGACCGGTAGCGCACGTTGACCGCGCCGTTCTGCGACACCTTCTGCTCCTGCAGGTCCGGGCGCCAGAGCAGGTCCTCGGCCTTCGGGTGCCAGCCGAGGTTGACCTCGTGCAGGGGCTGGTTGTGCGTGAGGAAGATGACCTCGGCCGCGAGCTGCGCCTTCGCCGCCGGGGACAGCACGTCGTCGACCTGACGCAGCAGCTCGGCCCAGTCGGACTCCCACGTCGGCGTGAGGATCACCGGCGAGAAGTTGAGGTGCACCTCGTACCCGGCGTCGACGAAGTCGTTCACCGCTGCGACCCGCTCGGCGATCGGGCTCGTGCGGATGTCGGTCACCTTCGCCGTCTCGTGCGGCATGAGCGAGAAGCGGATGCGCGTGCGGCCCATCGGATCCCAGTCGAGCAGGTCGCGGTTGACGTACTTCGTCGCGAACGACGCCTTCGCGGTGGGCGTCATGCGGAACAGGTCGCAGAGGTCGCGCACGTTGTCGCTGATCATCGCGTCGACCGAGCAGTCGCTGTTCTCGCCGATGTCGTAGACCCAGGCATCCGGGTCGCACTGGTTCGGCTCGGTCTTCGGGCCCTGCTTCGCGATGTTCCTCGCCACGTGCTTCGTGATCTGCTCGATGTTCGCGAACACCGTCACCGGGTTCGAGTACCCCTTGCGTCGCGGCACGTAGCAGTAGGCGCACGCCATCGCGCAGCCGTTCGCGGTCGAGGGGGCGATGAAGTCGGCGGAACGCCCGTTCGGCCGGGTGACGAGCGACTTCTTGACGCCGAGCACGAGTGCCTCGGTCTTGATCCGGACCCAGCGCTGCACGTTGCGCTCGTCGCCGTGGACCTCGGGGATGTTCCAGTGGGACGCGACGGGCACGATCTCGGCGTCCGGCCAGCGCCCGAGGACCTCCTGCCCCCGCGGGAGCTCGAGGGCGGCGTCCTCGGCGTAGATGCGCCTGATGTCGAGCATGGGTCGCACGGGTGGTTCCGTCATCGACACCTGCCTACCGCCGACCACCGACGGTGCAGACTCGGGAGCATGCCCGCCGAACCCGACGACCACTTCTTCGTCGTCGACGGCCGACGGTGGCGCCGCACCGACCCCGCGCTGCCCGAGGACGTCGCCGCTGCGCTGCGCTCGCACCTCGGCCGCGGGCGGAACGCGGTCAAGCAGGCGAAGCGGGCCGGTGACGAGGAGGCCCTCGCCGCCGCCCGACGCCGGAACGGCCTGGCGAAGCACGGGCTCGGCGAGCGGGGGCCCGAGTGGTGGACCCGCCCCGAGGCCCACCGCATCGCCGATGCCGAGCGTGCCCTGGCCGACCTCGACGCCCTCGACGAGACCTCGTGACCCTCGTCCGCGCGCCTCGGTGGGAGCGCATCCTCACCGTCGTCGTGCTCGGGCCGCTCGTGATCTGCACGGGCATCGCACTCCTCAGCGTCGTGTTCATCCCTGGCTCGTCCGCGCGGGCAACCGTCGGGGCCCTCGGCGCACTCCTCGTCATCACGGGGAGCGTCCTGTCCGTCCGGGCATCACGCGTCGGTGTCCGTCTGTCCGACGACGAGCTGCGCTACGACGGGTTCCTGGTCTCGTGGCGGGCACCGCGGGACGGGATCACGACCGTGCTCGACGACGGTTCCGTCGAGTGGCGGGACGACCGCGGCGCCGGCCAGCGGCGACAGATCTGGCTGCTGACCCAGGCGTGGGAGGACGACGGCACGAGGTTCGCTCAGCTCTGGCGCTGGCGACGCGAGGGCCTGCTCCGCGTCCGCGACTGGGCCGCCGCCCGCGCCGTCTGATCCTTCCCAGAACGCTTGCGCTGGGAAGTGGGAACGGGCGTACCTGATCGATCCACTTGATCAGGTACGCCCGTTCCCACCGGGTACGCCCGGAAGCGCCAGCTGCCTGCGAGCGCGCGGGCACGGTGCCGCGCGCTACGCCTCGGTGTGCCCCAGGTCCGGCTCGAGGAGCATGCAGACCGTGCGGGACGCCGAGGCGTGCAGCTCGAACACGACGACCTCGTTCCGACCGGCACGCAGCACCGGGCCCGGCACGGCCAGGGTCTTCTGCGGCCCCCGGGACCAGTACCGCCCGAGGCAGAAGCCGTTCACCCAGGCGACGCCCTTGCGGAAGCCGTCGAGCGACAGGGAGCGGTCCTCGGTGGACGTCAGGTCGAACGACCCGGCGGCGAGCACCGGTCCGGCCAGCACGTCACCGGCGCTGGGCGACAGCGCCGCGAGCTGGTCGACCGCGGCCGGCGCGATCGGGTCGAGGGCGAGCGGCGACGACGACCACCGGGCGAGGGGCACACCGTCGACCGCCACTCCCCCGATGAGGCCCTTCGGCTCGCCGATGCGCGGCCCGTAGTCGACGCGGCCCTGGTCCTCGACGAGCAGCTCGAGGGTGCCGGTGACCGGCGGGAGCGTGATCGCCCGGTCGTGGTGCTCGCGCTCGAGGACGCCGACGACGACCCCGTCGACGGAGACGACGGCCCGGTCGCGGACCTCGGTGCTGACGGTCAGGACACCGCCGTCCGGCAGGTCGACCTCGGTCCGGTACAGCACGAAGCCGCTGGCGGCACCGAGTGCGTCGAAGGTCGGCGGCTCGTCGTGCGTCGACCAGTCCGTGAGTGCGGGCAGCAGGGTGCGCAGGGGCGCGACCCGGTCGAGCCGGACGGCGACGTCCGCGGCGGGCGCGGGGCGAGCCTCCCGGCCGGCGACGGACGCAGCGGCACCAGCGGACACAGCGGACGCGTCGGACGCACCGGCATCGGACAGCACACCCGACCCACCGGGCTGCATCGACGCCGGCAGCGGCGGGACCGGCGCGTACCGCTCGATCACCGACCGGAACGCGTGGAACTTCTCCGTCGGCCGACCGGCCTCGTCGAGGGGTGCGTCGTAGTCGTACGACGTCGCGATGGGGCGGTACACGCCCTTGTCGTTCGCACCGTTCGTGAACCCGAAGTTCGTGCCCCCGTGGAACATGTAGATGTTCACCGAGCCGCCGGCGGCGAGCAGGTCGTCGAGGTCCGCCGCCGATGCCGAGGCCGGGGTGGTGTGGTGGTGCTCACCCCAGCTGTCGAACCAGCCGTCCCAGAACTCCGAGCACATGAGCGGTCCGGTCGGCTGCGCCTGGCGTAGCCGGGCGAGCCGTTCCGTCGAGCGGGAGCCGAAGGACCCGGTCTTGTGCAGCGAGGGCAGCGAGCCGTCCTCGAGCATCGATCCCATCGGCTGGTCGACGCTCGTGAAGGGCACGGTCAGGCCGATGTCCCGGTGCATCTGCTCGAGCGAGCGCAGGTACGCGGCGTCCGACCCGTACGCGCCGTACTCGTTCTCGACCTGCACGAGCACGATCGGGCCGCCCTGGTCGATCTGGCGCGGCACGAGGACCGGCGCCAGCTGGTCGAGGTACTCCTGCACGGCTGCCAGGAACCCCGGCTCGTTCCGGCGCACCCCGACGGTGCCGTCGGCGAAGAGCCAGTACGGCAGGCCGCCGTTCGACCACTCGGCACAGATGTAGGGGCCCGGGCGGACGATGGCGTGCATGCCCTCGTCGGCGACGAGGTCGAGGAACCGGCCGAGGTCGAGGCCGCCCTCGAAGCTGAAGGTGCCGGGACGCGGCGCGTGGGCGTTCCAGGCGACGTAGGTCTCGATGGTGTTGAGGCCCATCAGCTTCGCCTTGCGGATCCGGTCCTGCCAGAGGTCCGGGTGGACGCGGAAGTAGTGGATCGCGCCGGACAGGACCCGGTGCGGCTCGCCGTCGAGCAGGAAGTCGGTGTCGCCGATGGCGAAGCGCATGGTGTGTCTCTCTCGTGCGACGGGGCCGCGCGGACGTCGCGTCCGCACGGCCCCGGGGTGTGGGGAACGCGGGTGTTACTTGCTCTCGACCGTGAAGCCCTGGTCCTTGCCGTACTTGACGAGAGCCTTCTGCCACGCCTCGAGACCGCTCTCGAGCGAGGTGCCGTTCTGGTAGGACTGCCCGACGGTGTCGGCGTACACGCTGTTCGCGTACACCTGGTACGGCAGGTAGGTGAAGTCGTTCGCGGACGTCTTCGAGGCGTCGACGAGGACCTTGTTGATCTCCTGCCCGCCGAAGTACTCCGGCTTCTCGTTCAGGAACGCGCTCGACTCGAGGTCGGCGGTGGTCGACGGGAAGCCGCCGGACTCCATGAAGACCTTCGTGGACTCCTCGGAGGAGTTCAGCCACTTGAGGAAGCCGGCGGCCAGGGCCGGGTTCTTCGTCTGCTTCATGACCGCCTCGGCGCTCCCGCCGTTGCTCGCGGTCTGGGCCGTGCCGCCGTCGTAGGTCGGCATCGGCGCGACGCGCCAGTCGCCCTTCGCGCCCGGGACGCTCGCCATCAGGTTGCCGGGCATCCAGGCGCCGGTGACCATCGTGGCGATCTCGCCGTTGCCGAGCTGCTTGTACCAGTCGTCGGTCCAGCCGGTGGTCTTCGACAGCAGGCCCTGCTCGACGAGCTGGTCCCAGGTCTTCGTCCACTTCTCGGTGCCGGCGTCGTGCAGGTCGATCGTGACCTTGTCACCGTCGGTGGTGAACGGCGTGCCGCCCGCCTGGGCGATCATGCTCGTGGTGAAGCCGGCGTCGCCGGAGTCGGCGGCGATGTACTTCGTCGGGTCGGCTTCGTGCAGCTTCTTCGCGGCGGCGACGTACTCGTCCCACGTCTTCGGCACCTCGATGCCGTACTCGTCGAAGACCTTCTTGTTGTAGAACAGCGCCATGGGGCCCGAGTCCTGCGGGAGCCCGTAGACCTTGCCGTCCATCGAGACGTTGCTCCAGGTGCCCTTCGAGAACTTGCTCTCGAGGTCGTCGAAGCCGTACGAGGACAGGTCGACGAGCGAATCCGACAGGGCGAACTGCGGCAGCGCGTAGTACTCGACCTGCGCGACGTCGGGGGCGCCCGAGCCGGCCTTGATCGTGTTCTGCAGCTTCGTGTACTGGTCGGCACCGGTGCCGGCGTTGACGAGCTTGACCTTGACCTTCGGGTACTGCTTCTCGAACGCGGCGACCTGGTCCTTCGCGGACGGGGTCCAGGACCAGTAGGTCAGCGTGCCGCCGTCCTTCAGGGCCTTGTCGATGTCGTCCGCCGAGCCGCCGGCGGAGCTGCCGGAGGCGCAGGCCGTCATCGCGATGGCGGCGGTGACGCCGATGGCGAGGGCGCTGAGCCCGCGCCGGAGTCGCTTGTTCATGGGTTGCCTTCCACTTCTTCGTGTTTCGGGGGCATGGGGTGGTGCTGCAGTGTGCCGGTCGGGAGGCGCGTGGCGGGCTGCCGACGTACCTCCCGTCCGGTGGGTCAGGCCTTGACGGACCCGGCGGCGAGGCCGGACTGCCAGAAGCGCTGGAGGAAGAGGAACGCGACGACGATCGGGATGATCGTGAGGAGCGATCCGGTGACGACGAGGTTGTAGATCGGCTGCGCGCCGGAGCCGGTGGCCTGCGCGTTCCACTGGTTGAGGCCGACCGTCAGGGGGTACCACTTCGGGTCGCTCAGCATGATGAGCGGCAGGAAGTAGTTGTTCCAGGTGGCGACGACCGCGAAGAGCAGGACCGTCACGACGCCCGGGGTGAGGAGCTTGAGCGCGATGGTGAAGAAGATCCGGAACTCGCCGGCGCCGTCCATGCGGGCGGCCTCGATGAGCTCGGTCGGGATCGCGTCGATCGCGTAGGTCCAGATGAGGTACATGCCGAAGGGGCTGATGAGCGACGGCAGGATGATCGCCCACGGGGTGTTCGTCAGGCCGAACTGCGAGAAGAGCAGGAAGGTCGGGACGGCGAGGGCGGTGCCGGGGACGGCGATCGCGCCGAGGACGACGGCGAACACCGCCCGGCGGCCGGGGAACTGGAACTTCGCCATGCCGTAGCCGGCGACGGTGGCGAGCAGTGTCGCGCCGCCGGCGCCGACCACCACGTACAGCAGCGTGTTGCCGAGCCACTGCATGAAGATGCCGTCGTTGTAGGTGACGGTGTCGACGATGTTCTGCCAGAGGTTGAAGTCGCCGCCGAACCACAGGCCGAACGTCGACAGCAGCGACGCCTGCGTCTTCGTGCTGTTCACGAGCAGGTAGAACAGCGGCGCGAACGAGTAGACGACGAAGACGACCATCACGGCGGTCAGCAGACCGGAGCGCTTCACCTTGCGTCCGTCGACGGGGCGGCGGTTGCGTGATCGGCCCGACCGGGAGGCGCGGGCCGCTCCGTCGCGCGGGTCGCGCTGGGTCGTGGTCGCCTCGGTGACCGTGGCCGGGGTGGTCGCGCCGGCGGCGGGCTGCTGCAGGGTGCTCATCGGTTCTCCTGGCGGGTTCCGCGGACCTGGACGACGTAGGCGATCACGGCGGTGATGACGCCCATGACGATGGCGACGGTGGCGGAGTAGTTGAACTGCTGGCCGCTGAAGGACAGCGAGTAGGCGTACATGTTCGGGGTGAAGGCGCTGCCGATGACGTTCGGGGCGAGGGTCTTCAGCAGGTTCGGCTCGTTGAAGAGCTGGAAGCTGCCGATGATCGAGAAGATCGTGGCGATCACCATCGGGCCGCGGAGGGCGGGCAGCTTGATCGAGAAGACGGTGCGCAGCGGGCCGGCGCCGTCGAGCTCGGCCGCCTCGTAGAGCTCGCCGGGGACGACGCGGAGTGCCGCGTAGAAGATCAGCATGTTGTAGCCGAGGAACTCCCACGTGACGACGTTGCCGATGGACGTGAGGACCCAGGTCGGGCTGAAGGGCTGGAGCAGGTCGATGCCGAGCGCGTCGTTCGCGGCACCGGTCAGGCCGAACTGGTTGCCGTAGATGAAGCCCCAGATGAGGGCGGCCACGACGCCGGGCACCGCGTAGGGCAGGAACACCGCGATGCGGAAGAACCCGGTGCCCCAGAGGCGGGCGCTGTCGAGGGCGAGGGCGGCGACGAGGGCGAGGCCGAGCATGATCGGCACCTGCACGACGAGGAACAGGGCGACGCGGCCGAGGCCCTCCCAGAACGCGGCGTCCTGGAACAGCTGCACGTAGTTGGCGAACCAGACGAACTGGTTGCCGCCGATGAGCTGGTCGCGGAACAGGCTGAGCCAGAGGGCGTAGCCGATCGGCACGATGAGCATCGCCACGAGGACGACGACGAAGGGGCCGACGAACAGCCAGCCGGTGTACCGCCCCCGGGGCTTCGGGCGGCGAGCGGTCGGCCGCGGGGCGGAGGCCGCCTCGGCCGGGCGCGCTGCGAGCGTGCTCATGTGACTCCCTTGTCTGCTGCGTTCGTGTTCCGGACCCCGCACCCGCAGGTGCGTTCGGGACGTACGCTGCCTGCGCTGGCACCGATCCGGAGGACGTCGATGTTGACGTCAACATCGAACGACGTCACCGTAGCATGGCAACGTCAACATGCACTAGCGTTCGGGGAAGTCGAACGGGAGGGAACCACGTTGTCGACCGATCTGACCGCCAGCCGCCGGGCGCCGTCGATGGCCGCGGTGGCCGAAGCCGCCGGTGTGTCGATGCAGACGGTCTCGCGCGTCGCACGCGGGTTCGACAACGTCAGCCCGGTCACCCGTGACCGCGTGCAGCGGGCGATGGACGCACTCGGCTACCGGCCGAACCGCGCCGCCCGCGCCCTGCGCTCGGGCCGCTTCCGCACGATCGGCGTCATCATGTTCACGCTCGCGTCGTTCGGCAACATGCGCACGCTCGAGGCGATCGCCGACGCTGCCGGGGCAGCCGACTTCACGATCACCCTGCTGCCGATGGCCTCGCGCACCGAGGAGGGGGTCCGCTCGGCCTTCTCACGGCTGCACGAACAGGCCGTCGACGGCGTGGTGATCATCATCGAGTCACACATCATCGACACGGCCGAGGTCGCCCTGCCCGACGGCGTCCCGATGGTCGTCGTCGACTCGACCGGCACCACCGAGCACCCGGCGATCGACACCGACCAGGCCGACGGCGCGCGCCAGGCGACGCAGCACCTGCTCGACCTCGGCCACGAGACGGTGTGGCACGTCGCCGGTCCCGAGTCGTCGTACTCCGCGGCCCGGCGCCTGGCCGCGTGGCAGGACACCCTCGAGCGCGCCGGCCGGGCGGTCCCGCCGGTGTTCCACGGCGGGTGGACCACGGAGCACGGCTACGCCGCGGGGCTCGAGATCGCCGCCCGGTCGGAGATCACGGCGGTGTTCGCCGCGAACGACCAGACCGCGCTCGGCGTGCTCCGGGCCGCGCACGAGTCGGGCCGGCCGGTGCCGTCGTCGCTCAGCGTGGTGGGGTTCGACGACTCCCCCGAGTCCGACTCGTTCTGGCCGCCGCTGACGACCGTGCACCAGTCCTTCGACGAGGTCGGCCGCCGTGCGGTGGCCACCCTGCTCGACCAGATCGAGGGCGCACCGGTCCACCCCGCGACGGACCTCGTCCCGGTGCGCCTGGTCGAGCGGTCGAGCACCGCCGCTCCGCCGCATCCCTGAGCGAGCCGGACGTCACCGGACCGAGGGGCGGACACCCTCCTCGGACGCGCGCGGCGGGATGACGATCCGTCGGGCGGTCACGCCGAGGGCGGCCTCCTGCAGGAGCACGTTGTTCGAGCGCGCCCACCGTCGGAGGAGCGCGAAGGCCTCGTCGAGGTCGACCTCGTGCGTCTGCGCCAGGAACCCCTTCGCCTGCTCGATCGCCACGCGGCTGTCGAGCGCGCGCTGGAGCTGGTCCTGCGTCCGGACTGCCTGGTCCGCGCTCCGCTGCTGCAGGATGCTGAGCGACGCGACGTCGGTGAGCGCGCGGATCGCGGCGAGGTCTCGCTCGTCGAGGGGCCCCGGGCGCGAGCGGAACAGGTTCATCGAGCCGAGCACGGTGTCCCGCGACCGCAGGGGCAGCGAGTACACGGACACGAAGCCAGCGGACGCGGTCGCCTCGGCGAAGAGCGGCCAGCTGCGTGTCATCTCGTCGAGGTCGTCTGCCGAGCGCGGGGTCCCCGTGCTCCAGGCCTCGACGCAAGGGCCGGCGCCGGTCTCGAGCTGCAGCAGCTCGAGCAGCCGGGCTCGCGCTCCGTTCCCCGCGACGACCTCGAGCTCCTGGCGCTCGTTGGCCAGGGTGATGCCGACGGCGTCGAGCGCGAACAGCTCGACGACCTCGTCGACCAGCGTCTGCAGCATCTCCACGACGTCGTACTCGCCGACGAGCGTGCTCGTCGCGACGAGGAACGCGTCGATGAGCCGCCGTTCTCGGTCCTGTTCCATACCCCGCCGCCTTCCCGCCCGGCAGTCGAGGTGACCGGAGGACCTGGTGCCACCATAGGCGCACACGACCACGAGCCACGCCGGATGTCCCCGAAGGGTCGGGAAACGGGCCCGGGGTGGCCCGGACAGGACCGAGACCGGTGCGGGCGCCCGACGGGAGCAGACTGGCCGCATGACCACCTTCAGCTCCGTCACCGTGCTCGGCGCGGGCGTGCTCGGCACCCAGATCGCGCTCCAGACCGCCCGCCACGGCATCCCCGTCGTCGTGTACGACATCAGTGACGACGCGGTCGCCGCCGGCCGCGAGCGGCTCGCCGGCATCGTCGAGCAGTACCTCGGCGACGTCGGGCAGGACGCCCGACAGGACGCCGACGCCGCCGTTGCGCGCATCGCCTTCGAGACCGACCTCGCACACGCCGTGGCCGACGCGGACCTCGTCGTCGAGGCCGTACCCGAACGCCTCGCGACCAAGCGCGAGGTCTACGCCCGGTTGGCCGAGGTCGCGCCGGAGCACACGGTCTTCGCGACGAACTCCTCGACGCTGCTGCCGAGTGCCATCGCCGACGCGACCGGACGACCCGACCGCTTCCTCGCCCTGCACTTCGCGAACCACGTGTGGCGGCAGAACACCGCCGAGGTGATGGGCACCGAGCAGACGGACCCCGCGGTGGCCGACCGCGTGGCGTCGTTCGCCGAGGAGATCGGCATGGTCCCGATCCGCCTGCACAAGGAGCAGCCGGGCTACGTCCTCAACGCACTGCTCGTGCCGTTCCTCGACGCCGCCGCGGGCCTGGTGCTCCGCGGTGTGGCCGATCCCGAGACGGTCGACACCACCTGGCGCATCGGCACCGGGGCACCGGTGGGGCCGTTCCAGATCTACGACATCGTCGGGCTCCGCACCGCACACGCGATCGCGAGCGCCTCGCCCGATCCGGGCGCCCGGGCATGGGCGGAGCACCTGCGCACCGAGTACCTCGACCAGGGCAAGTACGGCATGGAGTCGGGCGAGGGCTTCTACCGGTACCGCTGACGCCGCTGTCCCGCCCGGGACGCCGACCTCGCCGGATGGGAGGCGCGTGGCGACCCCGCCACGCGCCTGGCGTCCGTCCTAGGCTCACCGGATGGAACTCGTCGCGCCCGCCCGCAGCTACTTCCCGTCGTTCGCGCGCTCCCTGCAGGAGTGGGACGGCGCTCACCAGGACGGCGCCGGCGTCCGCGACGCCGCGGCGATCGCCGACCGGGCCGGCTTCGAACGGTGGGTCGACCAGCTCCTCGCCGAGGAGACCGTCCCCGCCAGCCCCGACCACGTGACGTGCACCTACCGCTGGATCGTCGAGGGTGACGAGTACCTCGGCAGCATCGCACTCCGCCACGAACCCAACGGCTTCCTCCGGTCGTACGGCGGCCACGTCGGGTACGGCGTCCGCCCGTCGGCACGGGGCAGGGGCCTGGCGTCCGCGGCGCTCGCCCGGGTCGTCCACCTGGCCGGCCAGCGTGGGATGCCCGAGGTCATGCTGACCTGCGACGTGACGAACCCCGCGTCCCGCCGGGTCATCGAGCACGCCGGCGGACGGTACGAGCGCAGCGTGGTCGACCCGGACGGGCACACGTTGCTGCACCACTGGATCCGCACGGGCGCCCACGCACGACCCGACGTCACGGACGTGGCGATCGTCGGCGGCCCCGAACCGCTCGCGGTTGGCCTGCACGAGTACGACCCCGGATGGGCCGTGCGCTACGAGGAGCACCGCTCGCGGATCGACGACGCCCTCGGCGGGCAGCACGTCACGATCGAGCACATCGGGTCGACCTCGGTGCCGGGGCTGGCGGCGAAGCCCATCGTCGACGTCGTGGTCTCGGTGCCCGACATCACCGAAGAGGCTGCCTGGCTCGACCCGCTGCTCGCCGCGGGCTACGAGCTCCGCGTCCGCGAACCCGGGCACCGCCTCGTGCGGACGCCGGAGCGCGACGCGCACGTGCACGTGTACGAGCACGGCGCGCGGGCGGTCGACGAGTACCTGCTCCTCCGCGACCACCTCCGGGCCGACGAGGCCGACCGCCGGCGCTACGAGGACACGAAGCGGGCGCTGATGGAGCGCACGTGGGACGACATGAACGCGTACTCCGACGCGAAGACCGCCGTCATCGAGGAGATCAAGGGCCGGGCTCGCGCGTCGTCCCGCTCGCGGACGTCACCGTCCTGACGGCGCCGAGCCGATCGCCGAGACGTCGCTGCCACCCGGGATCACGAGCCGGCGCTCGACCACGTCCTGGGCGATGTCGTGGAGCCGGCGCTGGCTGGTCCGGGCGTACTCGCGCAGCAGGGCGAAGGCGTCCTCGACACCGACGCGGTGGGTGTGCGCCAGGAAGCCCTTGGCCTGCTCGACGACCACGCGGCTGTCGAGCGCCTGCTGCAGCTGCTGCTGGGTCCGGAGCGCCTGGTCGGCGCTGCGCTGCTGCAGGATGCTGATGGTGGCGACGTCCGTCAGCGCCCGCGCGGCGAGGGCGTCACCCTCGTCGAGGAACCCGCGCTCGGTGCGGAAGAGGTTCATGGACCCGAGGACGCTGTCGCGGACGCGCAGCGGGATCGAGTGCACGGCGACGTAGCCGGCTCGCTCGGCCTCGGCCGCGAAGAGCGGCCACCGGCTGCGCATGTCCTCGGGACCGTCGACGACGACCGTCGCGCCGTTCGCGTACGCCTCGACGCACGGGCCCTCGCCCGATTCCAGCTGCAACAGCCCGAGCAGGGCGGTCTCCTCGCTCGTCGCGGCGACCACCTCGAGGTCACCGCGCTGGTTCGCGAGCATGATGCCCGCGGCGTCCACGCCGAAGAGGTCGGCGACGTCCTCGACCAGGCTCTGGAGCATCTCCACGACGTCGTACTCGGCCACGAGCGTGTCCGTGGCGGCGAGGAAGGCGTCGAGCAGCCGTCGCTCTCGGTCATCGGTCATGGCGTGGTCCCTCCTGGTTCGTCGGACGGCGCACCACTGAGGTCGAGCATCCGTGCGAGCACGGCCTCCGCCGTCTCCACCACCGAGCGCCCCGAGGAGAAGGCGGCCGCCCGGAGCAGCAGTGCGGCGTCCGACGTGGTGGTGCCGGTCTGCGCCGCGACCATGCCCACCGCCTGGTGGACCTGTCGGCGAGAGTACGCCCCCGCGCGCGTTGCGCCCGGCAGGTCGTCCTCGGCGAGGCGCAGCCCGCGGGCGAGGACACGGCTCGCGGTGACCCCCGTGAGCCGGACGAGTCGTGGGACCTCGTCGTGCCGGAGTCCGGTGCCCGACCGCGCGTACAGCGTCACCGCGCCGACGTCGAGACCGCCGACGCGCATCGGGAAGGCGAAGACGGCGGTCGCGCCCGCTCCGAGCAACGCCTCCCGCGCAGCGGGCCACGCGGCGATCGGCGCTCGATCGAGGTCGTCGTGGAGTTCGGGCTCACCGGTCCGCACCGCCTCCCAGACCGGCCCCTCCCCGAGGTCGATCTGGATCTCGTCGCCGCGCGCTGCGAAGGGGTTCGTCGCGCTGACCGTCTCGGACCCGAGCAGGTCCCCGAGGGTCGAGATCGCGACGCCGTCGACCGGCAGGCCCAGGAACGGTGCGACCAGGGCGTCGTCGTCGTCCCCGGCGCTCGTCGGGGCCCCCGGTGCGGTCCCGGTCACGGCTGCACCTCGATCAGTGCTCGGGACGACCCGGGGGTGGCCTGGTGTCCGTCCGTCACCGAGGTCCTCCCTGTCGTTCCCGTCGCCCGTGTCGCCGCTCGGGGGCGATCCCACCGTACTGAGCGGCCGCGGACCTCATCGCGAACGGCACGCCTGGTCCGGCTCACCCGCGCACTTCGGATCGTCTCCCCGGCTGCGCTTTGCGTGGGGACGCCGCTGTCCTACGGTGGGGGCAGCTGCCCCAGACCCCGGCCGCTTCCGGACCACGACATCCGAGCCGTTCAGGGGTGAGCACGATGATCAGCAGTGATCCCGAGACCGGGCCGCGTACGCGGACGACCTACGCGCCTCCCGTCCGCGCCGAGGACCACCCGGCATCGAGCGTGGGGTGGCGCACCCGCGTGGGCCCGACCGACCCGGCCGTCCTCGCCGCGCAGGTCCGCCTCCGGACCGCCGGCTTCGGCCCCGACGCGTCGTACGACGCCTTCTTCCGACCGTGAGCACGGCGACGATCCCGCGGCCCCACACGCTGTCGACGGCGGAGTCCGAGCGCCACGAGGACACGGCTCCGATCCCGTCGCGGCACGCCGTCCGGCTCGAGGCGCTCGGCACCAGCCCCGACGGCGTCGTCGCGGAGGTCGGTGGCCTGTACGACGGCCGTGGGTGGGCGGCGCACGCGACCGACCGGCCCTTCGCGTACCGGTACACGGCCGTCGGCGACGACGCGGTCACGCTCCGTCGTTCGAAGATCGCCGGCGCCATCCGCGGCGCGATCCCCCGCACCGACGACTACATCGTGCAGTGGCTCACCGAGGGAGCCGGCGTCCCCGACGTGCGGCGCGACCGGGTGCCGCTCACCATCGGCGTCCCGATGCTCTTCCCGACCGACCGCGAGTTCGTCTTCGAGTACCAGGACTACGACCAGCGCCTCGTGCACCTGTCCCGGTCCCTCGTCCACGACGTCGCCGAGGAGCGCTACCGCACCGGTCCGGTGGAGGACCTCGCACTCGACCACCTGCGGACGCTCGACCCGGCTGCCGTCGCCCGGTGGCGCGGCCAGATGACCCTGCTCGCACGGGAGCTGCGGAACGGGGTGGGCACGCTGCTGTGGCAGACGCTCACCCGCGACGCCGCGGCGGCCTTCCTCGCGCTCTACCCGCCGGCGCTCCCGGAGATCCCCGAGGTCGTCCTCCTGCCGCGGTTGTCGCGGCTCCGGGCTGCGGTGGAGTTCATCCACGAGCACGTCCACGAACCGCTCACGGTGGGCGCCATCGCGCGCGCCGCGGACCTCAGTGTCCGCTCGGTGCAGGAGGCGTTCCAACGGCACCTGGACTGCACGCCGATGACGTACCTGCTCCGGGTCCGCCTCGAGCGCGTCCGGATCGAGCTGCTCCGCTCGGACCCGGGAACCACGACGGTGCAGGAGGTCGCCCGCCGCTGGGGGTTCGCCCACCTCGGGCGGTTCTCCGGCACCTACGCGCAGGCGTACGGCGAGTACCCGCGACGCACCCTGCGACGCTGACCGGGCGGGGGCTCAGTCCCGCAGGTCACCGTCACGGGTGTCCGGCACGGTCCCCGCACGCGACGACCTCGCGTCCTGCGACGACCGGGCATCTCGCGACGACCACGTCTCCATCGACCGCACGAAGTCGTCGAGGAACCGCCCGAGCTCGGTCTGCGTCTCGGCCTCGTGCTGCTGTCCCCGGTCCACGCGAGCACTGTAGGCACGAGCCCCGCCGGATCGAGCATCTGCGCGGAGATGGGACAGCGCCGTCGCCCTAGGCTGCCCACATGAGCACCTCCGTCCGTCCGGTCACCCCCGATGACGCCGCCGCGTGGCAGCAGCTGTACGCCGGGTACCGCGCCTCCTACCACCTGCCGGACGACCCGGCGGCCGTCCGCACCACGTGGAGCTGGGTCTCGGAGAGTGCGCACGGCATCCTCGGTCTGGTCGCCGAGGACGCGGACGGCCGGCTCGTCGGGCTCGCCGACCTGCGCCGCTTCGCCCGCCCGTCGTCGGCCACGACCGGGCTGTACCTCGACGACCTCTTCACGGCGCCGGAGGCACGCCATCGCGGCGTCGCGACCGCGCTCCTGCGGGAGGCCGCCGCCGTCGCCGCCGCCGAGGGGGCCAGCGTCGTCCGGTGGATCACCGCCGAGGACAACGCCACTGCCCGCGCCGTGTACGACCGCGTCGCCACCGCGACCCCCTGGGTCACGTACGACATGCGGCCTCCCGCGGACTGACCGCCGGACGGGAGGTACGGCGCAGGACCGCGTCGCGCCTCCCGTCGGGCACGTCCCGGGTCGCCAGGCCCGTGGCGGGGCCGCACCGCGCCTCCCGTCCGGAACGTCGCACCACGAGCGGAGGGCACCGGTCCGCTCGCGCGGGCCGGTGCCCTCCGTGCTCACTCGACGCTCACCGGAGCGCTCGCCGAGGCGTTCGTGCGCCGACCGTGGTCGGCGGTCGGGTCAGCCGATCGACACCGCGGTCCAGGAGACCGGCGGCAGTTCGATCGTGATCGTGTCGCCCTCGCGGCGGACGGTCTCGTTCGTGCGGAGGCCGACGCGCTCGCGGTCCGCGAGGTCGTTGACGGCGTGCACGTCGTCGTCCCAGAGGCCCTCGGCGTGGACGTCGCCCTCGACCGACAGGCCGGCGAGGTCGATCGTGACCGTGGTCGACTCGGTCTGGTGGCGGTTGACGAGGAACACCGCCGCCTTGCCGTCCTCGACCGTGGCGGCCGAGTCGACGACCGGCACCTCGCCGTACTTGCCGCCGTCGACGGTGTCGCCCGAGGCCTTCACCTGCAGCGAGGTCCCGTTCGCGAGCCGCGACGTGACGGAGAACGGGAAGAACGTCGTCTGGCGCCAGGCCGGGCCGCCCGGTTCGGTCATGATCGGGCCGATGACGTTGACGAGCTGCGCGAGGCTCGCCGACGCCACACGGTCGGCGTGCCGGAGCAGCGAGATGAGGAGCCCGCCGACGACGACCGCATCGGCGACCGTGTAGACGTCCTCGAGCAGACGGGGTGCGACCGGCCACTCGTCGAGCGTGAAGGTCTTGGCCTGCGCCTCCCAGCGCTTGATCGACCAGACGTTCCACTCGTCGAACGAGATGTCGATGCGCTTGTCCGACTTCTTGTGCGCCTTGACGTGGTCGGCAGCGGTCGTGACCGTGTCGATGAAGTGGTCCATGTTGACGCCCGAGGCCAGGAACGACGGCATGTCGTCGTCCTCCTCGTAGTACGCGTGCGCCGAGATGTAGTCGACGTCGTCGTAGGTGTGCTCGAGGACGGTGCGCTCCCACTCGCCGAACGTCGGCATCGAGGCACCGGACGAGCCGCACGCGACGAGCTCGAGGTCGGGCTGGATCTGGCGCATGGCCTTCGCCGTCATCGCGGCGAGCTTGCCGTAGTCCTCGGCGTTCTTGTGACCGAGCTGCCACGGCCCGTCCATCTCGTTGCCGAGGCACCACATCTTGACGGCGAAGGGCTCCTGGCGGCCGTTCGAGCGGCGGTACTCGCTCAGCGCGGTACCGGCGTCGATGTTCGCGTACTCGAGGAGCTCGATCGCCTCCTGCGTGCCGCGGGTGCCGAGGTTGACGGCGAGCATGAGCTCCGAGCCGACGCGGTCGAGCCAGTGCTGGAACTCGTGCAGGCCGACCTCGTTCGTCTCGGTCGAGTGCCAGGCGAGGTCGAGGCGGCGGGGACGCTGCTCGACGGGGCCGACCCCGTCCTCCCACTTGTAGCCGGACACGAAGTTGCCGCCGGGGTAGCGGATCGCGGAGACGTTCAGCTCCTTGACGAGGTCGATGACGTCCCTGCGGAAGCCGTGCTCGTCGGCGGTCTCGTGCGCGGGCTCGTGGATGCCGTCGTAGACGTGGCGTCCGAGGTGCTCGACGAACCCGCCGAACAGGCGACGGCGCACCGGCCCCACGGTGAACGCGGCGTCGAGGACGAGGTGTGTGCGGGGCATGGATCTCCTTCGATCTGCTGGGGCAAGTGCGCCGACGTGATCGGCCCGGTACGAAAGTGAGCGCTCACGTCTGCAAGAACGCTAGCGGGTTTCGCCCCCGTGGGGAAGCCGGTCCGCGTCCTCGTCGTGACGTTCACGAAAGGGGTGGCGGACCCTCGGGTGGATCGCTAATGTGAGCGCTCACGGAGCAACGACCGCTCCGCTCGGCCCGTCCCGATGGAGTGATGCCATGCCGATCCGACCAGCCGTACCCACCCCGCAGTCCCGCGGCGGTGCCTTCACCCGGCGGACACTGCTCGCCGGCGCAGCCGCCGGTGCCGCCGTCCTGCCGCTCGCCGCCTGTTCGAGCCCGATCGCCGCCGGCATCGCCGGCGCCCCGCTCAACCCGGAGACGCTCGTCTTCTGGAACCTGTTCGGCGGCGGCGACGGCGTCCGCATGCAGACGATGGAGGACGGGTACGCGAAGCAGCACGGCGGTTCGTCCTCGCTGCAGGCGACGACGTTCGCCTGGGGCAACCCGTACTACTCGAAGGTCACACTCGCCACCGTCGGGAACAAGCCGCCGGACGTCGCGATCGCCCACCTCACGCGCGCGAAGCCGCTGTGGGACGGCGACCTGCTCGACCCGATCACGGACGACGACCTGGCGAGCGTCGGCCTCAGCGCGAGCGACTTCAACCAGAAGGCCTGGACCGCGCAGAAGACCGACGGCAAGAACATCTGCATCCCGCTGGACACGCATCCCTTCGTGCTGTTCTACAACGTCGAGGTGTGCAGGAAGGCCGGCCTGATCGACGGCGACGGCACGCTCAAGGACCTCGACGGTCTCGAGAACTTCGAAGCGGCACTGGCCGCCGTCGCGAAGGTCACCGGCGGGACGGCGCTCAACGTCGCGAACGTCGTACCGGAGACCGCGACCCCGTGGCGCTTCTTCTGGACGATGTACAACCAGATCGAGGGCGCGACGCCGTTCATCAGCGACGGCGGCGCGAAGCTCACCGTCAACGAGGACGCCTACAACACGGTCACGGAGATGACCCAGAGGTGGGTCGGGGAGGGCTGGCTCAACAAAGCGCTCGACTACGCGACGGCGCAGTCGCTCATGTTCGACGGCAAGGCCGGCTTCTTCATGCAGGGCGAGTGGGAGATCAGCACCGCGCAGTCGATCAAGGGGCTGGAGTTCGGCATGGTGCCGATCCCGCAGCTGTTCGACAAGCCGGCGACGCAGGCCGACTCGCACACCTTCATCCTGCCGAAGAAGGACCGCACGCCCGAGCAGCGCAAGGCGCACATGCTCTTCATCAAGCAGATGCTCGAGCAGAGCCTCACCTGGGCCGAGGGCGGACACGTGCCGGCCTACATGCCCACGTTCGACAGTGCGCAGTACAAGGACCTCCGGCCGCAGTCGAACTACGCGTCGGCCGCCGAGTCCGCGGTCTTCGACGACCCGGCCTGGTACGGCGGGTCCGGCTCCACCTTCGAGGGCATCGTGGGCGCCCAGCTCGCGCTCGTCCAGCAGGGCAGCAGCTCCCCCGCCCAGGCACTCTCGGCGATCAAGGGCCAGCTCGCGACCTACCTCAACACCCCGAGCCCGCTGTGACCGGGCACGTGATCCCCCTCGTCCGAGTGGACACCGCGCGAAAGGCACGATGACGTGACCGCTGCACCAGTTCTCACCCGACCCACGGACGCCGCCACCGTCACCCAGCGCGCACGTCCCCGCACGAACGCGACCAACCGGGGCCAGGGCCGTTCCGGCTGGCTCTTCCTCGCGCCGTTCGGCCTGTTCTACGTGGCCTTCCTGCTCGGCCCCACCGTGTGGATGCTCGTCACGAGCTTCTTCAACACCTCGACCGTCCGCACCGGACTCGGCAGCTTCGCGGGCTTCGCGAACTACGCCGAGATGCTCGGACGGAGCGACTTCTGGTCGTCGCTGTGGCACACGCTCCAGTTCACGCTCTACACGACGCCGCCACTGGTGGTCCTGGCGTTCGTCTTCGCGGTGCTCACGAACCGGATGAACCGCGGCCAGTGGTTCTTCCGCCTGGCGTTCTTCCTGCCGTTCATCCTGCCGTCGGCGACGATCTCGCTCATCTGGGTGTTCATCTTCACGCCGTCGACCGGTCTCTGGGCGAGCCTGCAGTCCGCCCTCGGCATGACGCCCGGCTCGGGGATGCTGTCGAGCCCGAACACCGCGATGATCGGCGTCGCGATCGCCACGGTCTGGTGGACGCTCGGCTTCAACTTCGTGCTCTACCTGGCCGGCCTGCAGGAGATCCCGCGCGAGCTGTACGAGGCCGCTGCCGTCGACGGCGCCTCGAACTGGCAGCAGATCAAGTCGATCACGCTCCCGCTGCTCGGCCGCACCACCACCCTCGTGATCCTGCTGCAGATCATCGCGTCGCTGAAGATCTTCGACCAGGTGTACCTGATGACGAACGGCGGTCCGGGCATCTCGACCCAGGTCTCGCTGCAGCTCATCACGGGCGTCGGCTTCACCGACAACCGCCTCGGCGCCGCGTCCGCCGCGTCGGTGCTCCTGTTCATCGTGATCGTCGCGATCGCGGTCATCCGGCAGCTCGTCGAGCGCGCTGCCGCCAAGCGAGAGATCGGGGCCTGACATGACCGCCACCGAGAGCATCACGACCTCCCGTCCCCGCAAGCTGCGCTCCGGCGTCTCGGCGGCAGCGCCCGCCAACGCCGCGAAGATCGGCGTCTCCGGCAGGGGCTTCAACATCGTCGCCGCGGTCATCCTGACCGTGTTCGCGATCATCTGGCTCATCCCGAGCCTGTTCGCCCTGAAGACGTCGTTGTCCGACAACGGCGTCGCGGCGCTCGGCGCGAACGCGATCCTGTCGAACTGGAACCCGACGCTGCACTCCTACTCGACCCTGTTCCGGTCGGGCGACATCTGGAACTGGTACCTGGCCAGCGGCATCACGAGCGTCGTGACCGCCGTGCTGACGGTGCTGTTCGCGTCGATGGCGGCGTTCGCGCTGTCGCGGCTCGTGTTCCGCGGCCGGAACATCGCGTTCCTGCTGATCATCCTCGGCATCATGATCCCGACGCAGGTCCTGATCATCCCGATCTTCCAGGAGCTCAACGCGGTCGGCCTGCTCAACACCTACTGGTCGGTGATCTTCCCGCAGGTGCCCGCCGTGATCGCCGTGTTCATCTTCAAGCAGTTCTTCGACGGCATCCCGAAGGAGCTCGAGGAGGCGGCGCGCATCGACGGCGCGGGCATGTGGAAGATCTACTGGTCGGTCATCCTGCCGCTCTCGCGCCCCGTGATCGCGGCGGTGACGATCCTGACCTTCGTCGGCGTTTGGAACAACCTGCTCCTGCCGCTGTTCGTGCTGTCGAACCCGGACCTCATGACGATCCCGGTCGGGCTCGCCACGGTGCAGGGCAGCTTCGGGCAGCGCTACGCCGACATCCAGGCCGGTGCGATCCTCGCGGCGCTGCCGCTCATCATCCTCTACCTGGTCTTCCAGCGGCAGATCGTGGAGGGCGTGACGGGCTCGGGCCTGAAGGGCTAGACGACGGAACGCGTGCGGACGGGACGCACGGTGCCAGCTGGCACCGTGCCTCCCGTCCGTCGTGTGGCAGGGCCCGTCTCCCGCCTGCCGAACCTCCCTGGTCGGAACGGGCGCACCTGATCGAACCGGGCGTACCTGGTGGGTCTGAGCGACCCGGTACGCCCGGGATCACCAGCCATCGCGTCCGTCGTGGGAAGGAACGGGCGGCGGGGAGCTGGGTCAGAGCGGGTCGAGCCGCGTCCGCAGCAGGCAGAACTCGTTGCCCTCGGGGTCCTGGAGCACGTGCCAGGACTCCTCGCCGGTCTGCCCGACGTCGGCGGGACGTGCGCCCAGGGCGAGCAGTCGTTCGAGCTCGGCGTCCTGGTCCTGGTCGACCGGGGACAGGTCGATGTGCAACCGCAGGGTCTGGGCCGGCGCGTGGTCGACCCGGTTCAGGATGATCGTCGGGGTGGCACCGCCGAAGCCCGACGCGGGACCGATCTCGACGCCGTCCTCGTCCTTGCCGAGTTCGACGTAGTCCAGCACCGCGCACCAGAAGCGCGACAGCGCCTCGGGGTCGCGGCAGTTCAGCACGAGTTCGCTCAGTCGGACGCTCATGCCCGCACGCTACCCGGACGGTGTCAGGCGGGGACGGCCTGCCGAGCCTCGTGCTTCCAGAAGCCCGAGAACGTGATCCGCGACTTCGGGACCCCGGCCCGGTGCAGGTGGCGACGGCCGGCGGTGGCGAGCCGCGACTCCCCCACGACGAAGGCGTAGACCCGGTCGTCGCACGGCACGTGCCGCTCGAGCTCGGCGAGCGCCGCCCGTCCGGGGACCTCGTGCGGGTCGACGTGCTCGCGGACGATCCAGGTGACCTCGACGCCGAGGGGAGCGTCGAGCACGCGGACGTCGGCGGCGGTCGGGACCTCCTGGATGATGCGGCCCACGGTGTCGCGGGGCAGCGAGGCCGCGATGCCGACGACGGCGGGCAGCCCGGTCTCCTCGGCCGCGACGACGACCTCGCTGACGTCGTCCGGGCAGTCGAAGATGCGTCCCTGGTCGAGCACCGCGAGCTGGTCGCCCGGTCGCGCCGCGCAGGCCCAGATGGCGGCTCCCCCCTCGAGCACGCCGTCGGCGTCGGTGTGCACGACGAAGTCGACGTCCATCTCGGCGGCGCCGTCGGGCAGGTGCCGGTAGCCGGCGACCGTGTAGTTCGCCAGGTGCGGGCGCTCGTCCTGCGGGATGGCGAGGTACTGCGGGTACCAGCGGGTGCCGTCGATCTCGGGCAGCGTGAAGGTCGCCTGGTGCGGGAGCTGCAGGAACAAGCGGAACCAGTGGTCGTACCCGGCGAAGGGGAACTCGTGCAGGTCGTCACCGGTGACCGTGACCCGCTGCACCGACGGGGAGTACCGGACGGAGCGGAGCACACGGGCACGGAAGAGCCGGGGTGCCTCGGGCATGAGCCGCGGGATCTTCGCCATGAAGGGAAGGCTACCCTAAGCTGGTCCGCGTGCCATCCCCCGAAACCGTCCTGATGCCTGCCCGGGCCGACCGGACCGACGGCTCCCCGCTTGCCGGCAGCGTGCACCGCGCGACGGTCCGCCGACGCCTGCTCGTGGTCGCGGCCCTGGTGGTCGTGCTGGTCGCGGCCGCGGTGGCCAGCATGCTCTTCGGGAGCAACCGGCTCGGCGTCGACCAGGTGCTCGCCGGGCTCACCCGGACGGGGTCGAGCACGGCAGAGGCGGTCGTCTGGGGATCGCGCATCCCCCGCACCCTCATCGGCGCCGCGGTCGGGGCGGCCCTCGGCATCGCGGGCCTGCTCATGCAGGGGCACACGCGGAACCCGCTCGCCGACCCCGGCCTGTTCGGGGTGTCATCGGGCGCGGGCCTCGCCGTCGTGCTCGGCGTGTACGTGTTCGGGGTGACGAGCACCGGCGCGACGGTGTGGTTCGCGCTCGCCGGCGCGGTCGTCGCCAGCGTCGTGGTCTTCTCCGTGACCGTCGCGGGGAGCGGGACCGCGAGTCCCGTCCCCCTCGCGCTCGCCGGTGCGGCCGTGTCCGCCCTGCTCGGCGCCGTGACGTCGTTCATCGTCCTCACCGACCAGGACTCCCTCGACGCGTACCGGCTCTGGGTCGTCGGCTCGCTCGCCGCGCGGCAGCTCGACGTGCTCGCCGCCGCGGCACCGTTCCTGCTCGTGGGCGCCGCGCTCGCGGTCTGGAACACCCGGGCGCTCGACGCACTGGGCCTCGGCGCGGAGCTCGCCCGTGGCCTCGGGGAGAACGTGCTCGTCGCACGGCTCGTCGGGCTCGGCGGCATCACGCTGCTCGCCGCCGGGGCCACCGCGGCCGCCGGACCCGTCGGGTTCGTCGGCCTGACGGTCCCCCACGTCGCACGCGCCCTGGTCGGTACCGGCCACCGGTGGACACTGCCCGTCTCGGCCCTGGTCGGCGCAGCGCTCGTGCTCGCCGCCGACGTGGTCGGGCGGCTCGTCGGCGGGTTCTCCGAGGTCGAGGTCGGCATCGTCCTCGCCGTGCTCGGCGGCCCCGTCTTCGTGGCCGTCGCCCGTCGTCGATCGCTGGTGTCCCTGTGAGCGCCGCGACCGACGCGCACGCGGGCCGTGCACCCGCCGGTCGTCGCGGCGTCCGCGTCGGCCCGGTCGGGCTCGCCTGGCGTCCGCGGGTGCTCGGCTGGACCGTCGGCGCGATCGCAGTGGCGCTGGTGCTCGTGGTGCTCGGCGTCGCCGTCGGCAGCACGTTCATCGCCCCGGGCACCGTCGTCCGTGCGCTGTTCGGTGCCGAGGACGGCCCGGACGGCTTCATCGTCACGACCCTCCGGCTCCCCCGCGTCCTCACCGGCGCGCTCGTCGGCCTGGTGCTCGGGACCGCCGGTGCGCTGACGCAGACGGTCACCAGGAACCCCCTCGGCACGCCGGACATCATCGGCGTGACCTCCGGCGCGAGCGTCGGCGCGGTCGCCGCGATCGTGCTCGGTGGCGGCACCTACTCGGTCTCCTCGGTCGTCCTGAGCGGCGGCATCCCGGTCGCGGCGACGATCGGAGCGCTCGTCGCCGCGGCTGCCGTGTACGGCCTCGGCTGGCGGGGCGGCGTGCAGAGCTACCGGCTCGTGCTCGTCGGCATCGGAGTGAGCGCCACGCTCGACGCCGTGACCAGCTACCTGCTCGTCCGCGCGAAGATCACCGTCGCCACCGCAGCGTCGCAGTGGCTCGTCGGCAGCCTGTCGAGCACCTCGTGGTCGACCGTGTGGCCGCTCCTCGTCGTCGCCGCGGTCTGCGTGCCGATCGCCCTCGCCACCAGCGCTGCGCTCGGCATCGGGCAGCTCGGCGACGAGGTCGCGACCGGCGTCGGACTCGGCGTGCAGCGGCACCGGCTGCTCGTCCTCGCCCTCGCGGTCGTCCTCACCGCTGCCGCCGTCGCCGCCGCCGGCCCGATCGGCTTCGTCGCGTTCGTCGTGCCCCAGGTCGCCCTGCGCCTGGCCGGCACGAACCGCCCGCCGCTGCTGCTCGCGGGGGCGCTCGGGGCGGTGCTCGTCCTCGGCGCCGACCTGCTCGCCCGCTCCGCCTTCCCGTGGCAGGTGCCCGTCGGCATCGTGACCACCGTCGTGGGCGCCCCGTACCTGATCTGGCTCCTCGTCCGCCACCGCAAGGAGATGTCCCGATGACCGCCATCACGACCCAGACCCGGACCGCGGGCGCGCCGGACGGGACCACCCACCGGAGCGCGGGCAGCGCATCGCCCGGCACCGTGCTTCCCGTCCTCGAAGCACGGGGACTGTCCGTCGGCTACGACCGCGATCCCGTCCTCCGCGACCTGGACCTGCGGATCGAACGCGGCACCGTGACGACGTTCCTCGGCGCGAACGGGTGCGGGAAGTCGACGCTCCTCAAGGCGTTCGGCCGCGTGCTGAAGCCGCAGTCGGGCGAGGTCCTGCTCGACGGCTCCCCGATCCGCAAGGAGCCGAACCGGGCCGTCGCGCGGCGGCTCGCGATCCTGCCCCAGAGCCCGGTCGCACCGGCCGGCACGAGCGTCCTCGACCTGGTGATGCGCGGGCGGAACCCGCACCAGTCGTGGGCGAGGCCGTGGACCGCGGACGACGCCGACGTCGCCGAGCAGGCCATCGCCGCGACCGGTCTGACCGAGGTCGCCCACCGCGACGTCGCGAGCCTGTCCGGCGGCCAGCGACAGCGCGCGTGGATCGCGCTCGTGGTGGCGCAGCAGGCGGAGACCCTGCTGCTCGACGAACCGACGACGTACCTCGACCTCGCGCACCAGCTCGACGTGCTCCGCCTCGTGCGGCGCCTGAACCGCGAGCAGGGGTCGACGGTCGTGATGGTGCTGCACGACCTCACGCTCGCCGCGCGGTACTCGGACCGGCTGGTCGTCCTGCACGACGGCGGTGTCGTCGCCGACGGCACGCCGCAGGACGTCCTGACGCCCGCGGTGCTCGAGACCGCATTCGGGCTGCACGCCCGCGTCGTGCCGGACCCGGTCACGGGAGCGCCGATGATCGTGCCCGAGGCGGACGAGCACGAGGCCCCACCCGTCTGAGCGTCGCGGACCCGGGTCACAAGCTGGCGGGTCTCTCAGAGTTAGGTTAGGCTCTCCTAACGTGAAGATCCCCCGCCGCGGCTCCCTGCGCGCCGCTCTCGTGACCTCCGTGGCCGTCTCGGCCCTCCTCCTCACCGGCTGCTCCGGTGCGAACGACGGAGCCGGCTCCGCTGACACCGCGGGCACGGGCTCGGCCGCCTCCGGCCCCTGGTCGTACAAGGACGCCACCGGCGCCACCGTCAAGACCGACAACACCCCGAAGCGCGTCGTCGTCCTCAACGACATCGCCATCTCGTTCATCGAGTACGGCCTGCGGCCGGTCGGCACCTTCGGGCAGCTGACCATGGCGAAGGACGCCCGCTTCGACGACCTCGACAAGGACGGCATCACCCAGCTCGGCGAGGCGTACGGCGACATCGACCTCGAGCAGCTCGCGGCCCTGAAGCCCGACCTCGTCGTCACGTCGGTGTACCCGAAGGACGAGAAGGGCACCCTCGACACGACCCAGCCCGGGTACGGCTTCAAGGACAAGGAGCAGGAGCAGCAGATCGAGGCGATCGCGCCGGTCGTCCAGGTCGAGTGGGGCGGCAAGGGCGAGGACGTCATCGAGGAGATCGCCGGCCTGGCCGAGTCGCTCGGCGCGCCCGAGTCGAAGGTCGAGGCCGCCGAGGACCGCTTCGACGCGGCCGAGGACACCCTCGAACAGGCTGCGAAGCAGAGCGACGTCTCCGTCGTCTCGATGTACGCGGACGGCGACGGCGCCTACGTGACCCGCCCGTCCGACGAACCGACCCTGCAGATGTACTCGTCGTTCGGCGTCGACTTCGTGCAGCCGGAGCCGAAGGGGTTCTACTGGGGCATCTACTCGTGGGAGAACGCGGGGCAGATCACCGGTGACGTGATCCTGCTCTCGCAGCAGGGCTACCAGGTCGCGGACCTCGAGAAGCAGCCGACCTTCGCCGACAACCCGGCGCTCGAGGCCGGCCAGGTGCACAGCTGGACCTTCCCGGCGCTCGACTACGCGTCGCAGGCGGACTACATGACGAAGCTCGCGGGCTGGCTCGAGGACAGCAAGAAGGTCTCGTAGCCGCACACGACGGACGGGAGGCGCGGTGCCGGCTGGCACCGCGCCTCCCGTCCGTCTCGGCCTCGGGTCAGCGCACCGGTGGAGCAGAAGACGTCGTGTCACCGTCGCGGAGCCGACGTCTTCCGCGCCACCGATGAGGAACAGGACGCGGACAGCGTCGCCTCAGCCGGCGGGCAGCGCCGCGTTGACCGCCGTCTGCGCCTGCCGCCACACGTCCGCCCGTGACCCGGCGTAGGTGCCGCCCTGCCCGCTCCCGACGTACCGCAGGTTCGTCTTCCCGCCGTCGGTGTTGCCCTGCCAGTAAGCGGTCACCGCACGCGAGGTCCCACCGACCAGCCAGATCTGGTCCGCCGCGTCCGTCGTGCCGGTCTTGCCGAACAACGTCGCTCCGTCGAGCGTCTGTCCGCCGGCCGCCGTGCCGCCCCGGAACGCCCCCTGCATGACCGCGACCGCCTGGGCGGCGACCTGGCCCGAAACCGCCCGCGTGCACGATCGCTGCTGTCCCCCGAGGGCGGTGCCGTCGCGGCCGGTCACCTGGTCGACGACGACCGGAGCGCAGTACACGCCCCCGTTCGCGATCCCGGCGTAGGCGGCCGCCATCGTCAACGGCGCGATGCTCGTGGTGCCCAGGATCGCCGCCGGGTTCGCGGGCAGGTCCCCGCCCGTCGCGGGGTGGACGCCCAGTCGTGCCGCGGTGTCGCGGATGTCGCAGAGGTCGAGCCGAGATGCCATGTCGGCGTAGGCCGCGTTCACCGACTGCGCGGTCGCCGCACGGACGGAGTACGGCCCGGTCTGCCCCGGTGAGTCGTTCTTCGGGTCGTACGGCTCGTCGAGCGTGACCCGCTGCCCGCACTGCATCCACGTGCTCCGGGCCTTGCGCGTCCCGTCCACCACCGTGTCGGGGCTCCGGCCGGACTCGAGCCACTGCAGCAGCGTGAACATCTTGTAGGTCGAGCCGACCTGGAACCCCTTCGAGCCGCCGTTCGACTCGTCGGTGGCGTAGTTGAGCGACGTCGCCGTCGCCGGTGCGTCCGCCGACCGGTCGAAGTCCTTGTTCTGCGCCATCGTCAGCACCCGTCCGGTGCCCGCCTCGACCGTGTCGAGCGTCGCACCGAGGGCGAGTCGGCTCTCGGTCGCGGGGTCGTGCCGGGCGAGCAGGTCCTTCTGCTGCGTGTTGAGGTCGAGGTCGAGCGTGGTCTGCACCCGGTACCCGCCCGTGCGCCAGGCGGCGGCGCGGTCGTCGGGGTCGGCGCCGAGCTGCGGCAGGTCCCGCGCGACCTGCTCGGCGTACGCGCAGAAGAACTCCGCGCCACGGACCGCCGATCCGCATCCCTGCTGCGGCGCGGTCAGGCGGACGTAGTCGGCCGGACGCGACGCGAGTGCCGTGGCGAGGTCCGCGTCGCTCAGGTGTCCCTGCTCGTGCATCGAGCGGAGGATGACGTCCCGGCGGGCCTGGTTGTCGGCGTGGTGTGCCGGCGTCGACAGGTCGCGACGCTCGGGCCACTGCACGATCGCGATGAGCGACGCGGCCTCGGCCGCGGTGAGATCGGAGGCGTCCTTGCCGTAGTACCGCTGCGAGGCCGCCTGCACGCCGTAGGTCTGGTCGCCGAAGTACGCGATGTTCAGGTAGGCGGCGAGGATCTCGTCCTTCGAGTACTCCTTCGCGAGCCCGATCGCCAGCTTGACCTCCGCGAGCTTGCGCTCCGGGCTCTTGCGCGTGGCCTCGCGGTAGCCGGCCTCGCGCTCCTCGGCCGTCGGTAGTTCGCTCGCCTGCTGGATCTTGATGTTCCGCACGAGCTGCATCGTGATCGTCGAGCCGCCGGAACCGCCCTTCCCACCCGAGGCGATCACGCTCGCGACCGACCGCACCAGGCTCGTCGCGTCGACGCCCCCGGTCTCCCGGAAACGCTTGTCCTCGCCGTCGATCGCGGCGTGCTCGAGCGTGTCACTGATCTGGTCGAGCGACAGCTCCTGCCGGTTCTGGTCCCACACGTCGACCAGGTGCACGGGCTGTCCGCCCTGGTACGCCCAGATCTCGTTGCGCTCGGGCAGGTCACCGATCTCGATGTACTCCGGCATCGAGTCGAAGAGGTCGATCGCCGAGGTCGTCCCCACCCCGGCCACCGCGAGCACCGGCGTCACGCCGACCCCGACCAGCAGCCCGGCCAGCACGCTGCCGCCGACGAAGCCCAGGGCCGCCCCGGTCGCACGTCGCATCGTCATGTCTCCCCCTCGTGTCCCGCCTCCGTCCTCCGGTGGCGTCGGGTGACCCTCCCAGCGCTGATCGGGCGTCTGCCCGGGGTTCCCCGGGGAGAACCGGCACGACCGCTGGGAAAGGACCGAGCCGGTACGGATCGTTACCGGAGCAGGTCGGGCCGTCACCTCCCCGTGACCGCACCGTGACCGGGCCGTGATCGGGAGGTCGTGGATAGGGTCGGGTGATGGGAGCAGGACAGTGGCACGAGGACGTGCTCGGTCCGCCCTTCGAGCGCCTCGAGCTCCCGCTCGGAGCGGACCGCGAGGGTCCGGTGGTCGCGACGCTCGTCCGACGGCGGCGATCGCCGAACGACCTGTTGCTGCACGCCCGTGGACCGCTGCACGGCGTGGACGTGCTGTACGTGCACGGCTGGTCCGACTACTTCTTCCAGGTGGAGCTCGCCGAGCGGGTCGAACGGCTCGGTGCACGCTTCCACGCCCTCGACCTGCGGAAGTACGGCCGGAGCCTCCGACCCCACCAGACCCCCGGGTTCGTCGACGACCTGGCCGTCTACGACGAGGACATCGGCGCCGCCCTCGACGCCGTCGCCGCCGAGCACCGCGGCGGGCCCCGCCGACGGCTCGTCCCGATGGGCCACTCGACGGGTGGGCTCACCCTGTCGCTCTGGGCGGCGCGCCACCCCGAGCTCGTCGACGGCCTGGTGCTGAACAGCCCGTGGCTCGAGTTCCAGGCGACCGCGCTCGGTCGGGCGATCGTCGCACCGGTCATCAAGCTCGGCGCCAGGCGGAACCCCCTCGCGCCGATGCCGGCGGTCGACCCGGGCTTCTACACCCGCACGGTGTCCGCGGCGGGCGAGGGGTCGTGGACCTACGACCAGCGGTGGCGTCCGGACCGCGGCTTCCCGCTCCACCCGGGGTGGCTCGCTGCGGTGTTCGCCGGGCAGGAGCGGGTCGAGCAGGGGCTCGGCATCACGGTCCCGACGCTCGTGATGCTCAGCGACAAGAGCATGCTGCAGCCGCGGTGGGACGACGGCATGACCCGGGCGGACGTGGCACTGAACGTCGACGTGGTCGCGCACCGCGCGCTCTCGCTCGGCGCCGAGGTGACCGTCCGGCGGTTGCAGGGTGCCCTGCACGACGTCGTGCTCTCCGCACCCGAGGTGCGCGAGGAGGCCTACGACGTGATGGGGCGCTGGGCCACGACGCTCCCGCGTTGACGCTCGCCCCGGGTCGCGGGTCAGTCCGTGCGCTGCACCGCCACGCGGGTCGCCGCGGCCACCAGCGCGTCCGACGGCTCGGCGCCCGCCCGGTCGTGCGCCGTGAACACCACGAGCACGATCGGGTCCCGACCAGGAGGCTGCACGACCGCGATGTCGTTGCGCACCCCGTACGACGCCGTGCCGGTCTTGTCCGCGACCGACCAGCCGTCCGGAACGCCAGCGCGGATCGTGCCGTCGCCCGTGGTCGTCCCCGCCATCGACGACCGCAGCAGTTCCCGGTGCCCGGCGTCCAGCGCGTCACCGAGGAGCACCGCGCGAAGGTCGGCCGCCGACTGCGCCGGGGTCGTCGTGTCCCGCGGGTCCCCCGGCGTCGCCGTGTTGAGGTCGGGCTCGACGCGGTCCACCCGGGTCACGTCGTCCCCGATCCCCCGCAGCCACCGGGTCACACCGTCCACACCGCCGAGCCGCTCCACGAGCAGGTTCGCAGCCGTGTTGTCGCTCTCCCGCAGCGCCGCGTCGACGAGCGCCCGGACCGTCATGCCCTCGTCGACGTACCTGCTCGTCACGGGTGCGTACGCGAGCAGATCGCCCCGTCCGTAGTGCACGACCTCGTCGAGGTCCTCCCCGCTCGACGCGTCGAGGACCGCCGCGGCGATGAACGCCTTGTTCGTCGAGGCGAACGCGAACCGCTCGTCGGAGCGGTACCCGACGCCGGTGCCGTCCGCCGTGTCGATCGCGACGACGCCGACCCGGGCGTCGTACTGCTCCTCGAGCGCGGCGAACGCACGCGCGGTGGCAACGTCGGCAGTGGGCGCCACCGCTGACGAGGGGGTCGAGCTCGGGGCCGGGCCCGCGGTCCCGCTCGTCGGCACCGTCCCCTCCACGGACCGGCCGGTGCCGGTGCACGCCACGAGCGTCACCGCGGCCAGCGTCGCGATCGTGGTCAGGGCCGTCCTCGTCATCCACACCTGGACGAGCATGCCGACGCCGCCCGCGATCCACCTGCACGTCGCGGCCACGGCCGGACGGGAGGCACGGGTCGGCGCCACCGCGCGCCTCCCGTCCGGTGGTGACGGAGCCGGGACGTCCCGCCGGGTCCGCACGCGCCTCCCGGATCCGGGGTCGGTGCGTCAGGACCGCGACAGGCGCGCCACCGTGGCGTGCGCTCCGTCGTCGAGGAGGCCGTCGAGCGCGTCGCGGTACGCCGCGACGAACCGCTCGTCGTCGACCAGGTCACCGAAGACCTGGCGGTCCCGCAGGAAGGCGAGCCGGTCCTCGCGCTGCCGCTGTGCCGCAGCTGTCAGGCGGTCGGCGAGACGGTCGACGACCCGGATCAGCTGCCCGTCCTCGTCGGTGCCCTCGGCGTAGCGCGCCCACGAGGCGACGATGCCCGCGGACAGCGCCACCGGCCCACCGGAGGCGAGGTTCTCGCGCACCACGGGCAGGAGCCACTTCGGGATGCGGTCGCTCGACTCGGCGCAGAGCCGCGCGAGCGTGTCGCGGACCTCGGGGTTCCGGAACCGCTCGATGAGCGTCGCCTCGTAGTCATCGAGGTCGATGCCGGGCACGGGGTGCAGCGTGGGCGACGCCTCCTCGTCCATGTAGCGGCGCAGGAAGGTCGCGATCGCCTCGTCCTGCGTGGCCTCGTGGGCGTACCGGTACCCGGACAGGTACCCGAAGTAGCAGAGCCCCTGGTGGCTGGCGTTGAGCAGCCGGAGCTTCATCAGCTCGTACGGTTCGACGTCGTCGACGAGCTGCACCTCGGCGTCCTCGTACCGGGGACGACCGGCGGGGTGGTCGTCCTCGAGCACCCACTGGAAGAACGGTTCGGCGACGACCGGCCAGGCGTCCTCGATGCCGAGCTCGTCACGGACCCAGGCCCGGTCCTCGTCGGCGGTCACGGGCGTGATGCGGTCGACCATCGAGTTCGGGAAGGACACGTGCTCGTCCATCCAGTCCGCGAACGACGGGTCCTGCAGCCTCGCGTACGCCGTGAACATCTGGCGCGCGACGTGCCCGTTGCCCTGGATGTTGTCGCACGACATCACGGTGAACGGCGCGAGTCCGCGATCACGGCGTCGGCGGAGCGCCTCGACCACGAGGCCGAACACCGTGCGGGGCGGAGCGTCCCCGCGGAGGTCCGCCGCGACGCCCGGCTCGTCCGCGACGAACTCCCCGGTGACGTGGTCGAAGTTGTAGCCGCCCTCGGTGATGGTGAGGCTGACGATCCTGGTGTCCGGGTGCGCCATCTTCTCGACGACGGCGTCCGGGTCGTCCACGGCGAGCAGGTACTCGACGATGCTGCCGACCACCCGCGACTCGCGGGTGCCGTCCGGGTGCTTGAGCACGAGCGTGTACAGGCCCCCTTGCTCGTCCATCGCGGCGGCCATGCGGCGGTCCTGCTCGAGCACGCCGACCCCGCAGATGCCGTACTCGCGTGCCTCGCCCTGCTGCAGGAGCCGGTCCACCACCATCGCCTGGTGCGCGCGGTGGAAGCCGCCGACGCCGAAGTGCACGATGCCCGTGGTGATGCCGTCGCGGTCGTAGGTCGGGACGGCGACGCCGGTCGCGGCGATCTGGTCGAGGGTCTCCGGGGTGAGTCGGACGGACATCGGTACTCCTTCGTACGGCGGTCTCGGGCCTCCAGTCTCTCAGGCGGGAGTGGCCGGTGGAACCAGTGTGCAGCACACCTGTTCCCGTCTTCGGGTCAGCTCGCTCGAACCTGAAGATGCACCGACAGATGGTGCACCGAGTGCATCGATGCACCTAGTGTTGTCAGTCGTGACCACCACGACCGACCGCCGGGCCGCGCTCAAGGCGAAGCACCGCGCGGCGATCCTGCAGGCCGCTCGCGACCTGATCGACGAGCGCGGTGGACGCGACTTCAGCGTCGACGACCTGGCATCGCGAGCGGACGTCGCACGGCGCACGGTCTTCAACCACTTCGCCTCGCTCGACGAGGTCCTGCTCGCGGTCTGCGAGCAGGAGCTGTCGGTGATCATCGACCGGTTCCTGGCCGACATGGCGAGCACCCCGGTCGGCGACGGCAGCCGGGCGTCGATGTTCGACGAACTCGAGTCCGCGGCACGCGGAGCCGACCTCGCCCCGGCGATCTCCGGCATGTACCGGATCATCGGGGAGCCCGGGAAGGAGGACCCCAAGGCGGCCGTCCTCACGCAGACGGCCTTCTCGCGGGTCACCGAGCGGCTCCGTGCCGAGGTCGCCCGTCGTCACCCGGGCGCCGACCCCCTCGACACCGCACTGCTCGTCGACTCGCTCATGAGCGGCATCGTCGTCATCGCCGACCACTGGCTCACCCACGAGGGCCCGGAGCTGACGCCGGACACCCTGGAGGCCTGGGACGCACTGCTGAGCAGACTCGTCCACAGCGTCCGGTCGGGCTACATGCCGACCCCCTGACCACTCCCACCGGGGTCCACCGGCGCACCCCGCACCTCCACAGCACCTGACACGAAAGGACGGGGCACCGCATGGCCGGTCTCCTCTACCGTCTCGGACGGTTCTCCGCACGACGCCACTGGCTGGTGATCATCGCCTGGGTCGTCATCATGGGCATCGCGGGCCTGACCTACAGCCTGTTCGCGGGCACGATCTCGTCGTCGATCACGATCCCGAACACCAAGACGAGCCAGGTGCAGGACGAACTGGCCGACAAGTTCCCGTCGGCGAACGGCGGCAACGGCACGCTGGTCTTCGAGACGACGGACGGCAAGGCGTTCACCGCGGCGCAGAAGACCGACGTCAAGGAGTTCCTCGACGGCATCGCCGACCTCGACGGGGTGAAGGAGGTCCGCGACGGCTTCACCACGCAGGCGCAGCTCGACGAGCAGCGCCAGAAGATCGTCGACGGGCGCAAGCAGATCGAGGACGGCCGCAAGCAGATCGAGGACGGCCAGGCGCAGCTCGACGAGCAGAAGGCGAAGCTCGAGTCCGGCAAGCAGCAGCTCCAGCAGGCCCAGGCACAGCTCGACGCGAAGAAGGCGCAGGCCGAGGCACAGGCGCAGGCCGCCGGGGCCGCCGCCACCACCGCAGCGGCGCAGGCACAGGCGCAGGCGGGTCAGCAGCAGCTCGCGCAGGCCCAGGCCCAGATCAACGCCCAGCAGCAGCAGATCACGTCGGGCGAGCAGCAGATCGCCGACGCCCAGCAGGAGATCGACGACAACACGAAGAAGCTCGAGGACAACGAGCGCGAGCTCGAGCAGGGATCCGACCTGCTCGACCTGTCGAAGGACATCCGGTTCGTGTCGTCGAACGACTCGGCCGCGATCGGCACCGTGCAGTTCACGAAGTCGACGTACGAGGTGCCGCAGGAGACCAAGCAGGCGATCTCCGACAAGGCCGAGAGCGCGGAGATCGACGGTGTCGAAGTGTACGTCTCGAACGACATCGCGCAGGGCGTCCCGTCGATCCTCGGCCCCGGTGAGATCGTCGGCGTCATCATCGCCGCGCTCGTGCTGTTCCTCATGCTCCGCACGATCATCGGCGCCGCGATCCCGCTCCTCTCCGCCGTGCTCGGCGTCGGCGTCGCGACCCTCGCCTCGCTGTCGTTCTCGAGCCTGGTCGAGTTCATCTCGGTCACGCCGGTGCTGGGGGTGATGCTCGGCCTGGCGGTCGGCATCGACTACTCGCTCTTCATCCTCAACCGCCACCGCACCCAGCTGAAGGCCGGCATGGGCGTGCACGAGTCGATCGGGCTCGCGAACGGCACGTCCGGCAACGCCGTCGTGTTCGCGGGCACGACGGTCATCGTCGCCCTGCTCGCGCTGAACATCACCGGCATCCCCTTCCTCGGCCTGATGGGCACGGTCGGCGCCGTCGCGGTGCTCTTCGCGATCCTCATCGCGACGTCGTTCACCCCGGCGCTGCTCTCCCTGCTCGGCATGCGGATCCTGCGTCGCAAGGAACGCGAGCAGATCGGGCACACCGGTTCGGTGCGGGTGCCGAACAAGCCGATGTCGACCTGGCGCGCGGTGATCACGCTCGTCGCCGGTGTCGCGGTGCTCGGCACGATCGCCCTGCCCGCGACCCAGATGCGCCTCGGTCTGCCGACCGGCGCGTCCGAGGCCACCGACTCGTCGCAGTACAAGGCGTACAAGGCGCTCGAGGACGAGTTCGGTGCCGGTCAGAACGGCCCGCTGCTCGTCGTCGCCGACCTGCCGAAGGCGGTGGCGAAGGACGACGTCACGGCGACCGAGGTCACGATCGGCCAGGCCCTCGCGAAGAACGACGACGTCGAGGCCGTGCTGCCGATCGGCGCCTCGTCCGACCGCGACATCATCGCGTTCCAGGTCAAGCCCGCGGGTGGTCCCGACAGCGTCTCGACCGAGACCCTCGTCAAGGACCTGCGTGAGCAGACGGTCGCGACCGACGACGGCACGGTCACCCTCGGGGTCGCGGGCAACGCGAGCGCGAACATCGACGTCTCCGAGAAGCTCGCGAACGTGCTGCCGCTCTACCTCGTCGTGGTCGTCGGCCTGTCGCTCATCATCCTCATCGTCGTGTTCCGGTCGTTCCTCGTGCCGATCACCGCGACGGCCGGCTTCATCCTGTCGGTGCTGGCGTCCTTCGGTGGCCTGACCGCCATCTACCAGTTCGGCTGGCTCGGTTCGGTGTTCGGCGTGCACGACCCCGCACCGATCCTGAGCTTCCTGCCCATCATCGAGATCGGCATCCTGTTCGGCCTGGCGATGGACTACCAGCTGTTCCTGGTGTCGGGCATGCGCGAGGCGTACGCCCACGGCGCCTCGGCGAAGGTGGCGGTGCAGCGCGGCCTGCACGCCGGTCGCGCGGTGGTCACGGCGGCCGCGATCATCATGATCTCGGTGTTCGCGGGCTTCATCTTCTCGGAGTCGTCGACCATCAAGCCGATCGGCTTCGGCCTGGCGTTCGGTGTCCTGGTCGACGCCTTCGTGGTCCGGATGCTGCTCATCCCCGCGGTCATGCACCTGCTGGGCACGAGCGCGTGGTGGATCCCGAAGTGGCTCGACCGGATCCTGCCGGACGTCGACGTCGAGGGCGCGAAGCTCGAGCGGTCGCACCCCGGTGACGCACGCGGCCACGGCACCGAGCCCGCTGCCGTCGGTGCCGACGCTGGTGCCGGTTCCCACCGCGGGTCGCACGCGGCGGACGTCGAGCCCGACGCCAACCCGCACGAGGGGCACACGCCGACGCACCGCGCGTAGGCGCACGGCCGCCGCAGCCGCGCGGGGCGCCAGCCCCACCGCACCGCCTGGAGGCCCGGTGCCGGTCGACGAGACCGGCACCGGGCCTCCCGTGCGTGCGCCCGGCGGAACCGGGCGTACCCGGCGGAAACGGGCGTACCTGGTCGTCACAGATCACCAGGTACGCCCGATCTCACCTTCCATCGCGGTCGTCATGGGAAGAACTGGGCGAGCGCACCGCACCCGCACCGCACCGCACCGCACTCCCGATCCATTCGTGGACGAAGTACCGTGGACGCATGACCGCGACCGATGTCGACCCCCTGGCCCTCGACCGGCAGCTCTGCTTCGCCCTGGCCGCGACGAGCCGCAGCGTCATCGGGCTCTACCGCGACCTGCTCGACCCGATGGGACTGACCCACCCGCAGTACCTCGTCATGCTCGCGCTGTGGGAGCAGTCCCCCCGCTCGGTCCGTGGGATCGCCCACGAGCTCCGGCTCGACTCCGCCACCCTGAGCCCCTTGCTCAAGCGACTCGAGGCCTCGGGCTACGTCCGCCGCCAACGCAGCACCGCGGACGAACGGCAGCTCGAGGTGTCGCTCACCACCGCCGGCCGGGCACTGCGCGACCGGGCACGAGCCGTCCCCCTCGCCGTCGCCGACCGGCTCGGCTGGCCGCTCGACCGACTCGAGCGACTCAAGGACGAGCTGACCGAGCTGCTCGTCCGGGTCGACGCCCTCGACTGAGCAACTCCTTCATGGCACAATGGTTCGTGCACGAACGAAAGGACGGGCCGTGGGTCGCTTCGGCAGCTGGTACGACCGCTGGAACCGCACGCTCATCGAGAAGATGGGCCCCTCGCAGATCGGCGCCGGTCACGCGGAGGACGTCGACGACCGCACCGTCGACCGGCCCTGCCCGATCTGCCGGCAACCGCTCTCACAGCACACCGTGATCCGCCCCGAGGGCCAGGTCCGGTCGAGCACCCTGGTGTGCCCCGGTCGCTGAGCATCCGCCGCGGAGTCGGAATTGCGCCACACAACACGTGGTTCAACGGAGGCGTGAAGCTCTTCGAAACCGCCGACCTCGGCGCACTCCACCTCCGCAACCGCATCGTCATGGCGCCCCTCACCCGGACGCGCGCCGGTGAGCAGGGCATCCCGAACGACCTCCTCGTCGAGCACTACGCGCAGCGCGCTGGCCTCGGCATGATCATCACCGAGGGCACCTGGCCGGTGCAGGAGGGCCGCTCGTACCCGGGCCAGCCCGGCATCGAGACCGACGAGCAGATCGCCGGCTGGCGTCGCGTCGCCGACGCGGTGCACGAGCGCGGCGGCACGATCGTCATGCAGCTCATGCACGGCGGCCGCGTCTCGCACACCGACATCTCGCAGACCCCGCGCATCGTCGGCCCCTCGGCGATCGCCGCGCCGGGCCAGACGCACCTGGCCGACGGCTCGAAGGCCGACATGCCCGTGCCGCACGAGCTCACCACGGACGAGGTGCGCGAGGCTGTCCAGGGCTTCGCGCAGGCCGCCCGCAACGCGATCGCGGCCGGACTCGACGGGGTCGAGGTGCACGGCGCGAACGGCTACCTGGTGCACGAGTTCCTCTCGCCGGTGTCGAACACCCGCACCGACGAGTACGGCGGCTCCCCCGAGGGCCGCGCTCGCTTCGCGGTCGAGGTCACCACGGCCGTCGCCGACGCGATCGGCGCCGACCGCGTGGGCATCCGCCTGTCGCCGCAGCACAACATCCAGGGCGTGCTCGAGGAGGACGACGCCGACGTCCGTGCGACGTACACCGCCGTGGCCGAGGGGCTCGCACCGCTCGGGCTGGCCTTCGTGGACGTCCTGCACGCGGAGCCGGGCAGCGAGCTCGTGCAGCACGTCCGTCGCACCGCCGGCGCCCCCTTCATCGCGAACTCGGGCTTCTCGGCGATGACGACCCGTGACGAGGCGATCACGCTCCTCGACGGTGACCTGGCGGACGCCGTCGCCGTGGGTCGTGCGGCCATCGCGAACCCGGACCTCGCGGAGCGCTGGGAGCAGGACGCGGAGCTCAACGAGCCCCGGCCGGAGCTGTTCTACGGCGCGAGCGCCGAGGGCTACACCGACTACCCGACGCTCGACGAGGTGCGCGAGCGGGTCGCGTAGCCGACGCACCACCTGCGGACGGGAGGAGCGGTGCCGGCCGGCACCGCGCCTCCCGTCCGTCCCGGGGCCCCGACGCGAAACGCGGTTCCGTCCGCGAGACACCGTCGGATCCCGCACCGCCTCGCGGTGAACGCGGCGTCTCACCACGACGGGGGCGTCTCGACGAGCCGAGGCGTCTCGTCGCAGCCCAGGCGTCTCACCGTCAGCGAGGCGCCTCGTCGGACGGACGGTCGCGATCGGCACCGTCCCACAGGTCGGCGCAGTCGACACCCACGACGCCGGCGCGCCGGAGCCAGGCGCCGGCGACCCGGTCCGACGGGTCGGCCGTGACCGCCTCGACGAGCGCGTCGCGGCGGGTGGGTCCGACGAGCACCGGGTGGCCCGGACGCTCCCCGAACACCGCCCGGCGCAGCACGTCCGGATCGTCGACCGTCCCGACGATCCGCCGGACCACCGCGGACGGCAGCGTCGGCAGATCGACGAGCGAGACGCACGCCACGGTGTCCCCGTCGAGCGCCCGGAGCCCGGCCGCGAGCGAGGCACCGGGGCCGGCTGACCAGTCCGCGGCGACGATGCTCCGCACACCCCCGCCGTCCGGCACGAGCTCCCGTGCACCCGTCGCGGCGGCGCCGAGGACCACCACGACCTCGCGACACCCACCGTCGAGCAGCGCTCGGACGCCCAGCTCGACCCACGGGGTCCCGTCGGGATCGCGCACCAGCGCCTTCGGCATCCCCATCCGCTGGCCGGCACCCGCGGCCAGCAGGACGCCGGTCACCGGGAGCGGCACGAGTGGGCCCGCGATCAGACGAACGCCGGCACCGACGTCCACGCCGCCGGGGCGTCCTCGACCCCGTCGCGCACGACCGTGCCCGAGATCAGCCCGTAGGGACGGTCTGCGGCGAAGAACACCTCGCCCGGGTTCTCGAGCCCGAACGGGGCGAGGTCGACCAGGAAGTGGTGCTTGTTCGGCATCGAGAAGCGGACCTCGGCGATCTCGGGGAACGCCTCGATCGCGGCACGCCCCATCGCGAACAGGGTCTGCTGCAGCGCGAGCGAGTGCAGGTCGGCGAAGGTCGCGAGCATCCGGTCGAGCACGCCGGTGTACACCGCGTCGTAGTCGATCCCCGCGGCGACGGCCTCCGGCGTGTACCGCCAGCGTGCGGTGACGGAGGTCGCCAGGATCCGGTCGTCGGTCTCGGCGAGCGTCGTGTACCCGTCGCGGGGGAAGCCGTGGAACTCGCTCCCGGTGGACTTCAGCACGGTCAGGTCGGTCACGCCCGCGAGCACGTGCACGTCGTCGCCGTCGACCTGCACCACCGCGGTGCGGGTCCCGCGACCGGCCCGGACGAACGAGTGGTCGTGCTCGTGCCCGTCGACCGCGATGCGCTCCCAGGCGTGCTGCTCGGCGGAGAGCGTCGACCCGTCGTACCAGTCGAAGGCGGTGGCGAAGTGACGGCCGAGGCGCAGCAGGAACTCCTCGGGGGTGCCGACCCCGTGCTCCTTCGCGAACGCGTAGACGGTGTTCTTCTGGGTGTCGGTCGCGACGACCTTCGCGTTGTCGCCGTCGGTGTACGACTCGGCGAGCGCCGCGCCCCGCAGCTGCGTGGTGATCGTGAGGTCCTCGATCTCGTGCCGGTCGGTGTCGCGGGTGACGCGCACGAGCCGGACCTCGGCCTTGCCGTACTGGTTCGCTCCGAGGCGGACGGTCGTGGTGGTGGGGGCGGGCGTGGCCTCGGTGATCTCCATGGGCCGACGATGACATCCGTGTGTTTCGGTGGTGGGTCGAACAGGTCACGAGCTGCGTCCCGACCGACGTCCCGGTCGTGACCCGGCCGTCGACCGCCCGTAACGACGCGGAAACACCCGTTCCCTAGCGTTGCCGCACGGCGCCCCGTCGCGTCGTCCCCCGCACCGGCACGAAGGAGGTCCCCGTGGCGCACCCCACCGCACCCCGGCGGCCCTCGGCATGGAACCGCGGGATGATCGCGCACGGCCGACGGTCCGACGGCACCCCCGTCCCGTCCCGCCACCCCGATCGGACCCCTGCATGGACCTCGTCACCGTCCGCACCGTGCGGACACCGTCGCACCGCGACGACCTCGCCCTCGCACCCGGTGAGCAGCCGCTCGCCGGCGGCACGTGGCTGTACTCCGAGGAGCAGCCCGGCCTCACCGGTCTCGTCGACCTGACGACGCTGGGGTGGCCCGACACCGAACGGCCGCCGGGCACGCTGCGCATCGCGGCGACGTGCACGATCGCCGCGCTGCTCGGCACCGCACCGGACGCCGGGTGGCGTGCCTGGCCGCTCGTCGGCCGGTGCGCGAACGCCCTGTTGGCGTCGTTCAAGGTCTGGAACGCGGCCACGGTCGGCGGCAACGTCGCGACCGCACTGCCCGCCGGTGCGATCACGGCGCTGCTCGTGACCCTCGACGCCTCGGCCCTCGTCTGGACGCCGGACGGCGGGGAGCGCCGACTCCCGGTCGCCGACCTGGTCACCGGGCCCCGGGCGACGGCGCTCGCCCCGGGCGAGGTGATCCGGGCACTCGACGTCCCGGAGTCCGCGCTCGCCGCCCCCACCGGGTACCGGCGCGTCTCGCTCAGCCCGCACGGCCGCACCGGCGCGCTCGTCACCGCCCGGTGGTCCGACACGGGGTCGGTGCTCGTCGTGACGGGGGCGACGCCGCGCCCGCTCGTCCTCCGGTCGCCCGCCGTCCCCGACCCCGCCGAGCTCGACGCCCGGTTGGCCGCCCACGATGACTGGTACGACGACCCGCACGGCTCCCCCGCCTGGCGCCGAGCGGTGAGTCGTCGGTTCGCAGCCGAGCTGGTGGCCGAGCGGTCCGCCGTCGTCCGTGCAGGAGGTGCGGCGTGAGGTTCGTGGTGGACGGCCTGGCGGTGGACGCCGAGCCGCAGCCCGGTCAGGTGCTCCGGACCCTGCTCCGCGAGCACGGCGTGACGAGCGTCAAGAAGGGCTGCGACGCCGGAGACTGCGGCGCCTGCTCAGTCCTCGTCGACGGCGTGCCCGTGCACGCCTGCATCACACCGGCGCACCGCGTCACGGGCCGGACCGTGACCACCGCGGCCGGGCTCGGCACCCCGGAGGACCCGCACCCCGTGCAGCGCGCCTTCGCCGAGGCCCCCGGGTTCCAGTGCGGCTTCTGCACGGCCGGGTACGTGGTCACGGCGTCGGCGCTCGACGACGACCAGCTCGGCGACCGGCACCGCGCACTCAAGGGGAACCTCTGCCGCTGCACCGGGTACCGCGCGATCGAGGACGCACTCGACGGCGTGCGCAACACCGCGTGCGCGAGCGCCGGAGCCGCCGTCGGGACGTCGGTCGCCGCGCCAGCCGCGATGCGGATCGTCACCGGCCGGGAAGAGTACACGCTCGACGCCCGGCCCACCGAGGCCCTGTTGCACGTCGCGGTCCTCGGCAGCCCGCACCCGCACGCCCGGATCACGGCGATCGACACGAGCGCGGCCGAGGCGCTCCCCGGCGTGCACGCGGTGCTCACCCACCACGACGACCCCGGGGTGCTGTTCTCCACGGGCCGGCACGAGTCACGGCTCGACGACCCGGACGACACCCGGGTGTTCGACCGGGTCCTCCGGTTCCGGGGTCAGCGCGTCGCTGCGGTCGTCGCGGACAGCGTCCGGATCGCGGAGCAGGCGTGTGCGCTCCTGCGGGTCGACTACGAGGTCCTGCCGAGCGTGCACGACGTCGACGCCGCCCGGCGCCCCGGCGCCCCGCTGCTGCACGGTGACAAGACCACCGCGGAGCGCCGCATCGCCGAACCGGCGCGCAACGTCGTCGCGGCGCTGCACGGCGGGACGGGGGACGTCGAGGCGGCGCTGGCCGCCGCCGCGGCGACGGTCGAGGGCACCTGGTCGACGGGCCGGGTCTCGCACGCCGCCCTCGAGACGCACGCGACCCGCGGGTCGCTGGACCGGGACGGGAGGCTCGTGCTGCGGACCGCCACGCAGGTCCCGTTCCTGGTCCGCGACGAGATCGCCCACGTCTTCGGCCTCGACCCGGCACGGGTGCGCGTGGTGGCGAAGCGCGTCGGCGGCGGGTTCGGCGGCAAGCAGGAGCTGCTGACCGAGGACCTCGTGACCCTGGCCGTGCTGCGGACGGGTCGCACCGTGCAGTACGAGTACAGCCGCCGCGACGAGTTCACCATCGCCCCGACGCGCCACCCGATGCGCGTGCGGGTCCGGCTGGGAGCGGACGCCGAGGGGCGCCTCACCGCCCTGCACGTCGACCAGACCATGGACACCGGCGCCTACGGCAACCACGGTGTCGGCGTCATGTTCCACTCGGTCAGCGAGTCGGTCGCGGTCTACCGGTGCCCGTCGAAGCGGGTCGACGCCGAGTCCGTGTACACGAACAACCTGCCGTCCGGGGCGTTCCGCGGGTACGGCCTGGGCCAGGTGGTCTTCGCGATCGAGTCGGCGATGGACGACCTCGCGCGGCGGCTCGACCTCGACCCGTTCGAGTTCCGACGCCGGAACGTCGTCGTGCCCGGCGACCCGCTCGTCGTCACCGACCCCGACGAACAGGACGACCTGCGGTGGGAGGGCAGCTACGGTCTCGACCAGTGCCTCGACCTGGTCGAGGACGCCCTGCGCGCACCGCTCCCCGAGGTGCCCGCGATGGACGGCCCCGCCCTCGACGATCCGGCTCCGGACGGGTCGGGTGACTGGGCGCACGGCACCGGCATCGCGCTCGCGGCGATCGCGACCATGCCCCCGCGCGGGCACCACGCGCACGTCTCCGTCGAGGCGACCACGGACGGCCGCTACCGCATCGGCGTCGGGACGGCCGAGTTCGGCAACGGTACGACCACCGTGCACACCCAGCTCGTCGCGACCGCGCTCGGCACCACCCCGGACCGCGTCGACGTGCACCAGTCGGACACCGACGCCGCCCGGCACGACACCGGTGCCTTCGGCTCGGCCGGCGTCGTGGTCGCGGGCAGGGCCCTGTACGCCGCAGCGCAGGACCTCCGCGAGCAGCTCACCGCGCGTGCGCTGACCCTCGTGGCGGCCCGGACACCGCGCACCGCGTCCGGGGTGCTCGGCCCCGCCGTCGAGGTCCTGCCGGACGGCGTCCGCATCGGCGACGAGGTCGTCGGACACGCCGAGCTCCTGGCGGAGGGACCGCTCGTCGCACACGCGAGCCACGACGGCACCCCGCGGTCCCTCGCGTTCACGGTGCACGGCGCCCGCGTCGCCGTGCACCGCCCGACCGGTGAGGTCCGCGTGCTCCACAGCGTGCAGGCGGTCGACGCCGGGACGGTCCTGAACCCCGAGCAGCTGCGCGGGCAGGTCGAGGGCGGCGCCGCACAGGCGATCGGCTCGACGCTCTACGAGGAGGTCGTGCTCGACGACACCGGCCGTGTCACGACCGACGCGTTCCGGTCGTACCGGGTGCCGAAGATCTCCGACGTGCCGCGCACCGAGGTCCGCTTCGCCGAGACCCACGACCCGCTCGGGCCGCTCGGCGCGAAGTCGATGAGCGAGGCGCCGTACAACCCCGTCGCGCCCGCCGTGGCGAACGCCGTCCGCGACGCGATCGGGGTGCGGCCGTACCGACTGCCGATGACCCGGGACCGGGTGTGGGCCCTGCTGCAGGGCGCGACGGCGGGCGCGTCGGACCCGACCGACGCCGGAGGTGCGTGATGTTCGAACTGGCACCGCGCCTCCTGGCCGTCCTCGACGCCGACGAGCCGGTCGTCGTCGCGACGGCCGTGTCGATGACCGGGAGCGCACCGAGCGGCGTCGGGACGTCGATGGCGGTGCTGCCCGGCGGCCAGGTCGTCGGCACGATCTCGGGCGGCTGCGTCGAGGGATCGCTGTTCGTGACCGCGGAGCAGGTGCTCGAGACCGGCGACCCGGTGCTCGAGCGGTTCGGGTTCGACGCCGCCCCGGACGACCCGGACGCCCTGTGGGCACCGGCACTCCGGTGCGGCGGTCGGGTCGAGGTGCTGGTCCGGCGGATCGCTCCCGACGACACCCTGCTCGTCGGGGCCCTGCGCGATGCGGCGCGGGGCGTGCCGACCTCGGTGTCGCTCTCGCTCGAGGCGGCGACCCTCGGGGTGGTCGTGACCGCGCCGGACGGCTGTCGCGGGCGCGTCTTCGTCGAGCGGGCGGACCACCGGCCCCGTTGCGTCGTCGTGGGCGCCGTCGAGACCGCGGTCGCGCTGACCAACGCTGCCGCGGTGCTCGGCTACGCGGTCACGGTGGTCGACCCACGGCCGGTGTTCCTGACCGACGAGCGGTTCCCTGCGGCCGAGGAGCGGATCGTCGGGTGGCCGACCCGGGTGCTCCGGGACCTCCCGATCGACGGCACGACGGTCGTGGTGGTGCTGTCCCACGACGACCGGTTCGACGCCGACGTCATCGACCTGGCGCTGCGTCGCGGGGCCGGGTACGTCGGCGCGATGGGATCACGGGTGACACACGAACGGCGGGACGGGGCGCTGCGGGCGATGGGCACGCCGGACCTCGACCGGCTCCGCTCCCCGATCGGGCTCGACATCGGTGCGGAGACCCCGGCCGAGATGGCCGTCGCGGTCATGGCCGAGGTGGTCGCCGTGCGTCGGGGTGCCCCCGGCGGCGCCCTGACGGGCGGGGCCGGTCCGATCCACCGGAGCGCGGCGGCCGCGCGCTGACCCGCCGTCCGCACCGCGCGCGCCCCCGTCACACCGGGGTGCGTGCGAGGCGCTCCGTCAGCCGCGCCGCGATCTCGCGCTCGTCACCGGTGACGAGCCGGAAGTCCCGGACCACCACGCGTCCGCCGACGACCACGTGCCGGGGTCGTCGCCCGGGCGATGCCCAGAGCAGCCCCGCGACCGGGTCGGCCACGCCCGCATCGGCCACCCCGGACACGTCCCAGACGCAGAGGTCACCGGCGGTGCCCTCGCCGAGGTGCCCGAGCTCCGGGCGACCGAGGCCCGCCGCCGACCCCTCCGTCATCATGCCGAGCACCTGGCGAGCCGGGAGCTGCGGCCCGACGAGCGCCGACACCTGCATCGCCAGCCGTCCGTCCGCGAGCAGGTGCCCGGCGTCGTTGCTGCCTCCGCCACTCGTCCCGAGCCCGACCGGGATGCCCGCCGCCGTGAGCTCCGCGACCGGGGCGATCCCCCACCCCATCGGCACGTCGCAGCCCGGAGCGTGGGTGGCGGTCACGCCGGCCGCAGCGAGGCGGGCGACCTCGTCGTCGGTGACGTCGCACAGGTGGGCGATCGTGACGTCCGGTGCGAGCCACCCCCACTCCTCGAGCAGGTCCAGCGGTCGCCGGCCGTACCGTTCGAGCGCGATCGCGGTGTCCACCTGCTCGTTCGCCTGCGTGCGTCGCCGGAGTCCGTACCGCGCGGCGACCTCGCCCAGCGCGCGGAAGGTCGCCTCGCCGTCGGAGTGGACCCCCGCCGGCCCCACCGCCAGCTGGAGGCCGCCGTCCGGGTCCACCCCGCCGACCGCCCGCTCGTGCAGCAGGCCGGTCGCGATCGCGTCCGCCGACGCCGCGGCACGGCCCGGGTCGTCCCGGGCCGACCCGCGGACGAACACGAGCCGTCCGCCGAGTCCGCGCACCGCGTCGACCGTCGCTGCGGCGAGCGCCACGGTGTCCTCCGCGCTCGCGTCGGACGGCCAGTTCAGGTGGTGGTCGGCGATCGTCGTGACGCCGGACAGGAGGCCCTCCGCCGCTCCGGCAGCCGCCGCGAGTCCGTACAGCTCGGCATCGTGCCCCGCGCGGCCGTACGCCGTCGCCATCGTCGGCAACCACTCGGCCATGGGCACGCCACGCGTGCCCGGCAGGGTGCGGAACGCGGTCTGCAGCAGGTGGTGGTGCGCGTTCACGAGGCCGGGCGTGACCACGCAGCCCGACGCGTCGAGCGTGGTCACGAGGTCGCTGCCGTCGTCGAGGACGACGTCGCCCTCCCGCTCGGTGCGAGGGTCGACGAGGACGCGCAGGGCACCGGTGACGGTCAGCATGCCCGAGTTCTAACAGGCCGCTGTTTCCGGGGCGTGACGAGGACGTGTCGGCGCTGCCCCACGTGGTCGACGCGGGAGCGGGTGGGTACGCTGCTCTGGTGCCGCGCAGACCCTGGTCCCTCACGGCGGATCCGCGGGTCCGGGCCGTCGCCTTCCTGATCCTCGCTGTCTGGGGCGTGTACCAGTGCACCTGGAACCTGCTCGGCGCGAACGTCACCGGTGACGAGGCGATCTACGTGCGCTCGGGCTGGGCCTACGTGCACGGCGACCTCAGCACGAACCGTGAGCACCCGCCGTTCGCCAAGTACCTGTTCGGCGCCGCTCAGCTCGTCTTCGGGCAGGGCGTCCTCGGGCCACGCATCGTCGTCGCCGTCCTCGTGCTCGCCGCCGGTGCGGCCGTGTTCCTCTGGCTCCGCGTGCACATCGGCTTCTGGGCCGGGCTGACCGCGGCGGCCCTCTGGCTGCTGACGCCCCGCGACGGCGCCGGTTCCGGAGCACGCCTCGACCGCCTGGCCCTGCTCGACCCCGTGATGGCGGTGTTCGCGCTCCTGGCCCTCGGGGCCGGGTGGGCGTGGGTCCGCTCGGGGCGGTGGTGGCTCGTCCCGGTGTCCGCGACGCTGATGGCGATGTCGGTCACCTCGAAGGTGTCGACCGTCGTCCTGCTGCCCGCGTTCCTGGTGCTCCCGCTCCTGCACCGCGACGTGCGCCGGCTCGTCGTCGGTGGGCTCGTGTGGGCAGGCACGTTCGGCCTCGTGTTCGTCCTGCTCTACCTGCCGATGGGCATCCGCTCGGCCATCACCTACATGATCGACTTCCAGGACGGGCAGAACACGAACGGCCACCCGATCAGCATCGACGGGCACGTCTTCACGTTCGCACCCTGGTGGGCCGACCTGCGCTTCTTCGGGGACGGGGTCGGCGCGGTCATGGTCGTGGTGATCGTCGTCGGACTCGTCGCGGCCTTCGTCGTCCGGCCGGACCGGCTGGTCGCGTACCTCGGTACCGCGCTCGGGCTGCTCGTCGTCTTCTACGTGGTCGTCGCGCGGATCGCACTGCCGACGTACTACGAGGCGTGGATGCCGCTCACCCTGCTCCTCACCGCGATCGGCTACGCGCGGCTGGCGTCGCTGCGGCCCCGTGTCTGGTGGTCGTCCCTCGCCACGGTGCTCGTCCTCCTGAGCGTCGTGCCCGCCGCGCGGGTCAGCCTCGTCGCCTGGACCGAACGACCGACGGGGATCGCTCGGGTCGACGGCTGGCTCCGGTCGCAGGGCATCGACGGCGGCCAGGTCCTCTTCGTCTCGGCGACACCGACGCTCTACGATCCGTACTTCCTCGGCCGGGGCACGATGGACCCCGACGCCGGCCCGTTCGTCGCCGTGGTCGTCGGCAACGACGTCCGCTTCCCCGCGCCCGGCGCCGTGGCGACGTTCCTGCAGCAGGACCGGGGGTCACTCCGGACGACCGACCTCGACGGGCTGCGGGTGTACGCGCCCGAGGACGGCGAGATCCGCAACGAGGGCGGGGTGCTCGGCCTCACGCGGTGACGGCGGGACTGCTCGGCGCCACGTGGCAACGGTCGGCACGCTACGGACGGCGGGCCGGCGCGGTCGTGCGGAGCCCGCTGCCGCGCCGTTCGAGGTCGGCCAGCGCGAGGATCGTCTCCGGGTCGCGCCGCCGCCACCGGTCCACGACGTCGACGCCGAGCCGACCGGCCGCGTCGCGCGTCGTCAACGCCCGGACCGCGAGCAGTTCCGTGCCGTCCGGACGGCCCGCCAACCGCTGTGTCGCGGACGCCCGCCGGATGAAGCCGCCGCGGTACCGGCACCAGACCACCACCAGGACGACGACGAGCACCACCGCCAGCGACGTGCCGAGCAGGTGTGCGAGGTGCAGCGTCTCCTCCTGCTGCTGCGCGCCGGCCGCGGCGATCCGGCCCGCGCTCCGACTCGCGTCCTCGAGCGGGCCACTCACCGACCGCCCGACGAGCGGGACGTCTCCGAGGGCGCCGGCGGTCTGCCGCAGTTGGTCCTCGAACGCCGACCCCTGCTCCTGGACGCGGCCGCCGATCGCGGCGAGGGAACTGATCGAGGCAGACACCGCGCGCCCGAGCAGCACGGCGCCCACGATGCCGGCGACCACGACGAGGTCGAGGAGCACCTGCGCCGCGGTCCGGACGGGTCGGGCGTCGTAGATCACCATGCTCCGGTCCTACCAGGCACGCGGACGACCGCTCGGAGGGGCCCCGCGCCGTCGATCTGCAACCGGACGACGTCCGGCGTCCGACGGTCGCGGCGGTGGAGCCGGTCGGGGCCGTCGTCGGGATCGCTCACCGGCACGGCGGGCGCGTCCTCCGGGACGACCGGGTGCCGCGCCGGACGGGCCGTCGTGGTCCGTTCGCCGTCGGAAGCATGCTGTGATGGACGTGCACGTCCGGAGGAAGCACGGTGGTGGACATGGGTGACAGTGGTGGGGACAGCGGCTCGCCCCTCGACGTGATCGGCGCGCTCACGCGGATGGAAGCGGCGGACGCCGCACTGCGGCACCGCCTCCGCGACCACCTGCACGTGTCGGGGAGCGACGTCGTGCTGCTCCAGTTCGTGGGCCGGGCCGAGGCCGGTGGCCGGACGGTGCGCGTCGCGGACCTGGTGCGCCACCTCGGGCTGAGCAGCCCGGCCGTGACCGCGACGACCCAACGACTCGAGCGTGCCGGGCACCTCGAGCGGTCGCCGCACCCGGAGGACCGGCGCAGCCGCCTCATCCGCCTCACCGCGAGCACCCGCGCGGCCTTCACCGCGGCACTGGACCACACCAACGGGCAACTCCACGAGCTGCTGTCCTCCTTCTCCGACGACGATCGCGCCCGGTTCGTCCACGTCATCGAACGTGTCACCACCGCTCTCGACGACGGCGCTCCGTCTCCGCCCGCAGCCCACTGACCGTCCGCGCGGCCGGCAGCGGCACAGCTGTCCCGAGCCCCCCCCCCCCCCCCCCCGGTCATCGGTCACGACCCGACCGATCCGGGTGGCCGACAGCGGTCCGGTTCAGCTGCGCCGGAGGGTCTCGCTCGGGTACTCGCCGTACCGTGCGGCGTACGTGGCGGAGAACCGCCCGGGGTGCGCGAAGCCCCACTCCCTCGCCACGTCGGCCACGTTGGTCGTCGCGGGATCCGCCCGCAGCAGCTCGGTACGGATGCGCTCGAGGCGCACCTGGCGGATGTAGGCGTTCGGGGACATCCCGAGGACGCGACCGAACGCCGTCTGCAGGGCGCGGAGGCTGAGGTTCGCCAGGGTGGCGAGATCGGTGCTCGTGATCGGGAGGTGCGCGTGCTCGTGGACGTACTCGGCGACGCGCTTCAGCCGGGCGTTCGCCGGCAGCAGGAGCTCGGGCGGGAGGTCGGCGGTCGCCTGCGGGTAGAGCTCCAGCAGCGACACCGCCGCGAGCCGGCCCATCTCGGCCTGGAGGAGCGGTGATGCGGCCCGGTCCATCGTGGTCGCGGAGATGAGGTGCACGGTCTGCCGCCACCGTCGCAGCGCGTCGTCGTCCGGACGGACGGTGTGGTCGAAGCCCGCACGCGAGACCGAGACGCCCCGCTCCGTCGCGATCTCGACGACCGTCGCACGGTTGACCTGCACGAGGCGTTGCTCGTAGTCCGCGAACGCGAACTCGAAGGAGTGCCCCGGCCACAGCTGCGGGCGGCCCGGCTCGAGGCGGATCGCGCGCGGACCGACGTCGAGGACCCCGGTCCCCCGGGTGATCCACTGCATGACGAAGTCGTCACCGGCGGGCATCTCGCCCGTCAGGCGGCCGTCGAACTGCACGGCCCGGAGGGTCATCGCAGCGTCCCCCGCGGCGGCGTACCGGTAGGAGAACGCGGTGTCGGTGGTGTCCGCTTCCCAGGCCACGCCCGCGTAGGCGGTGGCCAGGGTCCGACGCGCGTCGGTGATGTCGGCGCCGCGTTCGTCGACGCGGATCGGGGCGGGAGTCTGCTCAGTCATCGTGCTCGAGCAGAAGTGTCACATCCCGACACACCTCATCGGTCGAGGTGTCCGGAACACGTCATCAGGACAGGGCGCTCGAGTCGACGTCGTACACCGCGATGAGCACGGCCGCTGCCGTCCTCGCAGTGCGGGCCGGCTGCACGGAGCCGTGGATCGCGGCCTCGACCTGTGCGCCCTGCAGGAGCAGCGTCAGCGCCGGTGCGACGTGGGCGGGGAGTCCCGCGAGTCCGCAGAGCACGGCGACGTGCTGCTCGACCTGCCGGAGGTGGTCGTCGGCGAGCTGCCGGATCACGGGGTCCCGTCGGCCGAGTTCCCCGTACCCGTTGATGAACGCACACCCTCGGTAGGAGTCGTCCGCGAAGCACTGTTCCAGGTAGGTGAACACCATGAGGAGACGGTCCCGGGGGTCCTCCGCCCCCTGCTCCGCCGCAGCGAGGCCGCCCATCCAGTGCTGGTGGCGGTGCTGCAGTGCCGCCACCACGAGTTCCCGCTTCGTCGGGAAGGCCGCCCGCAACGCGGGACGGCTCACCCGGGCGCCCGCCGCGATGCGCGCCAAGGACACCGGCCCGACACCCTCGGACCCGAACAGGGCGTCCGCGGCCGCCACGATCGGCTCCGCACCCGCGGAGCGGGCGGGAGGAGCGCTGGTCAGGACGGAGGAGGTCACAGGATCCAGGAACAGGTGCCGACCGGAGCCGACTCGTCGGCCCGTCCGGGGAGCACCCGGGACGCCCCGGGCACGGACGCGTTCACGCGGCGAAGAAGTCGGCGTAGGACGGTTCCGCCGGGACGAACACGTGCTCGACCTGACCCACACGGGCGGCCACCATCTGCGCGAGCTCGGTCGGCGGGGTCAGGCCACGACGGCGCCACTCGGTCGGGTGGCGGCGGAGGACGTCGAGGGAGATCGTGTCATGCATCGGTGCGGTCCTGTTCGGCGATGAGGTGGAGGATGTCGATGGGCTGCGTCAGTGCGAGCTCCGGTGCGAACTCGAGCGCCGGGGCGGCGGGAGCGCTCACGCGGAGAGCCCCAGGACGACCGCGGCGGACGCGGCGACGGTGACCGAGACGATGCCGGTGGCGGTCGCGGCGAGCATGAGCGTGCGCTGACGGGCCTGCTCGCGGACCTCGGAGAACGGGCTGCGCGATGCGACCCGGCGGCTCCGACCGGAGCGTGCGGCGTGCGCGGTCGAGGGAACCATCAGGGTGTCGGGGGCGGTGAACGTGGTCACGGGGCCCTCCCTCTCTGGGCCGTCAGCGACCCGGTGTCGTCCGGCGTCTCCGGACGAGATGACCATAGGAAGGAAACCGTTCACGACGTGAACGATCCGGGGAAGACGGCGAAACCTGGACAGGAACGGACGCGATCCGCGTCCGAAAGCGGCCAGACGCGTCGGCAGCCGGTCGGGACGAGCCGCGTGCCGCAGCGTTCCGACCACGGTCACCCGGGGTCCGAGGAAACCACGCGGTGACACCCGCGAAACACGCGCATCCTAGGTTCGCCCCATGACGCAGACCCTGATCCGCGCCGGCTGGGTGCTCACCGCCGCACCGGACGACTCCACCACGCCCGCAGCGATCCGCGACGGCGCCGTGCTGCTCGACGGGGACCGCATCGCCGCCGTCGGCACCTTCGCCGAGCTGTCCGCCGCGCACCCCGACGCACCGGTCCGCGGGGGCGCGTACGACATCGTCACCCCGGGCTTCGTGAACACGCACGGACACTTCAGCGAGGGACTGATCACGGGCATCGGCTCGCAGTACACGCTGTGGGAGTGGCTGACGGCGCTGATCGGTCGCGTCAACCCGGTGATGACCCGCGAGAAGGCGTACGCCGGCACGGTGCTGCAGGGGATCCAGCTGCTCCGGAGCGGCGTGACGACCGCGAACGACATGTTCTGCGCGGACCCGATGCCCGACGAGCCGGCCACGCCCGGTGTCGTGCAGGCGCTCGAGGACCTGGGCCTGCGCGGTGTCGTGTCGTTCGGTTCGGGGGACATCGACCGCGACTTCGGCGCGACGCCGATCCTCGAGGAGTTCGAGGCCCTGCGCGAAGCCGCCGCCGCCAGCCGCTACAGCACGTTCCGCGTCGGCGTCTCGTCGATCGGCCGGTACACCGACGACACCTGGCAGGAGCACGTCGACTACGCGGTCGCGGGCGGCCACGGGGTGCACGTGCACTTCCACGAGGTGCGCGAGGAGGTCACGGCCGCCCGCCAGCGGACCGGACGGACGGCGATCGGCCACGCCGAGGCGACGGGCATGTTCCAGGTCCCGGTGATCGCCGCGCACAGCGTCTGGGTCGACCGCGAGGACCGTGAGCGCTACGCCGCCAACGGTGTCGGCGTCGCGCACAACCCGGTCGCGAACGGCATCCTCGCCAGCGGCATCGCCCCGATCGCGGAGCTCCGCGCCCTCGGCGTGCCGGTCGGCATCGGCGTCGACGGCCCGGCCTCGAACGACTCGCAGGACTTCCTGCAGGCGATGAAGACCGCCGCGCTGCTCGCCCGCGTCCGCGACCTGCAGGCCACGGCGATGAGCGCCCGCGAGGCGTTCGAGACGGGCACGATCGGTGGCGCCCGCGCCCTGCGCATGGAGGGCGAGATCGGATCGCTCGAGCCCGGCAAGCGCGCGGACCTGGTGGTCTTCGACGGTGACTCCCCCACCCTGGCGAACGTGCACGACCCCTACCAGGCGGTCGTCTTCGTGGCGGGCAGCCGTGAGGTCCGCGACGTCTGGGTCGACGGCGAGCTGAGCCTCGCCGACGGCGACGTCACGAAGGTCGACGTCCGCGAGGCGGTGGACCGAGCACGACCCTTGGCGCGTCAGCTGGTCACCGAGGCGGGCCTGGAGCGCCTGTCGGCGCTCACCGGGGGCGCGCTCGACGACACCGAACGTCCGTAGCGGCGCACACGGGCCGGGTCGGGGACGGACCGGACGGGAGGCGGTGCGCACGTCGTGTGCACCGCCTCCCGTCCGTCACACCACAGTTGGACGGCCCGTCACAGTTCCAGGACCAGGCGCGGGCAGCCGCGCCGGGCGCGCGAGACGCACACCATCATCGTGCGGTCGTCGGCCTGCTCCTCGGGGCTGAGCACGGTGTCCCGGTGCTCCACCGAACCCTCGAGGACGGGGGTCTCGCAGGTGCCGCACGTGCCCTCGCGGCACGAGGACAGGACGAAGGCGCCGGCCTCCTCCGCGACCTCGAGCAGCGTCCGGTCGGCCGGCACGGACACGGTGACACCCGTCACCGCGAGCTCGACCTCGAACGGTTCACCGGGGGCGTCGACGTCGGCGGCCGGTTCGAACCGCTCGACGCGGACGCTCCCGGCGGGCCAGTGCGCGGCGGCCGACTCGACCGCGTCCATGAGTCCGCGTGGACCGCAGCAGTACACGACGGCGTCGCGCGGTTCGGCGAGGAGGCCGATCACGTTCACCCGCGGGTGTTCGTCCGCCGCGGCGAGGACGACCCGGTCGGGGTGTGCCGCGACGAGCTCGTCGACGAAGGCCATCCGGCTCCGGCTGCGACCCGCGTAGTGGAGCTCCCAGGGCGTGCCGGCGCGTTCCGCTGCATCGATCATCGCCACGAGCGGCGTGATCCCGATGCCGCCGGCGACGAACACCGCGGGCCTGGTCGGGTCGAAGCCGAAGTGGTTGCGCGGTCCGGCGACCACGACCTCGACTCCGACAACGAACCCGTCGTGCACGGCGAGCGATCCCCCGCGGCCGTCCGGTTCCCGGAGCACCGCGATGCGCCAGTGGCCCTCGGTCGTGGTCGTCACGAGCGAGTACTGCCGCTCGGTGCCCGGCGCGACCTCGAGGTCGACGTGCGCCCCGGGCTCCCAGTCCGGCAGCGGCATGCCGTCGACCGGTGCGAGGTCCAGCGCGACGACGTCGGTCGCGACGACCCGGCGAGCGGCGACCCGCACGCGGCGACGTTCCGGTGCCGCGGTCACGCGACGACTCCGGTGCTCCGGGCCGCCCCGGCGCGCGGGGTCTCCTTGACCACGATCATGTGGAAGCGGCTGCCGTCCGCGCTGCACCAGCGGTGCCCGGTCCCGCCGCGGTAGTACGCGGAGTCACCCGGCCCGAGGCGCAGGGGCTCCTGGCCACGGAGGTCGAGCAGGACGTCGCCGGCGAGCACGGTGAGGAACTCGTCCTCGCGGTGCTCGAAGTAGTCGCCGAGGTCGGTGTTCTCCCCGGTCCACTCGAGCGGCTCGAAGGCGTGCGGGCCGGCGTGCACGAGGAGTCGCGCCTCACCGCTCGAGAACGGGCCGCGTGCGCCCTCGCCCGCACGGATGACCTCGGGGCCCCGGTCGTCCCGGTCCGACCGTTCCGGGGCGCCGGCGGCGAGCAGCTCGACCTGGGTGGTCCCCAGCGCGGCGGCGATCTTCTCGAGGGACACCATGCTCGCGCGGGAGTGCCCGCGTTCGACCTGGCTGAGGAACGGGTGCGACAACCCGGTCAGCTCGGCGACCTGCACGAGGGTCAGTCGTGCAGCGCGTCTGCGGGCGCGGATGTGCTCCCCGATCCGCTGGGTCTGGTCGTCGACGACGCGGTCGGTCTCGGTGGTGGTGCCGGTGCTCACGCGCACTCCTCTCGGCCTGGTGGCGGCGCTCCGGTGCGGTGGTGGGCGGGTCGGACGAGTCCCCGGCCGGAACCGTCGTTCCGGCCGCCCGGTCCGGCCGGGACGGGTGTCACACACGGCAACCGTCTCGAAACGAGAGGGAAACACTGCCGCCCTAGCATCGGAGATGTTGATGCGATCAACATTCTCACACACGATCGGGAGGCTCCGGATGGACGCGACAGCACCCCACCAGGTCGGGCTCCTGCGGTCGGCGCTGCTGCCGGACGGGCGCCTGGTCGACGTCGCGATCGACGGCGAGACGGTGACCGACGTCGCCCCCGCCGGCACGCTCTCGGCTCCCGCCGACGCCGTGCTCGACCTCGACGGACGCCTGCTGCTCACCGCCCCGGCCGAACCGCACGCGCACCTCGACAAGGCCCTGAGCGCCGATGCCATCCGCCCGCCGCTCGGCGACCTCGGTGCCGCGATCGCCTCGTGGTCCGCGCACGCCACCACGATGACCGTCGAGGACGTCGCCGACCGGGCACGGACCGCCGCGCTGGCCCTGCTCGCCGCCGGCACGACGTCCGTCCGCACCCACGTCGACGTGCTGAGCGGCCGACGCACCGCCGAGGACGCCCCCGCCTCGGTCGAGTCGGCCACCCGCGGCGCCCGGGCCCTCGTGCAGGTCCGCGACGAGCTCGCCGGCCTGATGGACATCGAGCTCGTCGCACTCGCCGGCCCGCTCGCCCCGGACCACCACGTCGAGGCCGTCCTCGATTGCGGCGTCGACCTGGTCGGCGGTGCCCCGCACCTCGCCGAGAACCCGCTCGCCGACGTCGACCGATTGCTCGCGATCGCCGAACGGTACGGGGTCGGGGTCGACCTGCACACCGACGAGAGCCTGGACGGGCCCGTCACCCTCGACCACTACGCCCGCGCCGTGCTGCAGATGCCGCGCGACGAGCACACCGGCCGGCAGTACTCCGCCGGGCACTGCGTCCGGCTCGGCACGCTCGGCCCGGAGCGCCTGGCCGAGGTCGTCGCCGACGTCGCCGCCGCGGACCTCGGCGTCATCGCCCTGCCGATCACGAACCTGTACCTGCAGGGGTGGCAGCATCCGGTGTCGACCCCGCGGGGACTCACCGCGATCCGCGCCCTGACCGAGGCCGGCGTGCGGGTCGCCGCGGGCGCGGACAACGTCCGCGACCCGTTCAACCCGGTCGGGCGGAGCGACGCCCTCGAGACGGCGAGCCTGCTCGTGTCGGCCGGCCACGTCACACCCGACCAGGCGTACGCGATGGTGAGCGACACCGCCAGGAGCGTGATGGGCCTCCCGGCCGCCGGCCCCGTCCCCGGACGGCGGGCCGACCTGCTCGCGATCGCCGCGACGAGCATCACCGACGCGGTGGCGAACGCTCCGGCCGACCGCATCGTCCTGTCCCGCGGGCGGCTCGTCGCGCGCACCGAGGTCCGCACGACCGTCGCCCTCCCGGTGCCCGTCCGCGCGACCGCACCCGTCCCCGCCTGACCCCCTCGCCCCACCACCGCGAACCCGTGACCCGAGAACCCGAGGTGCCCGTGACCACCACCGCCCCGCCGCCCGTCACCACGACGGACACGCTGCTCGACTTCCGGAACGTCGAGATGACCTTCCCGAACGGCACGATCGCCCTGCAGGGCGTCGACCTCACCGTCGACCGCGGGCAGTTCGTCTCCGTCGTCGGCCCCTCCGGCTGCGGCAAGTCGACCCTGCTGCGCATCGCCTCCGGACTCGAGTCGGCGTCCGACGGGTCCGCCGACGTCGCCGCCGACCGCATCGGGTACGTGTTCCAGGACGCGACCCTGCTGCCGTGGCGCACCGTGCAGGGCAACGTCGAGCTGCTCGCCGAGCTCGGGCGCGTGTCGAAGGCCGAGCGGGCCGCCAAGGCCGCTCGTGCCATCGACCTGGTCGGGCTGAACGGCTTCGAGACGAACCTGCCGAAGCAGCTGTCCGGCGGCATGCGGATGCGCGTCTCCCTCGCCCGGTCGCTGACGCTCGACCCCGAGCTGTTCCTGTTCGACGAACCGTTCGGCGCCCTCGACGAGATCACCCGCGAGCGCCTCAACGACGAGCTCCTCCGGCTCTTCGTGGAGCAGCAGTTCGCCGGACTGTTCATCACCCACTCGGTGTCCGAGGCCGTGTACCTGTCCACCGAGGTCGTCGTCATGTCCGGCCGTCCGGGCAGCATCGTCGGCCGGTTCGAGGTGCCGTTCCCGATGCCCCGCGACCCCGACATCCGCTTCACCCCCGAGTTCGCCGAACTGGTCGGCGAGGTCTCGCACGCGCTCCGGGAAGGACACCGCTGATGGTCACCCTGCAGGAGGTCGCCGAGACCCGCGCCGTCCGAGCGGCCGCACGTCGCACCGCACCGCGCTCCCGCCGGCGCGTGTCGTGGTGGCAGCCCGTCGTCGTCCTCGCCGTGCTCGTCGGCATCTGGTACGCCGCGGCCGCGTACTACGACCACGTCCGCGGCCTCGCGTTCCTGGTGCCGTACCCGCACCTCGTGGCGAAGGCGATCGTCGCCCCCACGATGCCCGACGGCTCGCCCTCGACCTTCGGCACCGACCTGTGGGCCGCGCTCGGTCGCACCACCGTGGTGTCCCTCGTCGGCCTCGGCGTCGCGATCGTCATCGGTGTCGCCTGGGCGATGGCGATGGCGCAGGCGAAGTGGCTCGAGCGCTCGCTCTACCCCTACGCGGTGGTGCTGCAGTGCGTGCCGATCCTGGCGCTCGTGCCGCTCATCGGCGCCCTGTTCGGCTACGAGTTCGCCAGCCGGGTCATCGTCACCGTGATGATCGCCCTGTTCCCGATGGTGTCGAACACCCTGTTCGGCCTGCAGTCCGCCGACCGTGGGCAGCGCGAGCTCTTCCGGCTGCAGCGGGCGAGCCGGTTCGCCCAGCTGGTGAAGCTGCAGTTCCCCGCCGCGCTGCCGTCGATCTTCGTCGGTCTGCGGACCTCGGCCGGCCTGAGCGTCATCGGCGCGATCGTCGGCGACCAGTTCTTCCAGCGCGGCAACCCCGGGCTCGGCGTCCTCATCCAGGTGACCGCCTCGCGCCTCATGGGGCCGGAGCTCTACGCGACCATCATCATCGCCTCGCTCTACGGCGTCGCCGTCTTCCTCGTGTTCGGACTGATCGGCCGTCTGGCCGTCGGTCGCTGGCACGACTTCAGCTGACCCGTGTCGCGGCGGTCTCCCCCGACCGCCGCGGCGCGGGTCGCCCCGACTCCCCTTCGCTTCCCTTCCCCCTCCCCGACCCACAGCACCACGAGACCCGCACCACGAACGGAGCCTCCATGCGCACCACCACCCGATTCGGCGTCGCCACCGCAGCCCTCGCGGCGACCGCCCTCGCCCTGACCGGATGCGCCGCCGGCTCGTCCGCCGGCCCTGCGGCGTCGAGCGCCAACGCGAAGACCGCGACCGGCCCCGCGATCGACCTGTCGAGCGTCTGCCCGGCGACGGTCGTCGTCCAGACCGACTGGAACCCCGAGGGCGAGCACGGCCACCTGTACGAGATGCTCGGCCCGAACCCGTCGATCGATGCCTCGGGCAAGACCGTCACAGGCGACCTGTACGCCAACGGGAAGAGCACCGGCGTCAAGCTCGAGATCCGCGCCGGCGGCCCCGCGATCGGCTACACGAAGGTCGCGTCGCAGATGTACCAGGACAAGGACATCACCCTCGGCTACATGTCCACCGACGAGCAGGTGCAGTTCTCCGGCAACCTGCCCACGACGGCCGTCTTCGCCGAGAACGACTCCTCCCCGATGTCGATCATGTGGGACCCGAAGACCTACCCCGACGTGGACAGCATCGAGGACCTCGGCAAGGAGCTCGAGAAGAACGGGGGTGTCGTCCGCTACTTCAACGGTGCCGCGTACATGACGTACCTCGAGCAGTCCGGCATCCTGCCGGGGAAGGTCCTCGACGGCAGCTACGACGGCACCCCGTCGAAGTTCGTCTCCGCCGGCGGCAAGGACGCACAGCAGGGCTTCGCCACCGCCGAGCCGTACATCTACCAGAACCAGGTCGCGGCCTGGGGCAAGAAGGTCGCGTACAAGACCATCTCGAGCACCGGGTGGAACCCCTACCCCGAGGCAATGTCCGTCCGCACCGGCGACCTGTCGAAGCTCGAGCCGTGCCTGCAGAAGCTCGTGCCCGTCATGCAGCAGGCCGACGTGGACTACCTCACGGCCCCCGAGGCGACGAACGACCTCATCACGCAGCTCGTGCAGCAGTACAACAACGGCTGGACCTACGACTCGAAGGTCGGCGCGTTCGCCGCGTCGCAGATGGTGAAGCTCGGCCTGGCGAAGGACACCGACGGCTACATCGGCTCCATGGACGAGCAGCGCATGCAGGACTTCATCGAGAAGGCCACCCCGGTGTTCGCCGGGACCGGTGACGTGAAGAGCGACCTGCAGCCGTCCGACCTGTACACGAACGAGTTCCTCGACAAGTCCATCGGTCTGGGCAACTGACACCGGGTCGGCCGAGCCGACCACGCAGAGCCGACCAGTTCCGGACGGGAGGCACGGCACACGTCGTGTGTCGTCCCTCCCGTCCGTCGTCTCCCGCACCACCCACCCCACAGGAGTGAGCATGACCACCGTCACCCCCGCCTCCCCCACCGTCCCGGCCGAGGCGCTCGCGTCGCTCCGCGCCGAGCTGGTCGACCTGCTCGGCGAACGCGGCGTCAGCGCCGACGAGCGCACCCGCGCCCGCGCCTCCGTCGACGAGGCGACCATGAGCCCCATCCTCAGCGAACAGCTGCCGCTCGGCCTCGCCGACCTCGTCGCCTACCCGGCGTCCGCGGAGCACGTCGCCGCGACGCTCGCAGCGGCCGTCCGGCACGGCGTCCCGGTCACCACGCGCGGCAAGGGCACCGGCAACTACGGCCAGGGCATCCCGCTGCACGGCGGGCTCGTCCTCGACACCTCGCGGGCACGCGCCGTCGTCGAGGTCGGCGACGGGTGGATCACCGCAGAAGCCGGCACCTCGATGGTGGCCCTCGAGCAGGCCGCGGCCGCCGCCGGGCAGCAGCTCTGGATGTACCCGTCGACCGCGCAGTCCACCATCGGCGGCTTCCTGTCCGGCGGCTCCGGTGGCACCGGCTCCATCGCCCACGGCTCGAACTGGCAGGGCTTCGTCACCGCGCTCGACGTCGCACTGCCCGGCTCGGACGAACTGCTGCACGTCGAGGGCGACGACGCACAGCCGTTCGTGCACACGTACGGCACCGCCGGCGTCATCGCCCGGGCGACGGTCCGGCTCGAGCCGCTGCAGGAGTGGCGTGCGGTGTACGCGTCGTTCCCGACCTTCGAGGACGCGCTCGTCGCCGTCCGGACCCTGCGCGGGCTCGACCCGGTGCCACGGCTCGTCAGCGCCGACCGGCCCGCAGTCGCGGCCACGCTGCCGTCCGACACCGCGATCCCCGACGACCGGGCAAGCCTCCGCGCGATCATCGACGACGTCGTCCTCGACGAGGCGCGCACGCTGATCGAGCAGGCCGGCGGGACCGTCTCGGACGTCCGCGAGGGGCTCCAGCAGACGACCAAGGTGTCGATGCTGTCGTACAACCACCCGATCTGGTGGCTCAAGCGGAACACCCCCGACACCGAGTACTTCCACGTCGAGGTCGGCGGCGAGGCGCTCATCGACCGGATCGCCGAGGTCGAGGCCGTCTACCCGGGCGGGATGCTGCACATCGAGGCGGCACACGTCGGCCCGATCGGCATGCTCACCGCGCCGTACACCGGGGCCGAGGACGTCTACGCCGGCTACCCGGTGCTCCGTGAGCTGGGTGTCCGGGTGCACAGCCCGCACCAGTACTACGTCGACCACGGGGTCGAGGAACTCGTGGCGCTGAAGCAGCGCACCGACCCCGAGGGGCTGCTCAACCCGGGGCACGTCATCGACCCGTCGCTCGTGGTCAGCGGTGGTTCGACCGCGTCGGCGCAGCCCGTCGTGCCGGGGTTCGGCAAGTGAGCGGCGCCGTGCGCTCGCGCCGCCTGGCGGAGCTGTCGGGGCCGGCGGTCGCCGCCGGCTTCGGACCGGAGACGATCGTCGTGCAGCCGACCGGGGCCGTCGAGCACCACGGGCCGCACCTGCCGCTCGTCACCGACTTCCTGCTCGCCGACCACATCGGCGGCGCGGCCGTCGAGCGGGCGGCGTCCGAGGGACTCGACGTCTGGCAGCTGCCGACGCTGGCGTTCACGAAGTCCGACGAGCACAGCTGGGCGCCGGGCACCGTGTGGCTCGACGAGTCGACGATGTTCGACACCGCCGTGCAGATCGGCCGGGCCGTGGCGCTGACGGGGGCCGGGTCGCTCGTCTTCGCGAACGGGCACGGCGGGAACGTCGCCCTGCTCCAGGTCGCGCTGCGCGAGATCCGGAAGCGGTACGGACTGAAGACGTTCCTCATGCCGACGCTCGCGCGGATGCCCGGTCCCGACGGCGAGGACGCCGACGAGCGCGGGCTCGGGATCCACGGCGGGGCGGCCGAGACGTCGATGATCCTGCACCTGCGGCCCGACCTGGTCGACATGTCGCTCGCGGAGCGGTGGGTGCCCGACCACCTGGCGGAGTTCGAGAAGATCCGGTTCAACGGTGGGCCGGTGTCCTTCGGGTGGCTGTCGAACGACTTCGGCACGCCGGGAGTCGTCGGGGACGCGAGCCGGGCGACCGCGGCGTACGGGCGGGCGCTGTGGGACCTGTCGCTGGACGAGGCCGTGGCGTCCCTGCACGAGATCGCCCGGTTCGACCCGGCGGTCGCGAAGCCGGCCGTGGGCGCTGCCGGATCGGGAACGGGCACTGCCGGTACCGGAGCGGCGGGGCCGCTCGTGGCGGACGTGGTGGCGGTCCCGTGACCGTGCTGCCGGGGCAGGCGACGGCCGTCACGGACGACACTGCCGCCGCCCCGGCCGACCCGCTCGAGCTGGCCGCCGCGTGGCTCCCGACCGCCGAGGAAGGACCCGGCCCCACCATGACCCTGTCCACGCTCGGCGTCGACGGCTACCCGTCCGCCCGGACCGTGCTGCTCTCGCGCTTCGACGGAGAGCGCCTGCACTTCCACACCGACAGCCGGAGCCGCAAGGCCGCCGAGCTCGCCGCACTCCCCCGCGCCGCGGTCACCGTCGTCTGGCCGGAGGCGGCACGGCAGCTCGTGGTCGTCGGTGACGTCGTACCCGTCACCGACGCCGAGGCCCGCGCCGCCTACGCCGCCCGGACCCGGTACCTGCAGGTGTTGGCGTGGGTGAACGACCACGCGGCCGCCGGCGACACCGCCGACCGTCGTCGGGAGCTCTGGGCCGCGTTCGAGCACGACCGTGGCGGCGCCGACCTCGAGCCACCCGACACCTGGGCGGGCTTCGCCCTCACACCGGTGCGCATGCTGTTCTGGCGCGGTGCGACCGATGCGGCGAGCAACCGGCTCTTCTACGAGCGCCGCGCCGACGGCTCGTGGTCAGAGGAGTCGTGGCCGGGCTGATCCGACCGCCGGGACACCGTGACCAGGGCGAGACACCCCTCCCCGCGCGAGACGCCGTCGGAAGTGTCGGCGTCTCGGGAGGACGGCGGTGTCTCGGCAAGAGCGCGGCGTCCGGCGGAAGGTCTGCCCCGTCACGCCCCGCCGAGCGCCCGCGTCGCCAGGTGCAGCGCGAGCCGGGTCTCCGGGTCGCCCAGGTCCACGCCGAGCAACCGCTCCACCCGGTCGATGCGGTCCGCCACGGTGTTCCGGTGCACCCCGAGCACCGCGGCCGTCTCCGCCACCGACGACTCCGCGTCGAGGTACGCCGCCAGGGTCGAGCGCAGCGCACCTCCCCCGCGCTCCAGCGGTGCGAGGATCTGCTCCGCCGCCGGCAGGAACGTGTCGGTCTGGGTCCACGCGAGCAGCAGCTGCGCGAGCCCGAGCCGGTCGACGTGTACGAAGAAGCCGGACTCCGGCCGCGCGGCGGCCAGGCGGACGGCGTCACCTGCCTCGCCCAACGTCCGCACGAGTCCCGCGGGCCCGGCGTGGACGCTGCCGACGCCGGCGTTCGTGTCGACGGCGGAGCGCAGGGCGTTCTGCGCCGCCCGCACCGAGGCGGCGACCCGGGCGACCGCTGCACGGTCGGGTTCGTCGGGCGACGAGGACCAGAGCGCCCACCCGTCGGTCTGCTCCACCACGACCACGTCGAGTCCCTCGGCGTCGAAGGCGACCTCGACCTCTCGCCGCAGCGCCACCGCGTCGACCGTCCCGCGGGCGACGAGCCGGACGCCCACGTGCCACGCGTCGAGCTCCCACCCGGCCGCGATCGTCCGCTGCACCAGCGGGGGCGCCGGGGCGCCGTCGGCGGCACGGAGGTCGTCGAGCATCGCCATGCGGTAGCGGGCGTCGCGCTCGTCGTCGAGCCGGGTGAGGACGAGCCGGTGTCCGGCCGCGACCGCCGCCACGCGCAGCGCGGTCGCGAGCACCGCCCGTTCGGCCTGCAGCGGCGTGGTGGTGCCGACCGCGAGCCACGCCCGCGGGCCGATGCCGGTGGGGACGGGCACGGCAACGACGGTCTCCCGGTCGTCGGTCGCCCAGACCGGTTCGCTCGTCCCGACCGTGCGGGCGAGCAGCGCCGCGGTCGCCGGCGCGACGCCGGCCCCGCGGAGGGGGCGCCCCGACGCGTCGAGGAACCGGATCGCGTGTCCGAGCTCGCTCTCGAGCCGCGTGAACAGCTCCTCGAGCGCGGGTCCGGCGTCGAGCCCGACACGTGCCGCGGTGACGGCGGCACGCGCAGCGGGCGCATCGCCCGACCCGATGAGCTCGTGGACACGCACGGACGCCACCCAGGGGTCCGGCGTCGCGACGACGGCGACGCCGAGTCGGTCGGCGAGCGCGGACGTGCCCGGCCCGGGCAGTGGCGCGCCGGCCGCGAGCCCGACCACGAGCACCGGAACCCGGGCGGTGGCGGCGCGGCGGAGCAGCACGTCGAACCGCGCGTCGAACCGCTCGACGGGTGTGAGCAGGACGACCGCGCCTTCACCGGGACCGAGTGACCGACCGACGTGCTCCGGCGGTCCCACGACCCCGCGCACGCTGCCGACCGTGCCCGTCGGCGGTCCGACGAGCAGCGCCGTACCTGCGGGCAGCAGCGGCAGGAACTCCGCGACCGGGATCACGCGGCGACCTCCGGCACGACCGCTGCGTCGATCCCGAACGCCCGCGGGGACACCCGTGTGGTCCGGTGCGGCGACGCCCACCACCACGGCGCGCCGGGCAGCACGAGCACGGCGAGCTCGTCGCCGACCCGGGCGCGGTCGGTGGCGACGGGACGGAGGGACCGCGCGTCGACCACGACGATGCAGCTCGGCGTGCTGGCGACGGGCTCGCCGTCCACCAGGCAGTGCACCCACTCGCTGCCCGCCTCGATGCGCACGACAGCCCCGGACACCGCGTCGCGGATCGCCATCGATCCGTGCACGAAGGCGACGGCGTCGCCCCCGCGTTGGACGTCGAGCACCCGCCCCGTGGTGACCACGCGGGCACCGGCCACCGCCGACGCGAGGGCGTGGACGTCGGTGGCGGCGGCGACGGCACGGCCGGCGCGCAGGGCACGGTCGACGCTGCCCGTGATGCACCGGTCGGCGAGCACGTCGGCGTCGACCGGCCCGACCGCGAAGGCGGCCCACCCGCCGCTGTGCGAGACCGCCTCGCGCCAGACGGTCTCGAGGTCCCGCGGGTCCGGAGCGTCGACCACGATCCGCAGACCGCTCGACGTCACGGCAGCGGCGGTGACCGCCGGCATCCGGTCGACGAACAGGGACAGCTGGTCGAGGCGCGGCGTCGCCCGTCCGACCAGGTCGGCGTCCACCAGCGGCAGCCCCGCGGCGAGCGCCGTGAGCGCGGCGGCGGGCCCGGTGACCCCGCCGATCTGCGCGGCGACCACGGCGTCGGCCCGCCGTCCGGTCCAGCGCTCGACGGCGGCGAGCGCGTCGGGGAGCTCCCGGCCGCTCGGCGTCTTCTCCTCGAGCACGGTGGTCGACCCGACGAGCCCGACCGCCACGACCGAACGGACCCCGCCGTCGACCGGCACGACCGGCACCCGTCCACCGCCGAGCGCCCGCCGGAGGGCGTGCGCCATGTGGTCCACCTGACCGCCACCGCCGCACCCGAGGAGCGCGGTGCCGCGTGCGAAGTCGTCGACGTCGTCGGCCCGGAGGCCCGTCACGACCCCGTCACGCTGCTCGCCCTGGTGCACACCAGCGATCCTCGCGCATCGGCGCCGTTCAGCGCGCCCCCACCGGAGTGCGCTCGTGCAGCTGCTCGACGGGGACGAAGTCGTCGTGCAGGCCGAAGCACGACGGTCCGAAGACGGCGAGGGCCTCGGGCGTGCGCATCAGATCGGGCGTGGAGACCCCGATCACCCGGACGCGCTGGCCGTAGCGCAGCCGTTCGGTCGTGATCGGCTCCGCCGTCTCCGCGTCGAGCACGCAGATCAGGTCCGGCACCACCGCGACCAGGCGGCCGTCGCGTCGGGCGACGAGGTTCTCGTTCTGGAAGACGACCTCGAGCTCCGATCCGTCGGCACCTCGCACGACGGCGCGGCCCTTCGCGAACCCGTCGACCGTCCGGCGCTCGACGTCGACGACCTTGCCGTCGAACAGCTCGCGCAGGTGCGTGTAGATCGTCTGCCCGAAGGCCTCGGCGAGCCCGGCCACCGGGTCGCGGTGTTCCTCGCGGGCACGACGGATCGCCCGGCCCACCGAGAGTGCCAACGACAGCGTGCGGGGCACGGCGGTCGCACGCACCTGGCTGCCGGTCATCGCGTACTCGGCGATGTACGCGACCCCGCCGAGCCGGATCGTGACACCGCGGGCGAGCCACTCCATCTGCCGGTTGTCGTGCCCGGTGTCGATGACGACGCCGTGGCCGTTCTCGTCACTGATGGCGAGCGGGGACCCCGGCACGCCGTACACCGAGAAGGTCTCCATCTGGAGCTCGGGGAACGCGCGGCCCATGCCGTCCGCGTCGACCACGGGCAGGCCGCCCGTCGCGCCGACGAGCAGCGGGATCATCGAGTTGATGCCGCCGCACTCGATGGGCATCGTCGCGATCGCGGTCCGCCCGAGGTGCTCCTCGAGCCGCCGGAGGGCGCCGAGTGGTTCCGGACCTGCGGGCAGACGCTCGAGCACCACGGTCGGGGCGCCCATCTGCGCGGTGGGGATGACGAGGGCGTCGTCCGGCACCTCGGACGGGTCGAGGATCGTGACCGGCCCGTGCTCCTCGATCGCGGCCTTGACGAGCAGCATCCCGATGAGCGGGTCGCCGCCGCCGCCGGTGCCGAGCACGGCGGCTCCCCGGGCGAGGTCGGGCAGATCGTCGACGTCGATGGTCCAGCTCATGCGTGTTCTCCCTCGCTCACGGTGCCGTCGTGGCGGACCGCTCGGGTGTCGTAGCCGAAGTACCGCGGCCCGGCGAGCGCGAGGCCCGCGGGGGTGTGCCAGCGCGGGTCGGCCGGGGCGGTGACGACGCGGATGCGCGCGCCGAACCGCAGCCCCTCGGTGGTGATCGGTTCGCCGGTCTCGGCGTCCAGCGTGACGATCAGGTCGGGCGTCGTGGTGCGGACCGACCCGGCCACCTCGACCAGCAGGTGCTCGTTCTGGAACCGGAGCAGTGCCTCCAGGCCGGTGTCGCTGCCGGAGCCCGTGATGCGGGCGGTCCCGCGGGCGAAACCGGTGACCGTCTTCCGCTCGACGTCGGCGACCTTGCCCTCGAACACGACGGTCCCGCCGAGCACCGCGGTGACGGCGGCGACCGGGTCCTCGTTGGCGGCCCGGGCGGCGACGAGCGCCTCGCCCAGTGCGACGCTCAGCGACAGGCTGCCGCGGACGTACGACTCCTTGACCTGCGCACCGGACATCGCGTACTGGGCGGTGATCGCCGAGCAGCCCATCTCGACGGTGGCGGTGCGCGCGAGCCGTTCGGCCCAGCGGTTGTCGACGGTGTCGAAGACAGCGGTGTTGCCCTTCTCGTCGGCGAGCGCCATGGGGGTCGCACTGACGCCGGACAGGGTCGGCAGGACCATCTGCACCTCCGGGAAGGCGCGGCCCATGGCGTCGCCGTCGACGAGCGGCAGGCCCAGCTCTGCGGCGGCGACGATCGGGCTCGTCGAGTTGACGCCTCCGACCTCGATGCACGCCACGTGCGTCGGGGTGACGCCGAGGTGGGTCGCCAGGCTGCGGATCGCCTCGGCGAACTGGGCTCCGGACGGCAGCTTCTCGACCATGACGGTCGGTGCGCCGATCATGGCGACGTTGAGCACGACGGCGTCGTCGGGCAGGTCCTCCACCTGGACGACCGGCACGGGGCCGTGCTCGCGGACCGCGGCCTCGGCCAGCAGACGGCCGACGTAGGGGTCACCGCCACCGCCCGTGCCGAGGACCGCGGCGCCGCGGGCGAGGGCGGCGCAGTCCTCGCAGATCTCGGTGAGCGGACGGACGGTGGTCGTCGTCGGACGCGTGTCCGCGCTGGGGGCCGTCGTCGTCATCGGACCAGCGCCCCGAGTGCCAGGTCGCCGACGGCCTTCGCGCGGATGCGCGTGGCGTTGCCGGGCAGGTACGGGATCGGGACCTCGTCGAAGTCGACGACCGCGACGCTGGACGGGTCGGCGCCCGCGGCGACGGCCCGGTCGACCGCCTCCTGTCGCGCCTCGTCGACCACGGCAGACCGCTTGCCGTCGCTGATCGCGTAGACCTTGTCGACCTCGCCCGAGACCTGGGCGATGGCGGCGCCGATGGCGTTGGCGACCGAGTAGTGCTCGGGCCGGTGCACCGTGCCGAGCCCGGGCAGCGTGTCGGGCAGCAGGACGGAGCCACCGCCGACCGCGACGACGGGCAGCGGGTCCGACGAGGTGCGCATGCGCTCCACGACGTCGGCGACGCGCTCGGCGATCACGGCGAGCGCCCGCTCGGCGACCTCGGTCGGCACGCCGGCGACACGGGATGCGTCCCCGATGCTGCCGCGCTCGCCGCGGACCGCGACGTCGGTGGCGGTGAGCGTGTCGCCGCCGAAGACGAGTCCCTCCTCGGTGAGCCGGTAGCCGACCGAGTCCGGACCGACGAGCGCGCCGTCCTCGCGGATGCGTGACCCGCCGCCGATCCCGATCGACAGGACGTCCGGCATGCGGAAGTTCGTGCGGATGCCCGCGACCGCGACCTCGCCGGTGGCCTCGCGGGGGAAGCCGCCGGTCAGCACGCCGACGTCGCTCGTGGTGCCGCCGACGTCGACGACGGCGCAGGTGTCGAAGCCGGACAGCACCGCAGCACCGCGCATCGAGTTCGTCGGGCCGGAGGCGAACGTCGCGACCGGGTACCGCCGGGCGTACTCGACGTCCATGAGCGTGCCGTCGTTCTGGCTGAGGAACAGCGGGGCGTCGATGCCGCTGCCCGCGACGGACCCGGACAGCCCGTCGACGATGCGGTCGGCGAGCTCGCGGAGCGCCGCGTTGATGATCGTGGCGTTCTCGCGCTCGAGCAGTCCGATCCGACCGATGTCGCTCGACAGCGAGAACGCGACGTCCGGTCCGAGCTCGGCGGCCATGATCGCCTGCGCGCGCTGCTCGAACTCGTCGTTGATCGGCGAGAACACCGACGAGATCGCCACCGAGCGGATCCCGGCGGCGCCGATCGCCTCGGCGTGCCGCTTCAGCTCGTCCGGGTCCAGCTCGGAGATGACCCGCCCGTCGAACTCGTGGCCCCCGTGTGCCAGGAACGCACGGCCCTGCACGGCACCGACCAGCTGCTCGGGCCAGTCGGTGAAGGGCGGCAGGGACGCGGTCGCCGGCAGGCCGAGGCGGACCGCCGCGGTCGGGGCGAGCCCGCGCGCCTCGATGAGCGCGTTGATGAAGTGCGTGGTGCCGATCATCACGCCGTCGATGTCCGCCGAGGTGAAGTCGCGCTGCTCGCGCAGGCCGGCGAGCGCGGCCACGATGCCGGACGTGACGTCCTGGCTGGTCGACCGCTTCACGGCCGCGGCGACCGTGCTGCCGTCCATCAGGACGGCGTCCGTGTTCGTGCCGCCGACGTCGATGCCGATGCGCATGGGGTTCCCTTCGGGGTGGTGCTGTCGTGGTGCCGGTGGTGGTGCTGACGAGGTGTCGGGCCGACCGCGCCGTGTCCGGATCAGGGGTCACGGCACGGTCGGCGACGAGGTGGCGGTCGGCAGGGGGGGCGCCGACCGCCGGCTTCAGGGCGCCGGTGCCGGCGCGGGTGCCGAGGCCGGGGCATCGGCGGACGCTGCCGGGGCGTCCTCGGTGCGGCTCACGCCGACACCGCGGACCCAGCCGGCCTTGCCGGCGACGACGTAGAGGACGAAGGCGATGACGACCGAGTTGATCGACGGGATGCCCACGGTGACGAAGTAGCCCACGAGCGCCGCGACGGCCCAGATCACCAGGGTGGCGGGGACCCAGGTCGGGCTGGTCGCGGGCAGGCCCTCGCTCGCGCTGAGCTCGCGGCGCCAGCGCTGCACGACGAAGTACTCCGCCACCATGATCCCGGCGATCGGCGGGAACACGACGCCCAGCACGATGAGGAACGGGGTGAACGCGTCGAGGAACCCGACCGCGGCGAGCACCGACCCGACGACACCGAGCACGAGCGTGACGACGCCGCGGTTCACCTTGCGACCGAACACGACGTCGATGAAGTTCGTGACGCCGAGGCTCGAGCTGTAGATGTTCCAGTCGTTGATCTTGAACGTGCCGAGCAGGATCACGAGGATGCCGACCCAGCCGACGCTCGACGTGATGACGCGGGTGATGTCGGACGACCCGACGGCGTGGGCGAGCAGGACACCCGCGAGCCCGATGACGTACTCCCCCAGGGTGACGCCGAGCGCGGTCTGCTTCACCACGTCGCCGACCGACCGGTTGAACCGGGTCATGTCCGGCGTGATGACGGCGCCCACGATGAAGCCGCCCGCGACGAGCGTCGTGCCCGCGACGAAGCTCAGCTCCGGGCCCGCGGGAGCCTTCGCGGCGAGCTCGGCCAGGGAGTGCTGGCTCAGCTCGACCGTGACCGCCCAGCCGACCAGGACGAGGAACAGCGGCACCGTGATGTTCGCGAGCCACTGCATCGAGTGGAAGCCGCGGAGCACGATCGCGGTGACGAGCAGGCCGAACACGAGCGACCACGCCCACGCCGGCAGGATCGGCAGGATCGCGACGAGCCCTGCGGCGGAGACGCCGGACTGGATGCCGAACCACCCGATCAGGCTCAGGCCGATCGCCAGACCGACGAGCGCCGAACCGGCCTTCCCGAAGCCCGTCCACCGCGCGATGACCGACGTGTTGAGGCCCTCGCGCATCCCGATGACCCCGACGAAGACCGACACGATCTCGAGGATCACGGCTCCGAGGGTGATGGCCCAGAAGGCCTCCCAGAAGCCCATGCCGAAGCCGAGCGTGGCACCGAGCAGGAACTGGGACAGGGCGGAGATCTGCCCGAACCGCTGCACCGCCACCTGGAACCAGCCGTAGCGGGCGGAGACGGGGACGCGGGACAGGGAGTGGTCGTCGACGACGACGGACGGGGCTGGTGGTGCTGACGCTGCACTGGCCATCGGATGCTCCTGGGGGAAGGGGTGCCGGTCGGGGCGACCGGGTTGCGGCAACCGTAGTGACGCGTCCGGAGCAGGGACACGTGCAGGGTGTCGTTACGGGCACGTGAATCCGTGCACCATGCACACCACCGCGCCTGTGAGCGCCGCGCTCCCCGCTCCCCAGCACCCCGCCGGAGCTCCGAACGGAGCCCCGGGACACTCGGCGACAGCAACGGTGGAGCAGAAGACGTCGGGTCCACGCGACCGACCCGACGGGAACTGCTCCATCGATGGAGGAGCACGCGGACGCGACCGGCGTAGAGGAGCCCCCGGGAACGACGAAGGCCCCGCCGCAGTGCGACGGGGCCTTCTCAGATGTGCGCTCGAAGGGACTCGAACCCCCAACCTTCTGATCCGTAGTCAGATGCTCTATCCATTGAGCTACGAGCGCATCCGGTCTTCCGACCGAACCGGCCTTGCGGCCGTGGAAGACTCTACAACAGGTGCGGCGCGGAACGCGAATCGAGCCGCTCCGCACGGAGCCTTCGGCGTGTCGCGGGCTCAGGCGACGGTCGGCTCCTCGTCGAACACCTCGGCGAGGAACACCTGCAGCGCCTGCCACGAGCGACGGTCCGCGCGCTCCTGGTACTGCGCCCCGTGGTCGGGCGCATCGGTGCCCGGCACCGCGAAGGCGTGCATCGCGCCCGCGTAGGTCACGACCTGCCAGTCGACCGACGGCTCCGCGCGCATCTCGTCCTGCCACTCGGCGACCGTCGTGTCCGGCACCATCGGGTCCGCTCCCCCCGTGAGCACCAGGAGCTTCGCCCGGATCGCGGACGCGTCGGACGGCTCGTGCACGATCAGGCCGCCGTGGAACGAGACCGCACCGGCGAGGTCGGCACCGGTGCGGGCGAGCTCGATCGCCCCGGAGCCGCCGAAGCAGTACCCCATCACGACGATGCGGGAGTGGTCGACGTCGGGGTCCTCACGGAGCCGGTCGAGCCCGGCGGTCAGGCGGGCGCGGAACAGCGGGAGGTCCTGGTAGTACGAGCCGGCGACCTGGGCCGCGGTGTCGTCGCCGGGGCGGACGCCCTCACCGTAGACGTCGGCACCGAACGCCACGTAGCCCAGCCGCGCGAGCATGGTGACACGTGCCTCGACGTGCTCGTTCACGCCGTGCCAGTCGTGCACCACCAGGACGGCCGGGCGGGGGCCAGACACGGCGTGGTCCTTCGCGAGGACACCGAGGAGCGCCGTGCCCTCGTGGTCGTAGCGGACGGGCTCGACGCGGACGTCGGAGCCTGCGGGTTCGGGGACGGTGGACAGGACGTCGTCGGTGGTCTTCACGTCACCGGACGCTACGCCGCCGGGCTCCGGCGTCGTCGAGACGCCGTCCACTCGTGGAGAGGCTCCGCACCCGCCGTGACACCGCGCGCGGAGCGAGACGCCGGCGTCTCGCGGCCGCGCCGGTGTCCCGCGCGCGACCAGCGGGCGGACGGGAGGCGCGTGGCGAGCCCGCCACGCGCCTCCCGTCCGACACGGCGTCAGCAGTCGATGTTGTCCCAGCTCTCGGGACCGGCCGACCCGGCCGCGTACTCGTCGAGCGGGGCCTTGCCGTCACGCCACGCCTGCAGGAAGGGCTCGACGACCTTCCACCCCTGCACCGCGCTGTCGCCGCGCACCGACAGGGTCGCGTCACCCTCGAGCACGCCGGCGAGGACCTCGCCGTAGGCGCTGAGGCGCCCCGGGTTGAAGTTCACCGACAGGGCCGTGTGGTCGATCGTGTACGGGTCGCCGGGGCCGTTCACGTTGAGCTCGAGCTGCATCTCGTCCGGAGCGATCCAGATGCGCAGCTTGTCCGGCCGCTCCGCTCCGGTCAGCCCGTTCGGCACGTGCGGCGAGTCCTTGAAGGTGATGACGATCTCGCGGCGCTGCTGCTCGAGCGCCTTGCCCGAGCGGAGGGTGAAGGGCACGCCCGCCCAGCGCCAGTTGGCGACCTCGAGGGTGAGCTGTGCCAGCGTCTCGGTACCGAGCGACGGATCCACGCCGTCCTCGTCGACGTAGGACGGCAGCGACCGGTCTCCGACCGTCCCCGCCGTGTAGCGGGCGCGCTTACCGGCCGACACGACGTCACCGCCCCACGGCCGCACCGCGCGGAGCACGAGCTCCTTCTGGGTGCGCAGGTCGTCGGCGTCGATCGAGGCCGGGGCCTCCATCGCGACGACGGCCATCACCTGCAGCAGGTGGCTCTGGATCATGTCGACCAGGGCGCCGGCCTTGTCGTAGTAGCGGGCTCGGCCCTCGAGGCCGAGGGTCTCGTCGTAGACGATGTCGACGCGGGCGACGTGCGCCGAGGACAGCAGCGGCTCGATGATGCGGTTCGCGAAGCGCAGCCCGAGCAGGTTGAGCACGGTCGAGCGGCCCAGGAAGTGGTCGACGCGGTGGATGCGCTCCTCGGGGAGGAACGAGTGCAGCAGGTCGTTGAGGTGCTCGGCGCTCTCGGCGTCGGTGCCGAAGGGCTTCTCGAGCGCCAGCCGCGTCCCCTTCGGCAGCTCGAGGTCCTGGAGCACCGCGCAGCTCTTCTCGGTCACGGCCGGCGGCAGCGCGAAGTAGATCGCCGGGTCGTGGTCGCACGCCGCGAGGAGGGCCTTCAGGTCGTCCGCGTCGGTGACGTCGGCCTTGCGGTAGGTCGAGGCCTCGATGACCTCGACGAGCCTCCGGCTGAGCTTCTCGTCGCCGTCGTGCGCGCCCTCGTCCTCCTCGTTCTTCGACGCCTGCGCGTTCTCGAAGGACTCGCGGACCTGCGCCTTCCAGTCCTCGTCGGAGATGTCCTCGACGCCGGCCCCGACCAGCTGGACCTCCCAGTCGTCCTTGACGTCGAGGAGGGTGGCGAGACCGGGCAGCAGCAGCCGCTTGGACAGGTCACCGCTGGCACCGAGGATGAGCAGGCTGGTCTGGAGGCTCGACATGCCCCAGACCGTACTCATCCGTTCCGGCGCGTGGCCGGGGTTGCGTCGGTACGGTGGGTCCAGTCCGGCGCGAGGGAGCACCATGAGCAGTGGGTACGGAGGGCGACGCATCCGCGTCGCCGTGGTCGGGACGGGCATGATCGCGGGCGTCCACGCGCGGGCCGCCCGCGCCGCCGGTGCCGAGGTCGTCGGGGTGCTCGGTCGGACGCCGTCGCGCTCGGAACAGGTCGCCGCGCAGCTCGACGTGCCCCGCGGGTACGCCTCGCTCGACGAGGTGCTCGCGGACGCGCCCGACGTCGTGCACGTCTGCACGCCGAACGACCAGCACCACCCGCAGTCGATGGCCGTCATCCGCGCCGGGATCAACGTCGTGTGCGAGAAGCCGCTCGCGATCAGCGCCGCCCAGGCCGCCGAGCTGGCGTCCGCCGCTGCCGAGGCCGGCGTGGTGGCGACCGTGCCGTTCGTCTACCGGTACCACCCGGTCGTCCGCGAGATCCGCGCGCGGATCGCTGCCGGCGAGCTCGGCCGGCTGCTCGCGGTGCACGGCCACTACCTGCAGGACTGGATGCTCGACGAGGACGCCTCGAGCTGGCGGGTCGATGCCGGTGCGGGCGGCGTCTCCCGCGCCTTCGCGGACATCGGTTCACACTGGTGCGACCTCGTCGAGTTCGTCACCGGCGAGCCCTTCGCGTCCGTGAGCGCCGCGACCGACATCGTCTACCCGACCCGTCCGGCGGCGTCGGGACCGTCGTTCTCCGGCTCCCCCGACCCCGACCCGGTGGCGGACGCCGGGCAGCGTGCGGAGGTCACCACGGAGGACACCGCCGTCGCGACCTTCCGCACGGGCACCGGGCGCATCGGCAACGTCGTCGTCTCGCAGGTCGCCGCCGGCCGCAAGAACCGGCTGTGGTTCGAGGTCGACGGGACCCTGGGCTCCGCGGCCTTCGACCAGGAGCAGCCCGAGTCGGCGTGGTTCGGCAACGAGCGCGGGGCGCAGATCGTCGTCCGCGACCCCTCGCTCGGGTTCCCGGACCAGCGTCGGCTGGCGGTCGTGCCGGCCGGACATCCGCAGGGCTACCTCGACGCCTTCGCGGCGTTCGTCGCCGACACGTACGCGGCGGTCCGGGCGGAGGGCGACCGGTCGGCGTGGCCCGAGGGTCTGCCCACGTTCGACGACGGCGCCCGCGCGGCCGCCGTCATCGAGTCCGTCGTCGCCAGCGCTGCCGACGGCACCTGGCGCCCGATCCCCTGACCGTCACCTGGACCTGAGCGCGTACAGGAACCACCGAGCACGGTGGGTGCATGAGCACGACCGTGAGCGACTTCGTCATCGACCGCATCAAGGCATGGGGGGTCTCCCGGGTGTTCGGGTACCCCGGGGACGGGATCGGTGCGTTCGACGGGGCCCTCGGCAAGGCCGACGGCAGCGAGCGCGAGCTCGAGTACGTCCGCCCGACGCACGAGGAGATCGCCGCGCTCATGGCGACCGCACACGCCAAGTTCACCGGCGAGGTCGGGGTCTGCGTCGCGACGTCGAGCCCCGGCGCCTTCCACCTGCTCAACGGCCTGTACGACGCCCAGATGGACAACCAGCCGGTCGTCGCGATCGTCGGGCAGCAGGGACTCGCCTCGATCGGCACGTTCACGCAGCAGGAGTCGAACCTCGAGCGCGTGTTCGCCGACGTCGCCTGCTACGTGGAGACCGTCGCCACGCCGGACGCGGTCGGCGTCGTCGTCGACACGGCCTTCCGCACGGCGATGCTCCGCAAGCAGCCCGCCGTCGTCGTGCTCCCCCACGACGTGCAGGCCATGAAGTACCAGGCCCCGGCCGCCGAGCACTGGGTGTCCCGGTCGAGCGACGTCGCCCCGTCGACCCGGATCGTGCCGCCGCAGGACCAGATCGCGCGCTTCGCCGAGATCCTGAACGCCGGGGAGCGCGTGACGTTCCTGGTGGGCGCCGGTGCTCGCGGTGCCACGGACCTGGTGCTCGAGGCCGCCGAGAAGACCGGCGCCGGCATCATCACCGCACTGCGGGGCAAGGACGTCGTGCCCTCCGACGTGCCGTACCACACGCAGCAGGTCGGGCTCCTCGGCTCGCGCCCGAGCCTCACCCAGATCAAGGAGTGCGACACGATCGTGCTCCTCGGCTCGAACTACCCCTACGGCGAGTACCTGCCCGCCTCCGGCCAGGCACGTGGCGTGCAGGTCGACATCAAGCCGGAGCAGATGGGCCTGCGGTACCCGACGGAGCTCAACCTGTGGGGCGACGTCGGCGCGACGCTGGAGGCGGTCATGCCGCTGCTCCGTGACAAGCAGGACACCGCGTGGCAGGACAAGCTCGCCGGTGAGATGCGCGAGTGGGAGGCGGAGATGCACCGCCAGGCCGAGGTCGCCTACGACGACGGCGTCAACCCACGCCGCGTCATCCGCGCCGTGAACGAGCGGCTCCCCGAGGGCGTCACGGTCACCTGCGACGCGGGGACCACGGCCGACTGGTACGGCCACCACATCCGGCTGCGCCGCGGCATGCACGGCGACATGTCCGGCCGACTGGCGACGATGCTCGCGGCGATGCCGTACGCCGTGACCGCGAAGTTCGCCTTCCCGGACGCACCGGCGGTCTGCACGATCGGCGACGGGGCGTTCCAGATGCTCGGCATGAACGAGCTCATCACGGTGAAGAAGTACATGGCGGACTGGCCGAACCAGCAGCTCGTCATCGTGGTCATGCACAACGACGACCTCGGCCAGGTCTCGTGGGAGATGCGGACCGAGGACGGCAACCCGATGTGGTCCGGGTCGCAGGACGTCGAGTCGATGGACTACGCCGGGTACGCGCGGCTGCTCGGCTTCGAGGGCATCGCCGTCCACAGCGACGACGAGGTCGAGGCAGCGGTCGAGCGGGCCTTCGCCAACCCGGGTGTGACGCTCATCGACGCCCACGTCAGCCGCAACGTGCCGCCGCTGCCGCCGCACATCACCGCCGAGTACGCCGTCAACACCGCCAAGAGCCTGCTGAAGGGCGACCCGGCGGAGCTCGGGGTCGTCAAGGACTCGGCGAAGGCGATGGCCGCCGAGGCGGTCGAACGGGTGAAGGGCGTCCTCGGCCGCGACTGACGCCGCGGCCGCCGTGGTTGTCCCCCGAACGGGAGGAACGTCCCCCGTGGTGTGAACACCACGTGACGTGTTGCGGCACCCCCTGGCGGGTCGGCTGTGGGAGTTCCTAGGTTCTTGCGTTGATGAACGCTCACACCGCTCCGCGCCGCCGGCGCCTGGCCGGGGCATCCGCCCTGGTCGCCGCCGGCGTCCTCACCGCCCTCACCGTCCCGTCCGCCGCCCTCGCCGCCGAGGGTGACACCACCATCGACATCCTCGACGTCAACGACTTCCACGGCCGCATCGAGTCCGAGGGCACCGCCACCGACAAGGCGGCCGGTGCAGCGAAGCTCGCCGGCGTCGTGCAGTCCTACCGCGAGGCCAACCCGAACACGATCTTCGCCAGCGTCGGCGACAACGTGGGCGCGTCGACCTTCACCTCCCTCATCCAGCAGGACGCGCCGACGATCGACGCGCTGAACGCGATGGACCTCGACGTCAGCGCGATCGGCAACCACGAACTCGACAAGGGCCAGGACGACCTGACGGGGCGCATCGAGGACCGGGCCGAGTGGCCCTACGTCTCGTCGAACATCGTGAAGGCCGGCACGACGGACCCGGCGTTCACGCCGTGGTCGATCGTCGAGCGCGGCGGCGTGAAGGTCGGCTTCATCGGGGCGACGACCGAGGACCTCATCCCCGGACTCGTCAGCCCCGGAGGGGTGCAGGGCCTCGCGATGGCGCCGATCGTCAGCCAGGTCAACCGCTACGCCGAGGAGCTCACCGACGGCAAGGCCGACAACGGTGAGGCCGACGTGCTCGTGCTGCTCGTCCACGAGGGCGCGACCACGAGCGCGCTGTCGGACGCCACCGGCAGCGGCGCGTTCGGCAAGATCACCGCGGGCGTCTCGTCCAAGGTGTCGGCGATCGTGTCGGCCCACACGCACGCCACGTACAACCACTCGATCGCAGGGCCCGACGGGAAGCCCCGACCGGTGATCCAGACCGGCTCGTACGGTGTGAACTTCGGCCACCTCCAGCTCACCGTGGGCGCCGACAAGAAGCTGAGGAGCATCACCTCGGAGGTCAGGTCCGTGAACGGGTACACCGGTGTCCCGGCGGACCAGTCCTCGGTCCAGGCCGTGACCGGCATCGTCACCGCGGCGAAGGCCAAGGCGGACGTCGAGGGCGCGAAGAAGCTCGGTGACATCACCGCGGACCTGCGTCGCGCCGTGCAGTCGGACCGCACGAGCGAGAACCGCGGCGGCGAGTCCGTCCTGGGCAACTACATCGCCGAGGTGCAGCGCGCCGCGACGACCCGGCAGGGCTCGCAGGTCGCCTTCATGAACCCCGGCGGTCTCCGCACGGACATGCTGTTCGCCTCGAGCGGCGCGAACGACCCGGACGGGCAGGTGACCTACAAGGAGGCCGCCCTCGTCCAGCCCTTCGCCAACACCCTGGTCACGCAGGACATGACCGGTCAGCAGATCAAGGACGCCCTCGAGCAGCAGTGGCAGCCGGACGGCCTCGAGCGTCCGTTCCTCAAGCTCGGTGTCTCCGACGGATTCGCCTACACCTACGACCCGAACGCCGAACGCGGCTCGCGGATCACCGCCATGACGCTCGGCGGCGCCCCGATCGCGTTGGACGACACGCTGAAGGTGACGGTCAACTCCTTCCTCTCGACCGGTGGCGACAACTTCGCCGCCTTCGCCGGCGGCACGAACAAGGCCGACTCGGGCACCGTCGACCTCCAGGCGCAGGTGGACTACTTCATCGCGAACCCGGTCGTCACCCCGCCGACCGACCAGCGTGCCGTGGGTGTCGTGACGACGCCGGTCCCCGCAGAGGGCTTCCAGCCGGGCGACGAGGTCTCGGTGTCGCTGTCGTCGCTCGTCTTCAGCAGTGACGACCCCGCCACCGCGGGCTCCGTCTCGGTCAGCGCCGGCGACGTCGTCCTCGCCGAGTCCGCCATCGACCCGACGATCGTCGACAAGCGCGACGAGCAGGGCCGCGCGACCCTGACGTTCACCGTCCCCGGTGCCGATGACGCGAGCCAGGTCGACACGGCGGGCGACACGGTCCGCGCCACCGCGCTCCGTGCCACCGCCGCGGCCGCCCCGACCGAGACGACCGACGAGCCCCTCGTCCTCACCCTGCCGAACGGCCAGACGATCACCCTCGCGGTGACGGTGCCGATCGAGACCGCTGTCGAGCCGACGGACCCGACCGACCCGGGCACCGGTGGGCCGACCGACCCGACCACTCCGGGCGCGGACCTGCCCGGCGGCGGCACGGACGGCGGCGTCACCGGTCCCGACGGCACCGGTGCCGCCGACCAGCAGCCGACCAGGGCCGCCGGGGACCTCGCCTGGACGGGCGCGGACCTGGTGGTCCCGGGCATCGCCGCGGGGGTCCTGCTGCTCGCCGGCACCCTGGCGCTCGTCCTCGCACGTCGGAAGCGCGCCGCGCACGACGAGACGGTCCTGACGGACTGACGCCGCGCCTCCCGGCCGACGACGGGCCGCCCCACGGACGTGTGGCGGCCCGTTCCGTCGTCCGATGGCAGCAGTCCCCTGCTGCGCAGCGCCCGCGCGAGGTACGCTCCCCCTGTCGCATCGCGATGCGTCGCGCCGGGTCGCCCCCAGGGCCGGGCGGTGGTTCCGCCCGTCGGACCCCGCGGCGCGGGTGCTCTCCGTCTCCAGGGAAACGACGGAGGGCACCCGTCTCACCGCCCTGCGGTCAGTGGAACAGCTGCTCCCCGACGTACGAGCCCTTCCGCGGTGCCGGCGGCACGGCGAACACCCCGGACCCGATGTGCGACACGTACTCGTTCAGCCGGTCGGACGCACCGAGCTTGCGCTGCAGCCGGGTGAAGTGCTCCGGGTCGTTCGTGTACGCCGCGAAGAGCAGGCCGGCGTCGAGCTGGCCGTACTGGTTCAGCCCGTCGGTGTAGTTGTACCCGCGGCGCAGGATCTTCACGCCGCCGTTGTTCTCGTGCGCGGCGAGGGCGACGTGCGAGCGCGGGTCGATCGCCGTGTCCCCGGCCCCGCCGTGCGGTGCCCGGGCGTGGAAGTCGGGGGTCGTGTGCTCGGACCCTCCGGAGAGCGGCGCACCCTCGACCTTCGTCCGGCCGAACACCCGCTGCTGGTCGCTGACGACGTCGGCGTCCCAGGTCTCCAGGTTCATCCGGATCTTCCGCACCACCTGGTACGTGCCGCCGGCCATCCAGTCGGCCCCGCGGTCGAGCCAGACGAACCGCTCGTACTCGTCGTCGGTGGACACGTTCCGCGTGCCGTCCTTGAACCCCATCAGGTTGCGGGGCGTCGACTGCGTCGGACCTGCCGAGGCCCGGCCGAACCCGATGACCGTCCACCGCACGGTCGCGGTGCCCCGAGCCATCCGTGCCAGGTCGCGCACCGCGTGGTAGGCGACCTGCGGGTCGTCGGCGCACGCCTGCAGCGAGAGGTCGCCGCCCGTGAGCTGTGCGTCGAGGTTGTCGCTCGGCAGCGTCGGGATCGCGGCGAGGTGCGCCGGGCGCCTCGCCGCGAGGCCGAAGCGCTCGTCGAAGACACCGGGACCGAGCCCGACCGTGACGGTGAGCGACGCCGGGCCGAGGTCGAGCGCCTCGCCGGTGTCCGCGCCGACCCCGTCACCGTGGGCGGGCTCGACGCTGCCGATGGTCCGCCCCGCCTGCAGCTGCGCGATCGCGGCCGACCAGCGCGCGAGCAGCACCTGCAGCTCCGTCGCGGTCGACGCCGTCAGGTCGAACACCATGAAGACGCAGTGCCGCTGCGGCGTCGTGCGGATGCCGCCCTGGGGCTGTCGGGCACCGGTCGCGTAGAACGGGACCGCCTGGGACAGGTCGATCGACTCGTCGCCGTTCGCCGCCGCGGTGAACGGGTCCACCCCGGTGGCCACCGCGGAACCGGCGACCCCGGCGACCGCGCCGACCCCGGCTCCGGCGGCGGCGAGTCCGGCGCCGATCAGGCCGCGGCGGGAGAATCGGGAGTCGCTCACGCCGTCGCGACCTTCTCGGCGAGGCGGGACAGCGGGTCCTGCAGCGCCTGGACCTGCTGCGAGATGCGGTTGGCGTCCTCGGCCTTCGCGGCGTCGTCCCACGTGCTGAAGCCGCCCAGGGCGTTCGCGTCGCGGAAGCCGTCCATCATCGTGTTCGTCGCGTCGAACTGCGCGGCGATCTGCTTCGTCAGCGCCGGGTCGACCTTCGCCAGGCCCGGCTTGAGGTACGCGAAGGCCTGTCGGGCGCCCTCGACGTTCGCGGCGAGGTCGACGAGGTCGATGTGGCTGTACGCCTCCTCCTCCCCGGTGATCTTGTTCGACTGGACCTCCTCGAGCAGCCCGGCGGCGCCGTTCGCCAGGTCCTCGGGCTTGTACTCGAGCGACGGCACGCGCTTCGCCAGGAGTTCGACGTCGGCGGTCAGTGCCGCAGCCGTCTGCTTCGTCGACGCGGTGATCGCGCCAGCCTCGAAGAGGTCCTTCTCGACGGCGTGGAAGCCGCTCCAGCCGACCGCGTCGTCGAGGTTCGACGCACGCATGTCGATCAGGTAGTCCAGGTTGCCGGCGTTGTCGGTGGCCGAGAACCCCTTCTTGACGAAACCGTCGACGTCGCTCTCGACGTGCTCGTAGAACGGGCGGGCGGCGGCGTAGTCGCGCTTCGCGGCCTCGAGGTCACCCGCGTCCACGTCGTGCTGCAGCTGCTGCACGGCCGCCACCATGTCGGTGACCTGCCCGTCGACGTAGGTCGCGTAGCCCTTCGCACCGTCGGCCAGCAGGGTGGCGGCGCTGCTGTTCGCGCTCGAGGCGGCCTTGCCCGTGACGGTGAAGTCGGTGAGCTCGCGCTCCGCGCCGGGGCAGTACACCTGGTACTTCCCCCCGCCCAGCGTGGCGGTGAAGCGGACGGCGTCGAGCCCGGGGGCCAGGTTCTCCTTCTCGCCCAGGATGCGCTGGTCCTGCAGGAGCTCCACCTCGGTGATGGCGGTGGACGACTCGTTGTGCACCGTGAACGTGACGGGGCCCGCGGGGACCGTCGTGGTCGACACGGCGCAGGCGTCGGATCCGTCGTTCGTCAGGGTGATGGTGACGCGGGAGACCTTCCCGGTGCCGCCCGAGGCGTCGTCTGAGGGGGTGCCGGTCGAGCAGCCGGTCAGGGCGAGGGCGGTGACGGCGCCGAGGGCTCCGAGGGCGATCAGGGGGCGGGCGGCCAAGGGGTGGGCGGCGCGGGGGCGGGCGGTCCTACCGAACGGCATGGTCGAGGCTCCTTGCAGGGACGTCGGCGGGCGGTCCGCGCGACGGGTCGGTTCCGGGGGTGGTGGTCGGTGGCGTGACGGCACGACGGCGGTCGCGGAGGGCGAGCAGCGTCTGGGCGGCCGCGGCGACGAGGAGCGCGATCGGCAGCCAGGTGTCCCAGAGCCGCAGCTCGGCAGCGCGGGTCCGTGCAGCGGTCAGGTCGGCCGCGGCGCGGTCCACACGGTCGGTCGGGACCGCCCACACCGTGCGCTCGAGCGTCGTCGTCCGAGCGGCCGGGAGGCCCCCACCGCTCAGCGTGAGCACGTCGCGTTCCGAGCGGGTCGCGTCCAGGACGCCCCCACCGACGGTGGTCAGGGACACGGTGTCGCGGACGGCCCACCGGGCCGTGAACGGCCCGGGGTCCGTGCTCGGCGAGATGCCGACGGGGACCCGACCGAACAGGCCGACGAGGTCGTCGAGCGTCAGCGAGGTCGGACGGTCGGTCGCGGGGACGTCCTCGGTGACCTGCCAGCGGTCGGCGGCGACGCCGGAGCGGGTCACGCGGCGGTGGGCCGACGCGGGGAGGGTGCGTCGTGCCTCCCGGCCGGTGCCGGCGACGCGCAGGACCGCAGCCGCACCGTCGACGTCGGCCGTGACGGAGCGTGCGTCGCCGGTGACCGCGGCCGTGCGCGGCAGGTCGGCGCCCGTGCTCGGGACGGCCAGGGCCAGGACGACCGCCGTTGCCGCGAGGCCGGCAGCGACCGCAGCACGGACCAGTGGGACGCGGGCCGTCGACGGACGCCAGCGGGGCGGCCAGACCGCGATCGCCAGGACGGGCACGACGTAGAGCAGCCAGCCGAGCACCTCGATCACGCGCGGGTCGGCGGGGATGCCGAGCACGCCGGTGACCAGGGCGCCACGGAGCGATCCGTTCGGCGCGAGCCAGCCGAGGTCGACCGTGCGCTGCTGACCGATGACGATCCAGCCGGCCTCGTGGGCGTGCCGCAGCGCGGTCAGCACGAGGCCGCCCGCGACGAAGACGAGGAAGACGCCGGTGCCGGTGAAGAACCGGCCGAGGTCGAGGCGGACGCCGCCCGTGTAGATGCCGTACCCGATCGCCACCGCGACGGCGATGCCGATCACCGCTCCGAGGGCGGCCGACCCGGTGTCCGTCGACGCCTGGAAGGTCGCGAGGAGGAAGACCGAGGTCTCGAAGCCCTCCTTGAGGACCGCGAGGAGCGCCATGCCGGCGAGCGCCCACGACGTGCCCCGCCCGAGCGCGGTCGACGCGCTCGCCTGCAGGTCCCGCGACAGCGTCCGCGCGTGCGTGCGCATCCACACGATCATCCCGGTGACGAAGACCACGGCGACGACACCGATGACGGTCTCCATGCCCTCCTGCTGGGCCTGCGGCAGCGCCTGTTCGACGAGTTGCAGGCCGAAGCCGACGGCGATGCTCAGGGCGACCGCGAGCCCGACGCCGGCCCACATCGGGGCGAGGGGCGCGCGGTTGCGACGGAGGAACGCGGCGATGATGCCGACGATGAGCGTCGCTTCGAGGCCTTCGCGGAGGCCGATGACGAGGGTGGCGATCATGGCGAAGGTGAGGCTAACCTAACCGCGCCACGACCCGCCACTCCTGCGGCGTGGGGTTTGATTGTTCTCATGAACCTGCTGACCACCGAGGGCCTGGCGTCGGTCACGAACGTGCTCGACCTGGCCGGCGTGTTCGCCTCGGCACTGCTCGGCGGTTCACTCGCCCGCACCATGGACTTCGACCTGTTCGGGTTCCTCGTCGTCGGGTTCGTCTCCGGGCTCGGCGGCGGCATCCTCCGGGACACCCTGTTGCAGAACGGCCCGCCGGTCGCGCTCGTCGACCCGCTCTACCTGCCCGTCGCGATCGCCGGCGCCCTGGTCGCCTTCTTCGTGTCGTTCTCCGAGCTGACCTGGGACCGGCTGTTCACCGTCCTCGACGCCGCCGTCATCGGCTTCTGGTCGGTGGTCGGGGTGCAGCGCACCTTCGACGCCGGGCTCGGGTGGCCGACCGCGATCATCATGGGCACGATCACCGCCGTGGGCGGCGGGGCGATGCGCGACCTGCTGCTGCGGCGCGTGCCCGCGGTGTTCGGCGGGAACGCGCTGTACGCCACGGTCGCCGTCGCCGCGTCCGCCGTCATGGTCGTCGCGTCCTACCTCGGGTCGCCGTCCATCGGCATCATCGCGGCGATCGTGCTCTCGCTCGGGCTCCGGTACGGTGCCGTGAAGCGTGGCTGGGGCCTGCCGAACGGGCGCGAGTGGCAGCCGAAGTCGACGCTCGGCGCCCTCCTGCAGCGGGGACGACGCCTGCGCCCCGACGCGATCCGACTGCTCCGACGGCCCGGGCGGCGCACCGGTAGCGGCAGCGTGCACAGCGACCGGGAGACGCCCGGCGACGCCTGAGGCGCCCTGCTCGACTCCCGCTCCTGCACCCGCGTCCTGCGGACGGGTGGAGGTCACGGACTGTGCAGCGTCACAGCCGAGCGATACCATCGCTACCGCCGGGTATCGACCTGGTGAGCACCGTCCACCGACGCACCGACACGACCCGAACGTGCCGGTCCACCGGGACGGACGGAGCAGGGGGCTTCGCTGGTGCCGCGCGTGGTCGCAGCGCGCGGCGCGGCAGGTCCCCGACCGTTGCACGACCGGGTGCGACGCAGCCTGCACGCCACCACCGTGCCGGCATCGACAGTACGGCGCACCACCGCACGACATCGACGAGCACGGACCAGGACCAGATGAGCGACGACGCCGCAGCACCCACACCACGGACGCCTCGAGCCGAGGTCCGCGAACGGCTGCTGGCCGCCGGCGCCGACGTCTTCGCCGAGTCCGGCGTGCACGGTGCCCGCCTCGACGACGTCGCCGCGCGGGCCGGGTTCAGCAAGGGCGCCGTCTACTCGAACTTCTCGTCGAAGCAGGACCTCGTCGCCCAGGTCATGCAGCGGTCGACGAACCGGGTGCTGGCCGCGCTGCAGGAGGTCGTGCGCGAGGACGTCGCCGCGTCGAGCATCGCCGACGTCGTACGCACGGCGTTCGGTCGCCACGACCAGGGTCGGCAGTTCGCCCTCGTCAGCGAGCTCCGCGGCTACGCACTCCGGCACCCCGAGTTCATGCCCGAGTTCGTACGGCAGCGCCGGGAGCTGCAGGACGGGGTGCTCGACCTCGTGCGGCTGTGGTTCGGTGCGCACCCCGAGGTCGAACCCGGCATGCCGCTCGAGGACTTCGCGACGCTGCTCATCGGCGCGAACGTCGGGATCGTGTTCGACGGCCCCGCGCTGCCCGGGGTGGACCCGGGCGACGTCATCGCCGCGCTGGTCGACGCGGTCGTGCGCCCGCGGCGCTGAAGCGCAGCGGGCGCGAGGTCACGCCGGCCGCCGGCGCCGCCGCGCGCCCTCGTGGGACCAGGCGGACGACGGCAGCAGGCTCGGCGGGAACACGCGCGACCGCACCACGCGCCCACGGCGGACCGATGCGTCCAGGGCGGCACGGGCCTCCAGGACCGACCGCCGCAGCGACTCCGCGTCCACCGCTGCCGTGCCGTCCACCGCGAACCGCTCCACGTCGACCGCGTCGACCACCGCGCTCAGGTGCGGCAGCACCGACGCGGGCACGGTCCCGGCGAGCCGGCCGAGCACCGCACGGGCGGTCCGTGCCACGGCGGCGGCATCACCGGGCGGTGCCAGGCCCGGGGCGTACCCGTGGTCGGCGACGTCGTCGAGCACCTCGCGCCAGGCGTGCAGGGCCGGTGACCGTCCGGCACGGATCGCGGTGAGACGCCGTCGCCGCCGCAGTGCCCGGACCGCTCCCGGCGCGATCAGCACCGCCAGCAGGAGCAACAGTCCGACCGCGAGCCCGGCGACTCCGGGCCCGGAGGCCGTGGTCGATGCAGCGGCTCCGGCTTCCGGCGACGCCGAGGACGTCGGGGTCGGGGTGGGCGTCGCCTCGTCGGACGTGTCCTCGCCCGGCGCGGGCAGCGGCGTCTCGGACGGCGCCGGAGCCGGGGTCGCCGACGACTCGGTGCCGGCCTGCGCTGCCGCGTCCGAGGCGGGCGTCGGTTCGAAGGAGACCCATCCCGCACCCCTGATGTACAGCTCCGGCCACGAGTGCAGCTGTCGGTTCGAGACCGTGTACTCGCCGTCCTCGGTCTGGTCGCTGCTCGCCCGGTAGCCGACGGCGATGCGCGACGGGATGCCGAGCGTGCGCGCCATCACCGCCATCGACGACGCGAAGTGCACGCAGTACCCCTGACGGACGCGCAGGAACGTGTCGATGACGTCCATGCTGTCGCCGTCGTAGCCCTGCTCGACGGGGGCCGTCTCGGAGTACGTGAACAGGTCGCTCCGGAACCACTGCTCGAGTGCGCGGGCCCTGGCGTAGTCGTTCGGCAGACCGCCCGCGACCCGCTGCGCCGCCGCACGGATGTCGCGCGGCAGGTCCTCCGGCAGCGACAGGTCGGTGCGGAGCTGCGCGTCGCTCGGCGCGGAGAACCCGCGACCGTCGGTGCGTCCGAGGATGCCGCTCGCCGCGATGGCGTCGAGGTACTCCCCCGACGACGTCGACGCACCGAAGGCCTGGTAGGTGGAGCCGCGCTGCGTCGACGGACCGGTCGAGCGAACGGTGCTCGAGTCGCCCATCCACCGCCACTGCGACAGGTCGAGGTTCGTCGACTGCGACTCGAGCGACACGGCACCGGCCGGCACCGGCAGGTAGTTGCTCGACAGGCCCGTGATCCGCACCGTCAGGTCGCCGCGGCTCGCCAGGCGCGGGTTCACACCGACGGCCCACTGCTGCTGGTCCGCGGTGTCGGAGGTGCTCGCGTCGGTCACCGTCGGCACCCAGTCGCCGCTGCCGAACTCGTCGAGGTCGGCGAGCTTCAGGTACTCGGGCTGCCCGTCGGCGGTCCGGTACCGCAGCACCTCGATCTCGTTCGGCTGCCGGAGGTCGCGGCCCAGTTCGAGCAGCGTTCCCGGGCGACCGGGCTGGATCGGGGACTGCAGCGCCCCGGTGACGCCGGACAACCAGCTCGCGTTGAGGGGCACGAGCGCGGGCAGGCCCACGGCGACCACGAGGCCGATCGCCCCGACCACCGCCGCCGGGAACGCGCGTTGCACCGGGCGCACGGACAGCCACAGCAACCCGAGGAAGGCTGCGCCGACCAGGACGACGAGCACCGGGGACGCGGGCTCGCCGGTCACCACACCGGGCACGATGAGCACCACGAGCGCCGGCACGGCGGCGAGTGCCACGGTCGGCGCGATCGCCGCCAGGAACAGGGACACCCCGGCGACCCAGGCGATGGCGATCGTGACGACGAGCCGGATCGCGTCGGTCTGCGGCAGCGGGGCCGGGTTGAGGCGGATCGCCGCCAGGGCCTCGCCGAGCGCGCCCTCGCGGTCGAGCCACCCGAGCGGGTGCACGTCGTTCACGACCGCGGCCACGCACGAGCCGACCACGAGGGTCGCGACGAGGGCGATGAACCGCACCCCGGGTGCGCGACGACGGACGGCCAGGACGACGGCGACGAGCACGGCCGTGAAGACCACGCCGGAGAGCCACCAGGCGGAGCCCTGCACGAGCGGTCGCATCGCCAGTGCGGCGACCAGGACGGGGAGCGGTGCGAGCGCGACGACCCACGGGCTCGGGACGTCCGAGCGCTCCGTGGGCCGGGCGGACCCAGCGGGCGGGGTTCCTGCGCCGATGCGGGCACGGTCGGTGGTCGAGGTGCCGCTCACCGGACGCTCCCCTGGTTCTGCGCGCCCGGCACGGGCACCACGAGGGTGCGCCAGCCGGCGCGGTCGAGGATCCCGCGCACGACCGGGTCGGGCGGCACGATGGTCGCCAGGATCCCCCGGCTCGACCCGCTCGTGGCGGAGACGAGCTCGGCGGCCTGCTCGGCGGTGCAGCGGCCGGTGACGACGGCGGTCATCCCGTGCACGTCACGCCCGTGGACCTCCGGCAGCACGTCGGTCACCGATCGGGCGTCGGACCGCACGCGGACGTCGGCGAGCCCGACGAGCACGTCCGTCAGGCTCCCGGCGTCGCCGGCGTGCCGGGAGCTCGTCGCGACGGCGTCGCTGACGAGCACGACGCGGGAGGTCCGTGCACTGAGTGCCCGCGCGACGCTCGCCGCCACGACGACCGCGTGCTCGAACGCGGCGTCGCCGCCGAGGTCACTCAGCTCGGCGAGGTCGTCGCGACCCAGCGCCTGGTACGACTCGCGGCGGACGTCGATGGCGATCACCGCCTCGGGCGGCTGGGCCTGCGTGGTCTGTCGGACGTGCAGCTCACCGCGGCGCGCGCTCTGTGCCCAGTGCACGCGCCGGATCGGGTCACCCTGCCGGTACGGTCGGAGCTCGCTGTCGTCGGCGGAACCGCCCTGTCCGACGCGGCCCTCGTCGGCGGACACCGCGCCGGCGAGCGCCCCGGTGTCGATCGCGGCCAGGGGGGTCGACGCGGGGACCACCACGACCTCCTCGGCGGCGACGACCGGACGGTCGATGCGCAGCAGGCCGAACGGGTCCTCGACACGGATCGTCACCGGCCCCACGAGCGTGCGGCCGCGGTGCACCGCCAGCGCCTCGACGTCGAGGACGGCGGGCGGCTCGTGCGGTCCGACGAGTGCGTAGGTCTCGGCGTCGGACACGCTCGCGAAGGCGTCCTCGAGCTGCTCGCGTACGAGGAGCGTCGTCCGTGGTCCGATCGGCAACGACGTCCCCCGCAGGGTGATCCGCTCGCGGTACACCTCCCCGACCTGGACCACCGCCCTGGACGTCGTGCGCGTGGCCCGGAGCGGGGCGGCGACCACGAGCGCCATCACCACGCCGAGCACGAGGAGCACGACGAGCAGCAGCCCGGCGGACACCGCGATGCTCGTCGCCGCGACGAGGCCCCCGCCGACCAGGGCGATCCCCGAGCCGAGCACGGTCCACCCACGGGCGGTGGGGCGCGGGAAGGGCGTCCGCCGCAGCAGCCCCGCGCCGCGTCGGCCGTACCGGAGCGCCCAGGACCGCACCGCGCCGGCGCGCAGCGCGAGCGTCGAGGGTCCCCCGCCGTCGGACATCAGGACCGGACGGCGGCGGAGGCGAAGGGCACGGCGGTGTCGGACACGATCCGGACCACCACGTCGCGGGCCGTGTCCTCGGCAGCGCCGCCGAGGCCGCGGGCGACCGGGACCAGTCGGTGGGCGAGGATCAGCGGGGCGAGCTGCGCCACGTCGTCCGGCGTGACGAACGGACGGCCGAGCAGTGCGGCGTGGGCGCGCGCGGCCTGGGCCAGGTGCAGGGTCGCACGGGGGCTCGCGCCGAGGACCAGGTCGGGATGCGAGCGCGTGGCGCGGACGATGGCGACGATGTACGCCTCGACGTCCGGTGCGACGTGCACCCCGCGCACCGTGTGCACGATGGCGCGCAGCGTCGGGACGTCGACGATCGGACGGAGCGAGGACAGCGGGTCGTGCGTCCCGCGTGTCGCGAGCATCTGCCGCTCGGCGTCGGCGCTCGGGTACCCCATGGCGATGCGCGCCATGAAGCGGTCGCGCTGGGCCTCGGGCAGCGGGTACGTCCCCTCCATGTCGATCGGGTTCTGCGTCGCGACGATCATGAAGGGCGACTCGAGGGGGCGTGTGACGCCGTCGACCGTGACCTGCGACTCCGCCATCGCCTCGAGCAGGGCCGACTGGGTCTTCGGGCTGGTGCGGTTGATCTCGTCGCCGATGACGACGTTCGCGAACACCGGTCCGGGCGAGAACCGGAACGTGCCGGAGGACTGGTCGTAGATGTTCACGCCGGTCACGTCCGACGGCAGCATGTCCGAGGTGAACTGGATGCGGTTCACCGAGCCGCCGACCGAGGCCCCGAGCGCCTTGGCGAGCACGGTCTTGCCGACCCCGGGGACGTCCTCGACGAGCAGGTGCCCCTCGGCGAGCATGACGGTGAAGGCGGTGCGGATCGCGTCGACCTTGCCGTCGACGACCGTGGAGACGGCCGCGACGACGTCGTCGCCGACCGCTCGCACGTGTTCGATCGGGAAGGCTTGGTCGGTCGGGTCCGGCACGCAGGCCTCCTCGTCTCGGGACAGGTGTCGTGCATGCTACATCGGCGCGGTGACAGGCTCCGGGGATGCGGCACCGATCATCCGCGGGACACACACCGGGCCCGGTACGGCCGGACGGGAGGCGCGGTGCGGACTCGCACCGCGCCTCCCGTCCGCGGATCGTCGCGTCACGCTCGTGCCGGTCGTCGACCGGGCCGCGCCTCCGTCGTCAGCCGGGGAGCGCCTCCGTCGTCAGCGACCAGAGCGCGACGCCGTGCAGGCCGAGGCGCTGCGCCAGGGCGACGCGCACCCGGTAGGAGCGGGCGTCGGACCAGTGCAGCTCCCGGCCGTCGGCGAGCGTCGCGCTCCACTCCCCCGTCCGCTCGGACCACCGCGCGGCGCCACCGGCGAGGCGACGCGCCCGTGCAGGGGACACCTGACCGGCGTCGCGTCCGCCCCAGAGGTACCCGTACCCGGCGATGCCGAGGTCGATGCGCTCGGCGGGGACGCCGAGGTGCTCCGCGGTCTCGACGACCCGCTCCGCCCAGGGCAGTGCTCCGACCGTGCCCGGCTCGCTCCACGGACCGTGCTGGTCGTAGGTCATGAGCACGAAGCGGTCGACGTGCTCGGCGAGCGCCGGGAGGTCGTACCCGGTGTCGCGGAACCCGGCGGCCGACGTGGAGGCCATGACCGCCATCGTGACGGTCGACCCCGCCCCGAGCTCGTCGTGCACGGCCGACTCGAGTGCGGCCGCGAACGCGACGAGTCCGGCCCGGTCGCGCGCGCGGAGCGACTCGAGGTCGATCTGCACGCCGTCCAGGTCGTTCCGCGCGGCGAGTACCGCGAGCTCGCGTGCGACGTGGCGTCGGGTCGCCGGGTCGGCCAGCAGCGCCGTGCCGGTGTCGGGCGAGAAGTCGCCGAGGGACTCGGAGAAGTTGCTGACGAGCAGCTCCGCCTCGGCACCTCCACGGTGCGCGGTGCGGACGAGCGAGCGGACCTCGTCGGGCAGGGCTGCCAGGCCGGCACCGTCCTCGGTCAGGGTGACACCGTCGATCCCGATGGTGGCGGCGTGCTCGGTCGCGGCGCGGACCCGGGCCGCGGCGGTGCCGGGTTCGACGTACGCCTCGACCACCGGACCGGACGTCCGGGGTGTCACGGCACACCCGCTGAGCGCGGTCGTCGCGAGGACGACGGCGACGGCGAGTGCGGGCCAGCGGATCACCCGCCAACGGTAGCCGAGGGAGGGACGTGCTCCACGGCTGACGACCGGCCCCTCAGGCCCGGGCGTGCTCGAGCCGTTCGACGGCCTCGGCGAGCGCCTCGAGCTCGGGGACCCCGCGTGCGTCGGCGAGCGCGGCTTCGAGCGCCGCCGCATGGATCGGGGCGGCCTCGTCGAGCAGCGCCTGACCGGCGTGCGTCAGCTCGGTGTACAGGCCCCGCCGGTCGTCCGCGCAGAGCACCCGGGTGAGCAGGGCGCGCTCCTCGAGCCGGTTGACGAGGCGGGTGGTGGCACTCGGGCTGAGCGCCGCCGCCCGGGCGAGCTGCTGCATCCGCATGTGGAAGCCGTCCTGTCGGCGGAGGGCGTCGAGCACGGTGAACTCGACGACCGACAGGTCGACGGCGCGGAGCGCACGTTCGAGCCGGGTCTCGATCGCGGCGTGCAGGGCGGCGAGGGTGCGCCAGCCGTGGGCGCGGACGGCGACGGACGTGTCGTCGACGGACATGGTGCCTCCTGGTGTGGGTGAACCGTTGCTTGCTTGCGCGGATACACCGCGCGTGCAACCATCGATGTGCCGCGTGTGCAACTACCAGCGTACGCGGGACCACTCCCCCGCACAACGAAAGGGACACCCATGCCCGCCGGACTCATCGCCCTCGCCCTCGGGGGCTTCGGCATCGGACTGACCGAGTTCGTCATCACCGGACTCCTGCCCGAAGTCGCGGCCGATTTCGCGGTCAGCGAGACCACCGCCGGGTGGCTCGTCACTGGCTACGCGCTGTCCGTCGTGGTCGGCGCCCTCGCCCTGACCGCGGCGACCACCCGTCTGCCACGGAAGCCGGTGCTCGTCGGCCTGCTGGTCCTCTTCATCGTCGGCAACACCCTCTCCGCACTCGCACCGACCTACGGCGTGATGATGACCGGACGGGTCGTCGCGGCGCTCTGCCACGGAGCGTTCTTCGGCATCGGGTCGGTCGTCGCGGCGAACATGGTCGAGCGTGGTCGGCAGGCGTCCGCCGTCGCGCTCATGTTCACCGGCCTGACGGCGTCCAACGTGCTCGGGGTGCCGTTCGGTACCTTCCTCGGCCAGACGTTCGGGTGGCGCAGCACGTTCTGGGCCATCGCCGCGATCGGTGTCGTCGCACTGGTCGGCGTGCTCCTGCTCGTCCCCGCGGTGCGCACCGCCGGGACCCCCTCGCTCGTCCGGGAGCTCGGGGCGTTCCGGTCCGGGCAGGTCTGGCTGTCGCTCGGGATCACCGTCCTCGGCTTCGGCGGGATGTTCGGGGCGTTCACGTACATCGCCTACACGCTGACCTCGGTGTCGGGCTTCGCCGCCAGCACCGTGCCCTGGCTCCTCGTCGTGTTCGGTGTCGGGCTCTTCGTCGGCAACATCGTCGGGGGCCGGGCAGCGGCACGCTCGATCGACGGGACCCTGCTCGTCGTGCTCGCGGTGCTCACGCTCGTGCTCGTCGGGTTCGCCCTGGTGGCGACCTCGGCCGTGCTCACGGTCGTCGCCCTCGTGCTGATGGGCGCGTTCGGGTTCGCGACCGTCCCCGCCCTGCAGACGCGGGTCATGCAGTACGCGGACCACGCCCCGACCCTTGCCAGCGGGGCGAACATCGCGGCGTTCAACCTCGGCAACGCGCTCGGCGCCTGGATCGGCGGGCTCACCATCGCCGCCGGGCTCGGGTACACGTCACCGCTCTGGGCCGGTGCCGCGATCACCCTCGGCGCCGTGCTGCTGACGCTCGGTGCCGCGGGCGCCGCTCGTCGGTCGGCCCGTTCTGCCGGCGCGTCGATCCCGACCGCTGCCTCCGAGGCCGGCGTGAGCACGGACAGCACCGCCAGCGTCTGAACCGGCACCACCGCCCGGACGGAGATCGCCCGGACGGACATCACCCCGGAACGACGAAACCCCCGCTTCGGCGGGGGTTTCGTTCGGTGCGGAGACGGAGGGATTTGAACCCTCGGTCCCCTCAAAGGGGACTCCACCTTAGCAGGGTGGTGCACTCGGCCTGACTATGCGACGTCTCCGTGCGCTCTCGCGAACGCAGACCCCACCATACAGGAGGACGAGCCCCGTCTCGACCTCGGCGCCGAGCAGACACGCTGAGCGCTCGCACGTCCCCGGAACGCGGCAGACGGACCGTCCGGACAGACGGTCCCCTGAAGTGGGGACGCCGAGGGGTTGTCGACGCGTACCCCGACGCCTAGCATCATCGGGACGCGGCGATCACGTTCCGGAGCACGTCCTCCGTAGTCGCGACACAGCACCAGACGTCGTCCCCCCTTCTGCAGAGCCCGTCGCGCCCGGTCGCGCGGAGCCCTGACGGGGACGGCCAGGGGGCGCGGACCCGATCCGCGCCCCCGCCCTGGGTGCTCGACCGACCTCGGGCCGGCCGTCGCGCGGCAGGACTGCGAGCGCGACAGCCCACTGCGCACGCCCGCGCCCGGCACCCGGGCAACGCCCGACTGGTCCGCGAGAGCGACAGTGCCCCGCCGCAGTTCACCGGCGCACTGTCGCTCTCGCAGAGGAGTCGCGCGAAGAGGACGCGGGCACCAGCCGACAGGCACCGAGCGCGTCCGTCGGGCATTGCACACGGCCACGCGCGCGGGCACGGCCACGCGCACCGCGCACCGCACACGCGAACCGCGAGCGGGCACCGCCCACCCGACACCGCTCGCCCGGCACCCACCCGCGGTCACGCCGCCGCGCGGAACCGGTCCGGTAGCGCGATGAGGTCCTCGGCGAGCCCGACGAGTTCGCTCGCACACACCTCGAGCCGCTCGTGCTCGGCAGCGGCCACCGCCCGTTCGACCTGCGCCACCCGAGCACGCCGCCCCACGACCGCGTCGATGCCGTTCGCCGCCGCGACGTCGTCCGTGAAGAAGGTGTCGAGCACCGCCCGCTGCGCGACGAGCCAGTCAGCGCTCACGATCGCACCACGGCGACGCAGGTACCACGCCCCGAGCTCGACGAGTGCCCCGGCCTCGGTCAGGCACGTCGTCAGCACCTGGGCGTCGAAGGGTTCCCCGGTGCCCTGGCCGGCAGCCGCCGGGTCGGCGATCATGGCCCGCGCCACCCGCAGCCGCTCGACCATCTGCACCACGGACCACTGGGCCACCACGACCCCGACGTACCGCTGCACGCTCACGAGCCGCAGTGACTCGAGCGGGACGAGGGCTTCACGTACGGGCGTTCGGGACACCCGCATGTCCTCGGCGATGTCGTCGAGTCGCAGTCGCTGCCCGCGGCGGTAGACACCGCGCAGGACGTTCTCGAGCAGCTTCAGGAAGACGGCGTCACGCAGCAGGCCGCGTCGGATGCCGCTCGGGTCGGGGACCCGGTCGCTCCCCGAGGACGATGACCGATCCATCCACCCAGCGTCACGCACGGTGGCCGCCGAGGGTTCCGGGAGCGGGCGACCGGTGGACCGTTCCGGTCGGTGTCGGGATGTGGAGGAGTGCCATGACGAGACCCTCCCAGCGGGAGGGTCTCGTCACGAAACATCACGTATACGAAATCTTACTTCTTGGCGCCACCGGTGAGGACGGACAGCGGTTGCGTGATGTCCTCGAGGCCCTTGCGTGCTGCGTCGACGCCGAACACCAGGGCCACGATGCCGCCGACGATCATCACCCCGGACCCGAGCAGGTACCCCCAGAACAGCGGTTCGCGCGACGACCCGTCGCCGATGAACGCCCCGTAGATCGTCGGGGCGATCGCACCGAAGACCTGCGCGAGCGCGAAGAAGTACGAGATCGCCTGCGACCGCAGCTCGAGCGGGAAGATCTCGCTCACGGTCAGGTAGGCGCTCGAGGCGCCGGCAGAGGCGAAGAAGAACGACACGCACCAGAACACGACCTGCACGGTGGCGCTGATCGCGTCCGCGCGGAACAGGAACGCCGAGGTCGCGAGCACGAGCCCGGACACCAGGTACGTCAGGAAGATCATCTGCCGCCGGCCCCAGGTGTCGAAGAAGCGACCGAGCAGGATCGGGCCGAGCAGGTTGCCGATGGCGAAGGGGAAGAAGTACACCGCCGTCTCCGAGGTCTTCAACCCGAAGAAGTTGGTGAGCACGAGGGCGTACGTGAAGAAGATCGCGTTGTAGAGGAACGCCTGGGTGATCATCATCGTCGCGCCGACGAGCGTGCGCGACGGGTACTGCTTGAGCAGGACCCTCGCGATCGTCAGGAACCCGACCTTGTCGAGCGGCGTGACCGTCATCGCCTTGGACTCGTCGACGTCCGGCAGCCGGTGTCCCGTCGACTTCTCGACCGACTCCTCGATCGCCGAGACGGTCCGCTCGGCCTCTTCCTCGCGCCCGTGCGTCATGAGCCACCGCGGGCTCTCGGGGATGTGCCGACGCAGGAAGATGATGACGATGCCGAGCACCGGGCCGAGGAAGAACCCGATGCGCCAGCCGATGTTCTCGGCGAAGATCGACGTGTCGAGCAGGTAGATGTTGGCGAAGGCGCCGAGGGCGGCACCACCCCAGTACGTGCCGTTGATCGCGATGTCGACGTGTCCGCGGTACTTCGACGGGATCAGCTCGTCGATCGCGGAGTTGATCGCGGCGTACTCACCGCCGATGCCGAGTCCGGCGATGAACCGGAAGGCCGCCAGGAACCAGAAGTCCTGCGCGAGGCCGGCGATGCCCGAGCCGATCAGGTAGATCGCGAGCGTCAGGATGAACAGCTTGCGCCGGCCCAGCCGGTCGGACATGCGTCCGAACACGAGCGCGCCGATCACCTGCCCGAACAGGTAGATGGTGCCGAGCGTCGTCACCTGCTGCGTGGACAGGTCGAGGTCCGCCTGGAACCCGGCGTTCGAGACGATCTGGATCTCGAGCCCGTCGAGGATCCAGGAGACGCCGAGGCCCACCACCACGCTCCAGTGGAACCTTGTCCACGGCAGTCTGTCCATCCTGGCGGGGACCAGGCTCTTGATCGCCCCGTTCGTCGTACTGCTCACGAGAGCGGACCGTACTCCGGGGATTCCAGGCTGGTTCCCAGTGGCAGCGCAGCTTTACATCCTCACAGATTCAGGAACCCGTGCAAGGTGGACGGGAGGCGCGTCGCCCACCGGTCCCGCGCCTCCCGTCCGGTGCACGGTCGTGCCGAGCGTGACGCACCATGACCGGCCACGACGCCGGTCGCGACGGCGTCGGTACCGTGGCGGGGTGCCCCTGCAGAACTCGACCGACCGCATCCTCACCACGCACACCGGGTCCCTCCCCCGCACGCCCGAGCTGACCGCGCTGCTGGTCGCTCGCGACCAGGGCAAGCCGTACGACGCGCAGGCGCTCCGCGAGGAGACCGCTGCCGTGCTCGCCCGCACGGTCGATGCGCAGCTCGATGCCGGGATCGACGTCGTCAACGACGGCGAGGTCCCCCGTGTCGGGTTCTCCACCTACATCCGCGAGCGCCTCTCCGGCTTCGGCGGGTCGGGGCACCGCAAGCCGACGCTCGACAGCGTGAAGTTCCCGGAGTACGCGGCGTTCCAGGCCCGGCAGATCGACGAGGGCGCCGAGTTCGCCCGGGTCTGGGACACCCCCGTCGCCCAGGGCCTGCTCGAGTACGACCAGGAGCGCGCCGGCATCCGCGAGGACCTGGACGGGTTCGAGCGCGAACTCGCCCGGAACGCCGCCGCCGGGCGCGCGCCTGCCGGCACCTTCCTCTCCGCGGCGACGCCGGGCATCGTCGCGACGACGCTGCTCCTCGACGAGCAGAACCCGCACTACCGCGATCACCGCGAGTACGTCTTCGCGCTGGCTGAGCAGCTCCGGGTCGAGTACGAGGAGATCGTCGCCCGCGGGCACGTGCTCCAGCTCGACGCCCCCGACCTCGCGATGGAGCGCGTGATCCACTTCGGGGACGCACCGCTCGAGGTGTTCCTCGACGCGGTCGACCTGCACGTCGATGCCCTCAACCACGCGCTGCGCAACATCCCGAAGGAGCAGACCCGGCTGCACGTCTGCTACGGCAACTGGCAGGGGCCGCACCAGGACGACGTCCCGGTCGACGTGCTGCTCCCCCACCTCTACCGCGCCGAGGTCGGCTCCTTCAGCATCCCGTTCGGCAATCCGCGGCACGCGCACGAGTTCCCGGCGTTCCGTGACCTGCCGCTGCCCGAGGACGCAGTGCTCGTGCCGGGTGTGATCGACGTGACGACGAACTACCTGGAGCACCCGCAGCTCGTCGCGAACCGCATCGTCGAGGCAGCCGAGGCGGTCGGCGACCCCACGCGCGTGATCGCGGGGACCGACTGCGGGCTGGCGACCTTCGCGAGCTACGAGTTCGTCGCGTCGGACGTCGCGTGGGCGAAGCTCCGCGCGCTCGTCGAGGGCGCGGAGATCGCGTCGCGTCGCCTGTTCGGCTGACGCGGGACGCCTCGGGCCGCGCGAGACGGCCCCGGCCGCCCGAGACGCCTCCGGCAGAGCGTCTCGTGCAGAGGGGGCGTCCGTCGGCCGGAGTGGTCGCCAGCGTCGGCGGGCAGGCGTACCGTGGCGCCCGTGACCCGACCTGACATCCAAACGGTCGGCGAGCTCCGCGCTGCTGGGCACGTCCAGAAGTCGGTCCGCGCCGAGATCCGCGACAACCTCCTCCAGGCCCTGCGCGAGGGCCGTGACCCGTGGCCCGGCCTGCACGGCTTCGAGACCACCGTCATCCCCCAGCTCGAACGCGCGCTCATCGCCGGACACGACGTCGTCCTGCTCGGTGAGCGCGGGCAGGGCAAGACCCGCCTGCTGCGGACCCTTCAGGGACTGCTCGACGAGTGGACCCCGGTGATCACCGGCTCGGAGCTCGGCGAGCACCCGTTCGAGCCGATCACCACCGCGAGCCAGCGGCGGGCCGAGGACCTCGGTGACGCCCTGCCGATCGCGTGGGTGCACCGCGACGAGCGCTACGTCGAGAAGCTCGCGACCCCCGACACCAGCGTGGCCGACCTGATCGGCGACGTCGACCCGATGAAGGTGGCAGAGGGGCGCAGCCTCGGCGACCCGGAGACCATCCACTTCGGCCTGATCCCCCGCGGCCACCGCGGCATCGTCGCGATCAACGAGCTCCCCGACCTCGCGGAGCGCATCCAGGTCGCGATGCTCAACGTGATGGAGGAACGCGACGTGCAGATCCGTGGCTACGTGCTGCGCCTGCCGCTCGACGTGCTCGTCGTCGCGAGCGCCAACCCCGAGGACTACACGAACCGCGGCCGGATCATCACGCCGCTGAAGGACCGCTTCGGCGCCGAGATCCGCACGCACTACCCGATCGAGCTCGCGGACGAGGTCGCCGTCATCCGGCAGGAGGCCCAGCTCACCGCCGAGGTCCCGGACGCGCTCATCGAGATCCTCGCCCGGTTCACGCGCGCCCTGCGCCAGTCCAGCGCGGTGGACCAGCGGAGCGGCGTCAGCGCACGCTTCGCCATCGCCGGCGCCGAGACGATCTCCGCCGCGGCCGTGCACCGCGCCGCGCGGCAGGGCGAGGAGCACCCGGTGGCCCGGCCGATCGACCTCGAGACCGCGGTCGACGTCCTCGGCGGCAAGATCGAGTTCGAGAACGGGGAAGAGGACCGGGCGGACGAGGTCCTCGAGCACCTGCTCCGGACCGCGACGGCCGAGACCGTGCGGTCGCGCTTCCGCGGGATCGACTTCGGCGTCCTCGTCGAGGCGCTCGACGGCGGCACGATGGTGACCACCGGCGAGCAGGTCAGCGCCCGGACCTTCCTCGAGGGGCTGCCCTCGATCGGTGAGTCGGACGTCTACGACCAGGTGTGCGAGCGCCTCGGCGCGACCGACGACGGCGAGCGGGCCGGCGCGATCGAACTGGCGCTCGAGGGGCTCTTCCTCGCGCGGCGCATCAGCAAGGAGTCGGGGGGCGGCGAGGCCGTCTATGGCTAGTCGGCAGAACCGCCGTCTGACCCGCAACGCCCGGTACGGGAAGACTGCCTCCTACGGGAAGTACGGGGGCGGGCCGGATCCGCTCGCTCCCCCGGTCGACCTGTCCGAGGCGCTCGACGCCATCGGCGAGGACGTCATGGGCGGCACGTCGCCGGAGCGCGCCCTCCGCGAGTTCCTCCGACGCGGCGGACAGACCCAGCGCGGACTCGACGACCTGATGCGTCGGGTCGCCGAGCGTCGCCGCGAGCTCACCAGCCGGAACAACCTCGACGGCACCCTGCAGCAGGTCAAGGAGCTCCTCGACGAGGCCCTGCTCGCCGAACGCGGCGAGCTCGCCCGGAACGTCGACCTCGACGACGGCGACCGCGCACTGGCCGAGATGCAGCTCGACAGCCTGCCGCCGTCGCCCGCGAGCGCCGTGCAGGAGCTGAACGGGTACGACTGGAAGAGCCCGACGGCCCGGCAGAAGTACGACGAGATCAAGGACCTGCTCGGGCGCGAGGTCCTCGACCAGCGCTTCGCCGGTGTGAAGCAGGCGCTCGAGAACGCCTCCGACGAGGACCGCGCGGCCGTGTCCGAGATGATGCGCGACCTCAACCAGCTGCTCGAGGACCACCGACGCGGCACCGACACGCAGGAGCAGTTCGACGCCTTCACGGCGCAGCACGGGCAGCACTTCCCGTCGGAGCCGAAGAACGTCGAGGAGCTGCTCGACGACCTCGCCGCCCGGGCCGCGGCCGCCCAGCGCATGCGGAACTCGATGACCCAGGAGCAGCGGGACGAACTCGACGCCCTGGCGCAGCAGGCGTTCGGCTCGCCGGACCTGATGGGCCAGCTCGGGCAGCTCGACGACAACCTGCGCGCGCTCCGTCCCGGCGAGGACTGGGGCGGTTCGGAGCGCATGGACGGCGAGCAGGGCCTCGGCCTCGGCGACGGCACCGGGGTGTTCCAGGACATCGCCGACCTCGACGCCCTGGCCGAGCAGCTCGCGCAGTCCGGGCCGGGGTCCGACCTGGCCGACCTCGACCTCGACGCCCTGCAGCGTCAGCTCGGGGACGAGGCAACGGTCGACGCCCGCACCCTGCAGCGGTTGGAGCAGGCACTCCGCAACTCAGGCGCGGTCAAGCGCGGCTCGGACGGACAGCTCCGCCTGACCCCGAAGGCGATGCGGCAACTCGGCAAGAGCCTGCTCAAGGACGTCGCCGAGCGGATGTCCGGGCGGCAGGGTGCCCGCGACCTCCGCCGGTCGGGTGCCTCCGGCGAGCCCTCCGGTGCGACCCGCCCGTGGGCGTTCGGCGACACCGAGCCGTGGGACCTCCCCCGGTCGATCACGAACGCCCTCGTGCGCACCGCCGCGGACGGCAGGTCCGGGCCCGGCGTGCGCCTGACGATCGACGACGTCGAGGTGCAGGAGACCGAGGCGCGGACGCAGGCCTGTGTCGCGTTGCTCGTCGACACCTCGTTCTCGATGGCGATGGAGGACCGCTGGGTCCCGATGAAGCGAACCGCCCTCGCGCTGCACACCCTCGTCAGCACACGGTTCCGCGGCGACGACCTGCAGCTCATCGCGTTCGGGCGCGAGGCCGAGGTCATGGACGTCGACCAGCTCGTCGGCCTCGACGCGCAGTGGGACAAGGGCACGAACCTGCACCACGCCCTGCTCCTGGCGAACCGGCACTTCCGGAAGCACCCGACGGTGCAGCCCGTGCTCCTGATCGTGACCGACGGCGAGCCGACGTCGCACCTCGAGCCGAACGGTCAGGTGTGGTTCGGGTACCCGCCCGACCCGGTGACGATCGCACTGACGGTGCGGGAGCTCGAGAACGCCGGGCGGCTGGGCGCGCAGACGACGTTCTTCCGGCTCGGTGACGACCCCGGGCTCGCGCGCTTCATCGACGCGATGGCTCGACGCGTGGACGGGTCGGTCGTCGCGCCCGAGAACGACGACCTCGGCGTCGCCGTGGTCGGCTCGTACCTGGGTGCACGTCGGGGCGGCACGTCCCCGTTCGGCGACGACTGGGCGGGCTGAGCCCGACCAGCTGACGGCCGGGAGGCGCGGCGCCGTCCGGCACCGCGCCTCCCGTCCGTCAGAAGAGCGGCCAGGGCACGGCGGGGCCGTTGCCGGGCGGCGGGGGGAACATCCCGACCGCCCGGAGCGCGGCGCATCGTGCGCGGAGGTTGTCGACCTCGCCGCGGGTCAGGTGCTCGGCGAGCGCGACGCCGAGGTCCCCGCGGAGCGCCTCGGACACGCGGTCGAGCCCCTCGAGCTCGTCGGGGTCGAGCGGCTCCCCGATCCAGCCCCACAGGACCGTGCGGAGCTTGTGCTCGACGTGGAAGGTCAGCCCGTGGTCGACGCCGTACCGGTGCCCGTCCGGCATCGCGAGCACGTGCCCGCCCTTCCGGTCGGCGTTGTTCACGACGACGTCGAACACGGCCATCCGGCGGAGCGCCGCGGTGTCCTCGTGCACGAGCGTGACGGGCTGGTCGTGCTCGTCGATCGCCTCGAGCACGGGCAGCCACGGGGAGCCCTCGGCGTCGGCCTCGTCGGTCGGGACCAGGTCGACGGCGTCCTGCTCCGCGTCGACGTCCTGCCAGCGCTGGACCATGCCGGGGCCGAAGGGCCCGTCGCCGAGCCACGTGGGCGGCACGATGCCCCACCCGAAGGCCTCGGAGACCAGGTGGGCGGCGACCTCCCGCCCGGCCAGCGTGCCCTCGGGGAAGTCCCACAGCGGGCGCTCCCCCTCGATGGGCTTGTACACGACGGACGCGCCGTCGAGGTCGGCCAGGAAGGTGGCGTTCGACGCCTCGCGGATCCGCGCCCGGATGGTGAGGGAGCCGTCGTGCTGTGGTGCGCCGTCGCTCATGCGTCGCCGGGGCGCCGACCCGCTGCGACGACCTCGCGCGTGCGTTCGACGAAGGCCCGCGCGCTGCCGACCGGGATCTTCACCTGGAAGACCTCGGCGGGCTCGGGGATCTCGACGACGGCCTCGACCTCGTCACCGTCCTCGTTCGTCTCGGTGACGATCTCGAGCTCGTCCTCGATCGGGTACGCCTCGATGACCACCTGCGCCGTCGCCGGGTCGAACCCGAGGCTGAGCGCTCCGGCACGGAACTCCGGCTCCACCGGCTGGTCGAGCGGAGCCGCGTCGCGGAGCTCGGACGGCACCGTGGGCGGGACGCTGAACCGGTTGTCGTCGACGGTCGCGACCTCGTCGAGGAGTTCGGCGACCTTGTCGGCGAGGACCGCTGACTGCTCCTTCTCGAGCGCGACGCTGGTCACCCGCTTGCCGTCGCGCGCCTGCAGGTAGAAGGCGCGCTCGCCCGGGCGGCCGACCGTCCCGACGACGAGACGTTCCGGCCAGTCGAAGCCGTGCACGATGGTGGGCATGACCCGATTGTAGGAGCGGTCGGCTCCGTCCGTTCAGGGTCGTTCGTTCCCCGTACCGGACCCGTCCGCGGTCGCCTCGGTCGCGTGGCCCGCACCCCCGCCGACCGCGGCGTCACCACTCGGTGCGGGTGCAGCTGCGAGCCACGACAGGTCCCCGGAGTCCGTGTTCGTCGCGACGACCTCCGGCCGGTGCTCCCCGTACCGGACGACGGACACCGACGCCGGCCCGACGGCGATCCGCTGGAACAGGTCGAGGTGCATTCCGAGCGCGTCGGCGAGCACGGACTTGACGATGTCGCCGTGGCTCACCGCGACCCAGACCGCCCTCGGACCGTGCGCCGCCTCGACCTCGGCATCGATGCGGCGGACCGCGGCGACGGCGCGGGACTGCATCGTCTGCATGGACTCACCGCCCGGGAACACCACGGCGCTCGGGTTCGCCTGCACGGTGCGCCACAGCGGCTCCTTCGCCAGGTCCGCGAGCTTCCGGCCCTGCCAGTCCCCGTAGTCGGCCTCGGTGATCGCCCGCTCGACCCGCACGTCGGGGGTGCCCTGCTGGCGAGCGAGGAGTGCCCGCGCGGTCTGCCGGCACCGCTCGAGCGGGCTCGTCACGAGCGCGGCGAGCGGGATCGGGGCGATGCGCTCGGCTGCGCGGTCCGCCTGCTCCCGGCCGACCCGGTCGAGGGCCACCCCGGCGGTGCGGCCCGCCAGGACCCCGGTCGCGTTCGCGGTGGTGCGTCCGTGCCGGACGAGGAGGACGGTCGCCATGTGCTCGATCCTAGGCAGTGTCCCCGAGCCGCGCGGAGCGGATGGCGGACAGTGGCCGGGCCCGTCCGCGACATGCACGAAGATGGAGCGGTGCTCGTCTCCATCGTCTACATGAGCCGGTCCGCCGTCCCCTTCGACGACGCTGCGCTGGCCGAACTCCTCCGCGAGGCCCGGCTCCGCAACGAAGCGCTCGGCGTCTCCGGCCTGCTCGTCGCGAAGGGCGGCCGGTTCATGCAGCTGCTCGAGGGCCCGGTGTGGAGCGTCGACGACCGCTTCGGCGCGATCGCTCGGGACCCCCGGCACGGCGAGGTCAAGTCGCTGATCCGCGAGGACATCGAGCGACGACGGTTCGACGGGTGGTCGATGGCCTACCGGTCGCTCGACGACGCCGACGTGGCGACCGAGGAGGGCTTCAGCCCGTTCCTGTCCGGCACGATGGACTTCACGCCGGAGTTCGACGGCACGAGCGCCGCATGGCTGCTCAAGTGGTTCCGCGACCGGGAGCTCACCGACCGCTGACGCGCGAGCCGCTCAGTGTGTCGTGCCGAAGGTGTCCGCGACCACCCCGAGCAGGCGCGCCCGGTGGGCCGGGGCCGCGGTCGCGTGCACGACCATCCGCCACATCACCGCCACGGCGGGGTCGAGGTCTGCCCGTCCGCTCCGGACCTCGGCGACGAGCTGCACGCCCGTGAAGTACGGCACGACCGACCCGCCGAGCTCCTCGGCCGTCAAGTCGGTGCGGAGTTCCCCGCTGCCGAGGGCGAGCCGGAACACGTCCACGATCCCGCCGATCCACTGCTCGTAGAACGACGACGTCGCTCCGGAGAACTCGCCGCGCTCGAGCGACAGCCGGATGCCGGCACGGACGATCGGGTCGGTGCGGAGCAGGTCCGCGATCTGCTTCGACGCTCCGATCAGCGCGGCCACCGGCGACGTGGCGTCGTGGCTCACCTCGGCGAACGTCCGCGCGTTCTGCTCGTCGATCACGCCGAGGGCGAGCGCCAGCTTCGTCGGGAAGTGGAAGTGCAGCGTCCCCTGCGCCACGTGGGCGCGCCGCGCGACGGCGGCGATCGACGTGGCGGCGAAGCCGACCCGGTCGAACTCCTCCGCCGCGGCCACCAGGATCTGCTCACGTTTCCCCACGTGACCAGTGTCACGGACGGGAGGCACGGTGCGGGCCTGCACCGTGCCTCCAGTCCGAGGGTGGTCCCGCCTCGTCGCTACGCGGCGTGACGAGCCAGGGTCATCCGCTCCTCGGGGACGTCCTGCAGGTCACGACCGCGGAACCAGCGGAGCAGCCAGTCGGCCGGCGAGCCGGCCAGGTCGGCCGGCAGTCCCGAACGCTCGGTGAGGAAGGTGCTGAAACCGGGCTCCTCGCGGACCTCGAGGTCCGAGGGGTTGCCGAACGCCATGGACCAGCCGTCGAAGCGGCGGGTGTCGATGTCCTCGCGGGAGAGCGACTTCACGCCGTGGTGCCGGGTGTCCCGCTCGATCGCGGCGAAACGGTCCTCGACGCTCCAGGCCGGGCCCTCGAGCACCTGCATGAAGCGGCCGCCCTTGGCGAGCAGGAGTCCGGAGACGCCGAGCGCGTCGTTGCGCAGGCGGGCTTCACGGAGCATGGCGACCAGCTGGTCGTCGGTCATCTCGTCGACGGCGACGGACATGTACACGAGTGAGGTGAGTTGCGTCATCGGCGCCAGTCTGTGTCCTGCTCCGGTGCAGGGTCAACGCGGTCGTCCGCACACCGCAGTGGAGTGCGGTGTGCGGACGGACACGCCGTCGGACGGCAGTCTCTACATCTTGTAGAGTCAACGGTCGTGCGGCACGGTGTCGCGCCCGACCGTCGACAGGACCCGCGCTCCGATGCCCAGCACCGCCACGCCGCCGTCACGGGGCTGGTTCGCCCAGCTCCTCCTCCGCCTGCACTTCACCGCCGGGCTCTTCGTGGGGCCGTTCATCCTGGTGGCCGCACTCTCCGGGGCCCTGTACGCGCTCGCGCCGACGATCGAGCAAGGCCTGTACCGGCACGAGCTGACGGCGCCGTCGTCCGCGCCCGCGCTCCCCCTCGCCGACCAGGTCGCCGCCGCCGAGCGGTACGTCGCGGAGCACCACCCGGACGACACCGTCGCCGAGGTCCGCCCGGCCCCCGCACCCGGGACGACGACGCGCGTGATGTTCACCGAGGAGGGCCTGCTCGAGTCCCAGACCCGCGCGGTGTTCGTCGACCCCGGTGACGCCGCGGTGCGCGGGGACCTGCCCGTCTACGGCACCTCCGGGTCGCTGCCCTTCCGCACCTGGATCAGCACCGTGCACCGCAGCCTGTTCCTCGGCGACGTCGGGCGGCTCTACAGCGAGACCGCGGCCTCGTGGCTCGGCATCGTGTCCCTCGCCGGCATCGCGCTCTGGGCGTTCCGCATCCGCCGTGCCCGTCGGAAGCGCGACCTGGTGCTGCCGGACAACCGGGTGACCGGCTACCGGCGGACCTTCTCGTGGCACGCGGCGACAGGCGCGTGGGTGCTCCTCGGCGCGCTGTTCCTGTCGGCGACGGGCATCACGTGGTCGCACTTCGCGGGCGACAACGTGACGGCGCTCCGGTCGGCGCTCAGCTGGCAGGCGCCGACGGTCGACACCGCGCTCGACGGGTCGGCGTCGATGTCGGGCGGTGAGCACGCGGGGCACCACGGCGGCGGTCCCATGTCGATGGGCGCCGCTGCGACGACGACGCCGGAGCAGTTCGACGAGGTGCTCGCAGTCGCCCGCGACTCCGGCGTGCGCGCCGCCGAGATCCGGATCCGCCCGCCGGCGACGGCCGACACCGCGTGGACCGTCGAGGAGATCAAGCTCAGCTGGCCGGTCGCGATGAACGCGGTCGCGGTCGACCCGAGCACGATGACGGCGGTGTCGCAGGTCACGTGGGCCGACTACCCGCCGATGGCGGAGGCCGCCAAGCTCGGCATCAACACGCACATGGGGGCGCTGTTCGGGCTGGCGAACCAGCTCGTGCTGTTCCTGGCGGCGCTCGGGATCGCGGCGATGGTCGTGTTCGGGTACGTCATGTGGTGGCAGCGACGCCCCGCCGGTGCGCGCGTCGGCCGTACCCCCGCTGCGGGTGCACTCGCGCGTGCCCCTTGGTGGGGCACAGCGGCGGTGGTCGTCGTGGCGGTCGGCCTCGCACTGCTGCTGCCGGTCGTCGGGGTGACCCTGCTCGGGTTCCTGCTGGTGGACGCGCTGGTCACGACGTTCCGTCGGCCGCGGACCTGAGTCGCGGCGGGCCCGGGCGCAGACTGCTGGCGGTCAGCGGAGCCCGCCGACGACGGCGGTCCAGACGATGAACGCGGCGACGATCGGTGCCGCGGTCCAGACGCAGATCGCCAGGATCCGCCTGGCGCGCGGGGACTTCGGGGCCCAGCCACCGCGACCGGAGGGCATCGTCATGGGACCGACGGTACACAGGTGCGCTGACCGGGCGCCGCACCGACGGACGGGAGGCACGGTGCCAGCTGGCACCGTGCCTCCCGTCCTGACACGTGGCGCGGATCAGGCGGAGGCGGGCTCCGAGATCGCGTCGCGCAGTGCGGACGCGGCGGCGGCCACGTCGTCGGCGCTGTAGATCGCGCTGCCGGCGACCGCGATGCGGGCGCCGGAGGCCTGCACGGCCTCGATCGTGTCGGTGGTGATGCCGCCGGCGACCGAGAACGGGACGCCGGAGGCCTCACCGTCACGCAGGAGTGTCTCGAAGGTGAAGCCCTCCTCCGCCTGCTCGTCGAGGCCGGCGTGCATCTCGACGAACTCGGCGCCGAGCGCGACGACCTCCTTGGCACGGGCAGCCTTGTCCGGCACGCCGATCAGGTCGACGACGATGCCCTTGCCGTGCGCCTTGGCGGCCTTGACGGCACCGGCGATGGTGGAGTCACCGGCGACGCCGAGCACGGTCACCAGGTCGGCACCGGCCGAGAAGGCGATGTCGGCCTCGAGCTCGCCGGCGTCCATCGTCTTGAGGTCGGCGAACACGACCTTGTCGGGGTGCGCCTCCTTGATCGCGGTGATCGCGGAGAGGCCCGCGCTCTTGATCAGCGGCGTACCGAGCTCGATGACGTCGACGTACGGCGCGGCCTTGCCGGCGAGGTCGAGGGCGTCCTCGGTGGTGAGGGTGTCCATGGCGAACTGGAGCTGCATGGTGGTGTCCTTCCGGTGGTGGATCGTGGTGGTCTGGTCGGCGCTCGGCGTCACTCGAGGTTCGCGTGCCGCGGCCACAGGTCGTCGGCGGAGTGCCCGCTGCGCTGCCAGAGCGCCTGGAACAGGGCGTCCCCGAGCAGCGCGACGCCCTGCTCGAACAAGCTGCCGGCGTACTGCGCCGAGGCCGTGCCCGAGCGGTCGGTCTTCGTCGCTGCGGGGAGCACGAGCGTGGCGGCGGCGACCTCGGACAGCGGCGAGTCGTCCGTCGTGCTCACGGCGAGCACGTGCGCACCGACCTCGGACGCGGTCCGGGCAGCCTGCACGATGCCACCCGTCGTGCCCGAGCCGCTCGCGACGAGGAGCAGGTCGCCCTGCCGGATCGCGGGCGTCGTGACCTCGCCGACGACGTGCACGTCGAGCCCGAGGTGCATGAGGCGCATGGCGGTCATCCGGAGGGCGAGGCCCGACCGGCCGGCGCCGTGCACGAAGACGCGCTCGGCGCTCGACAGCAGGTCGAGGGCACGCTCGAACGGCGCCGGGTCGGCGCCGCGGACCGCGGCGATCAGGTCCTGGAGCTCGTCACCGATCAGCCCGAGGGCGGCGGCGGTCGTCGTGGTGGCCATGCTTCGATGCTCCTCGTGCATCGATGCGCGCGCCGCTGCCCACGCAGGCGGTCCTCCCACCCGATCGGGTAGGGCTGTCCGTCCGGGTGGGACGGGTAGGTTCGGTCCTCGTGGAGACGGAACCGGACGCACCCGCCAGCCGGATCGCCGCGTCCGAGCACGCCCGGACCGTCGCGGAGCAGGCCGACCGCCATGCGCTGACCCTCGAGTCGGTCCTTGCTGCCCTGCGCTCGAACCGACTGTCGGACGCCGCCGCCCGTGCCGAGGCGGTCGAGATCGCCTCGGCTGCGCTCGTCGAGTTGCGGACCGTGACCGACCGGCAGCGGAGCACCCTGCTCGAGCCCGTCACCGGCGCGTTCTCACGGCTGCGGGCCGACCTCCGCCCGCTCGTCCGGTTCGGCGACCTCGACGTGCAGTTCGTCGAACCACCGGCGACCGGCAGGGCCCTGCCCGGGGACGTCGCGCACAGCGCCCGGGCGATCGTCCGCACGGCCGTGCTCGCCCTGGTCGACGACGGGGTCGCCCGACGCGTGCGCATCCAGTGGGACTGCGACGGGCGGAACCTGCTCATGCAGCTGCGGGACGACGGCGCCGGCACGCTCGACACCCACGACGACGCCGTCCGGCCGATCGCCGAGCGGGTCGTCGCCCTCGACGGGACGATGCACGTCGACTCCACCCCGGGATGGGGCTCGACGCTCGACATCTCGCTCCCCCTCGACCCGGCACCGGGAGCGGTCGACCTTCCGGAGGACACCGACCTGACCGAGCGGGAGCGCGACGTGCTGCGGCTCGTGGTGACCGGCGTCGGCAACCGGGAGATCGCGGAGGGCCTCGGCATCAGCCCGAACACGGTGAAGTACCACGTGGCGAACCTGCTCCGGAAGCACGGGGCTCGCACCCGCGCGGAGCTCGCCGCCCTCGGCGCCCGCCCCTGAGCCCGGCGCACACGACGCCCCGCCCGCGCCCTCGTCGAACCGCGTCCCCGACATCGAACCAGCCGAGCGGCGTGGTTCGATGTCGCATTCGTGGTTCGACGTGCTCGCGCACACGGCGTCGCGCGCGACCGCGGCCCGACTCAGGCGTCCGGGGTGAGCACCTGGAACATGACGTGGTCGCGCCAAGCGCCGGCGATGCGGATGTACTGCGGTGCGAAGCCGTACCGTTCGAAGCCGTTCCGCTCGAGCGCCCGCTGCGACGCGGTGTTCTCCGGCAGGGTTTCCGCCTGCACTCGGTGCAGCCCGAGCTCCCGGAACGCGTGGTCGACCGCGAGACCGACCGCGCGGGTCGCGTGCCCCTGCCGCGTGCGGTCGGCACGGATCCAGTACCCGAGCGCACACGACTGCAGGGCGCCACGGGTCACCCCGCTCAGGGTGATCCGGCCGAGCAACTCGTCGTCGTCTCCCACGATCACGAAGGGCACCGAGCCGCCGTTCTGCGCGCCGGCGAGCAGGACACCGATGGTCGCGCGCTGCCCGGCCTCGGTGAAGTAGCTGTCCGGCCGCGTCGGCTCGAACGGTCGCAGGTGATCGGCGCTCGCGCGGACGAGCGCGGCGAGCTCGGCGGCGTCGGACAGCTCGATCGGTCGGATGCGGGTGCCGGCGCTCATGGTGCGGAGGGTGTGGGATTCGAACCCACGAGACATCACTGCCCACCTGTTTTCAAGACAGGCTCCATCGGCCGCTCGGACAACCCTCCATGACGCGACCACGTGGCGAGACGTGACCGCGTCCCGGGAAGTCTACCGGGCCTCCCGGCCGTCAGCGCGGGAGCGTGTCGAGCGCCGCCGCCAAGCCGTCGTCGGTGACCCCGCCGGTGAGCTCGTTACCGGCCTCGACGACGTCGTCCGGCGCCTGCCCCATCACGACACCGCGACCGGAGGTCGACGCCCACCGGAGCATGTCGATGTCGTTGCGACCGTCGCCGGCGGCGAGCACGCGCGACCGCGGGATGTCGAGCCACTCGCGCACGCGCTCCATCGCGGTCGCCTTCGTGACGCCCTCGGGCGCGATGTCGAGCCACGACGTCCATCCGACCGAGTACGAGACCTTGTGCAGGCCCATCCGCTCGACGACCTGCAGGAAGTCCTCGGTGTCGTGCCCGGGAGAGATGACGACGACACGGGTCGCCTCGACGCCGAGCAGCCGCTCGAACGGCACGTGCTCGCCGGCGACCGTCATCGTGTCGTCGGGGAAGTTGCCCGAGAGCAGGAAGTGCCCGGTCTCGTCCTCGACCCCGAACGCCGCGTTGACGAGCGCGCCGTGGATGGTCTGCAGGACCTCGGTCGGGTCGAAGCGCTCGACGTGCACGCGCTCGTAGGAGCCGTCGTCCTGACGGGCGAGGGTGAGGGCACCGTTGGCGCAGACGACGTACTTCGAGTGCAGTCCGAGGCGTTCGAGCAGCGGGATCGTCATGCCCTCGCTGCGCCCGGTGGAGAGCATGACCTCGTGCCCGGCGGCCTCGGCGTCGCGCACGGCGTTGATCACGGTGTCGGTGATGACGCCGTCCTCGCGCATCGTCGTGCCGTCCACGTCGAGCGCGACGAGCCACCGCTTCGTGCGCGCGGGCGCGGCACCCGTGTCCTGTGACGAGGACGCCCCGCCCTGCGCCGATCCGTCGACGAACCGCTCCTGGGTGCTCATCGCGGTTCGATGACCTCGACGCCACCCAGGTGGGGCCGCAGCACCTCGGGTACGACCACGGACCCGTCTGCCTGCTGGTGGGTCTCGAGGATCGCCACGATCCACCGGGTGGTCGCCAGCGTGCCGTTGAGCGTCGCGACGGGCGCGGTCTTGCCGCTCTCGGTGCGGTACCGGGTGTCGAGGCGACGGGCCTGGAACGTCGTGCAGTTCGAGGTCGACGTCAGCTCGCGGAAGGTGCCCTGCGTCGGGACCCACGCCTCGATGTCGTACTTGCGCGCGGCGCTCGTGCCGAGGTCACCACCGGCGACGTCGATGACGCGGTAGTGCAGCCCGAGGTCCTGCATCATCGACTCCTGCATCGCGACCAGGCGCTGGTGCTCCGCCTCGGCCTGCTCCGGGAGCACGTAGGAGAACATCTCGAGCTTGTTGAACTGGTGCACACGGAGGATGCCGCGGTTGTCCTTGCCCGCGGACCCGGCCTCGCGCCGGTAGCAGGTCGACCAGCCGGCGTAGCGGATCGGGTCGCCCGACTCGGGGAACGACAGGATCTCGTCGGCGTGGAAGCCGGCGAGGGCGACCTCGCTCGTGCCGGTCAGGTAGAGGTCGTCGGCCTCGAGGCGGTAGACCTCGGCCGCGTGCTCGCCCAGGAAGCCGGTGCCCGCCATCGTCTCCGGACGCACGAGGGTCGGGGTGATCAGCGGCTCGAACCCGTGCTCCACGGCACGGTCGAGGCCGAGGTTCATGAGTGCGATCTCGAGCCGGGCCCCGAGGCCGCGGAGGAAGTAGAACCGCGAGCCGGACACCTTCACGCCGCGCGGGATGTCGATGATGCCGAGGTGCTCGCCGAGGTCGGCGTGGTCCTTCGGCTCGAAGTCGAACTCGGGCTTCGTGCCGACCGTGCGGAGCGTGACGAAGTCGTCCTCGCCGCCCTTCGGCACGTCCGGCAGCACCACGTTCGGGATCGCACGGACGACCCGGTCGAAGGTCTCCTCGGCCGCCGTCACCTCGGCCTGGGCGTCCTTCACCTTCGCGGCGAGCGCCTGTGCCTGCTGCACGAGGGCCGGCTTCTCGTCCTTCGGGGCCTTCGCGACGGTCTTGCCGAACGCGTTCTGCTCGGCGCGCAGGGCCTCGAACGACGTGATCGCGGACCGGCGGGCGGCGTCCGCGGCGACCGCGTCGTCGACGACGGAGACGGAGGCGCCGCGCGCCTCCTGCGAGGCCTTGATGACGTCCGGGTGGTCGCGCAGGAGCTGGAGATCGATCACCCGGTCATCCTAGCCAGCGGCCGGTGCGGGGCCGCCGCCGGACGGACGGGAGGCGCGGTGCGGGACCGCCACGCGCCTCCCGTCCGTCAGTCGGTCGCGTCCGCCGTCGGTTCGCGCAGGGCGGCGACCATCCCGCGCAGCAAGCGGAAGGCCGCTGCGCGGCCCTCGTCGTCGAGGCCACTGGTCATCCGGAGCTCGACCTGCCGGACCGCCGCGCTGGCCGCCTCGCGCTGCCGCCGCCCGGCCGCGGTGAGCGTGGTGGGGAGCACCTTCCCCGTGGTCGGGGCGGACGGCCGGGTGACGATGCCGTCGCGTTCGAGCTGCTGCAGGAGCGTGTTCATCGACTGCCTCGTGACGAAGGTGCCGCGCGCGAGCTCGGAGTTCGACATGCCGGGGCGCTGGGCGAGCAGTTCGAGGCACGAGTAGTGCGTGACCGTCATGCCGAGCGGCCGCAGGGCCTCCTCCATGGCGACGCGCAGCGCGCTCGCTGCCTCCTTGAGGACGTAGCCGACCGAGCTGTCGAGTTCGATCCGCGCTTGACGCATGTCAGGATTCTGACACATACTTCGTGTGTCAGGCATCTGACACGAACGAAGGAGCACACCATGCCCGCCACCGGGATCGACTTCACCTCGCTGCAGGTCCGCGACCTCGACGCCTCGCAGGCGTTCTACGAGCGGTACCTCGGACTCGTCCGCTCGCCCGCGGGGCCACCGCACGCCGTGGTGTTCCGGACAGAGCCGATCGCGTTCGCCCTGCGCGACCTCGTCGAGGGGACGGACCTGTCCGGCGGTCAGCCCGCCCTCGGCGTCGCGCTGTGGTTCCACGCGACCGACGTCCAGGCAGTCCACGACGCACTCGTCGCCGACGGGCACACCATCGTCACCGCGCCGTTCGACGGGCCGTTCGGACGGACGTTCACGTTCGCCGACCCGGACGGCTACCCGGTGACGCTGCACGACCGACGCTGAGCCCGTCCGCTCGGAGGGTCCGGTCGGTAACGTCTGTGGCATGTCGACCCCATCGGAGACCGCGCCCGCGGACCAGGACGCCCTCCCGACCGAGCAGAGGACGGCCGCGGTCGTCTACAACCCGGTCAAGGTGCACCTGGAGACGCTCAAGAGCACCGTCGCACAGCACCAGCAGGAGGCCGGCTGGGCCGAGACCCTGTGGTTCGAGACCTCGGAGGAGGACCCGGGCGGCGGCATGGCCAAGGCCGCCCTCGAGGCCGGCGCCGACGTCGTGGCCGCGGCCGGCGGCGACGGCACCGTCCGTGCCGTGGCCGAGGTCGTGCACGGGTCGGACGCCGCACTGGCCCTGCTGCCGAGCGGCACCGGCAACCTGCTCGCCCGCAACATCCCCGCACCCATCGACGACCTCGGTGCGAGCGTCCGGACGATCTTCCGCGGCGAGGACCGCCCGATCGACTTCGGGCAGCTCGAGGTCGAGCGCCCCGGCGGCGAGCGCGAGGAGTTCGGTTTCGTCGTCATGGCCGGTCTCGGGCTGGACGCCCGGATGCTGGTCAACACGAACGACGACCTGAAGAAGAAGGTGGGCTGGCTCGCCTACGTCGACTCCCTGTTCCGCTCGGTCCGTGACGCCGACGCGTTCGAGTTCCGGTACCGGCTCGACGGCGACGGCAACCGCTCGGCCCGCGCGCACTCGTTGATCGTCGGGAACTGCGGCATGCTGCAGGCCGGCGCGACGTTGCTGCCCGACGCCGAGATCGACGACGGGGTCTTCGACGTCGTCGTGATGCGACCGCGCGGCTTCTTCGGGTGGGTCCGGATCGGGGCGCGGGTGTTCTGGGAGAACGCGATCCTGCGGTCGTTCCGCCGGTCGAAGGTGGGGCAGACCGAGGTCGGCAAGCGCATCACGACGAAGGCCCGCGAGGAGCGGCCGCTGCGGTACATCCGCGGGCAGGAGTTCGTCGCGCGGCTCGAGCGTCCGGACGAGTTCGAGATCGACGGCGACCCGGTCGGCGAGGTCGTCGCGTTCAAGGCGAAGATCGACGCCGGCGGCCTGCGCGTCCGTGTGGCCGGTCCGCAGGACCAGACCCGGAACACGCGCCGGGTCGAGAACGCCCACAGCTGACCCGGGAGCCTTCTCCCGCAGGACACAACGTCGGCGGCGGTGCGCAGCGCAGTACCGCTGCGAGGAGTCGCTGACGTTGCGTCCTGCGATCGTGCGGTGGCGCCCCGGCTCAGTCGGCGTCGGGCTCGCCGGAGACGATCGCGCGGAGCCAGTCCCGCGCCTCGACGAACGCCTCGTCCGAGTAGCGCGCCGGCACCTCGGGGCGGTAGCCGTCCGCCCGCGGGTACGACCCGAGGAACGTCACGCGCGGGCTGAACCGCCGCAAACCGAGCAGGGCGTCCGCCACGCGCTCGTCGTGCACGTGCCCGTCGAGGTCGATGACGAACCGGTACCGCCCGAGCTCGTCGCCGATCGGCCGCGACGACAGCAGCCCCATGTTGATGCCCCGCGTCGCGAACTGCTCGAGCATGTCGACCAGCGCCCCGGGGTGGTCGGCGGGCAACTCGACGATGACGCTCGTCTTGTCCGCGCCCGTGCGCTCCGGGATCGCGAGCGTGCGGGAGACGAGCACGAACCGGGTGACCGCCGAGGCGTTGTCCCCGATCGACGACGCGAGCACCGCCAGGTCGTGGTGGTCGGTGATCCCCGGCGGGGCCACCGCGGCGTCGGCCACGGGGTGCGTGTCGAGCAGCGCGGTCGCGGCGGCGACGTTCGACGACGCCGGGATGTGCCCGTGCCCGCGCAGGTTGGTCTCGAGCCACCGGTGCGTCTGGGCGTACGCGACGGGGTGGGCGTTGACGGTCCGCACGTCCGCCAGCGTCGTGCCGTGACGGGCGACGAGCACGAAGTCGACGGGCACGAGGTACTCCCCCACGATCCGCACGCCGGGGATCCGCGCGAGGGCGTCCTGCGTGGCGCTGACCCCGCCGTCGACGCTGTTCTCGATGGCGATGACGGCTCCCACCGAGCGCCCGCTCACGACGTCGTCGAGCGCCTCGCCGACGTTGTTCACGCTCCGCCACGGCTTGCCGGCCGCGGCCTCGACGAGCTTCAGCGCTGCCTCGGTGAACGTGCCGGCGGGTCCGAGGTAGGAGTACGTGTCGGACGGCGTGGCACGGTCGGTCATGCGCCGAGCCTACTGGTGTACCAGTCGCCCGTGGCGATGCCGGCGACCGGCGTCAGAGCCGGACGAGCATGGTGTCCGAGTCGCCGTTGCGCCCGACCGTCCGGAACCCGACCCGCTCGTAGAGGATGCGCGCCCCGGTGTTGCCGTCCTCGACGCTGAGGCTCACGCCACGCCACCCGGCCGCACGACCGGCAGCGAGCAGCCGCGTGAGGAGCGCCGTACCGATCCCCCGGCCGCGGCCGCGGGGCTCGACGGCGAGCGTCAGTTCGGGGACGTCCTCGGACACGAACCCGTAGCCCGGGTCGTCGGCCGGCAGGAACCGCACCCATGCGACGCCGACCGGTCCCTCGCCGTCCACCGCGACGACGCCGCGGTCGCGCGAGCCGTCGAAGCCCACGAAGTAGTGCGCGAAGTCGGGGCGGTCGAGGTCGGCGTCCGAGAAGGCGTCGGTCCGCCAGTTCATCGCCGCGAGCGTCGCGTGCCGGAGCAGCGCCGTGTCGTCCGCGGTGACGTCCCGGAAGAGCACCCCGGCGGGAGCGGCAGCCCCGGCCTCGGCGCCGGTCAGGCGGTCCTCGCACAGCACCTGGTCGTCCTCGTCGCGCGGGTACGTGAGCGCGGCGAACCGTCCCTCGGGGTCGAGCCGCCCGAGCAGTGCGCGGGTGATGCCGTCGAGCTGCTCGACCTGCTCGTCGGTCAGGGCGTCGATGACGAACCGGCGGGCGGTCCGCACGTGGTCGGGTGCCGCGGCGACGATCGCGGCGTACCCCTCGCCCGTGAGCCGGACGTCGGTGGCACGGCGGTCGTCGACGGAGGGGCAGCGGGTCACGAGCCCGCGCTTCTCGAGCCGCGAGACGACGTGCGACAACCGCGGCAGCGACGCGTTCGTCGCCGCGGCGAGCGCCGACATCCGGAGCGTCCGCGAGTCGGTCTCGGACAGCATCGCGACGACCATGTAGTCGAAGTGCGTCAGGTCGGCGTCGCGCTGCAGCTGCTGGTCGAGCGCCGCGGGCAGGAGCTCCATGACGGCGACGAGCTTCATCCACGCCCGCAGCTGGTCGCGCGTGAGCCAGGGCGTGTCGTCCGTCATGCCGCCATGCTACCGATTGGTTGTCGATGCAACCAGTGCGGCCTGGGCCCGGCGCGCCCGCACGACGCCGACGACGAGTGCCGCGACCACCACGGCGAGCAGCAGCCCCTCGACCACGAGCAACCGTGTCGTGTAGTCGAACGGCAGCACGGTCGGGTTCTTCTGGCCGTGCTGCTTCGCGGCGATCTCGGGCAGCACCACGAGGGCGAGCACGCTCCCGAGCACCACCGCGGTCTGCACGACGACGAGCACCCCCGCACCGAGCGTCCGGCCGGTCCGGCGGAGCAGGAGCCCGGCGCCCACCACGAACGGCGAGAGCACCACGTCGTGGAGCACGACGGCGGCGAGCAGCCACGTCGCCAGTCCCCAGATCCGGTTCGGTCGGACGGTCGTGACGAGCACGTACGCACCGAACGCCATGACGAGCACGCCCACGACGACGAGCACGATCCTCGCAGCCCTCATCGGATCACCTCGATCTTCCCGACCCACTTGGTCTGCAGCACGCCGGGGCGCCCCGGTGCGATCACCCGCGCAGGGAACCCGTGGTCGAGGTCGAGCGTCCCCCCGTTCACCTCGAGCGCCAGGAGCGTCGTCGGGTCGGACGCGTACTCCGGGCCCATCTCGGTGACGCGGTAGCCGCCGCGCTTCTCGAGGCTCGTGATCCGCAGTGGTGACGCCGGGTCCGCCTGCACCGACGCGAGCAGGTCCCGCATCCGCACGCCCCGCCACGAGGCCATCTGGCTCCACCCCTCGACGCACGAGATCGGCAGCTCGGCGGTCGCGGTGCCGAGCGCGACGAGTTCGGCGCGCGAGAAGGTCCGCGTGACGTCCGGTCCCACGACCGTGAGGGTCCAGTCGGCCGCCGTCGCGGTCGCGAGCACTCCGGCGGCGCGTGCCGTGCGGTTCACCGGCAGCTCCTGGGGCCCGACGTCCCGTCGCCGGGCACCGAAGACGTTGAGCGGCTCGAGCAGGCGGTTCGACTGCCCCGCCGTGAGCGCGACGACGCCGACGGTCGCCGCCGTGACGCCCGCGACGAAGCCACGTCGGGCGATCCGCTGGCGACCACCGTCCGCCGGGCGCTCGATCGACTCCTGCCGGGAGGCGCGCCCCGCTCCCGCCCCGCCGGCAGCGTCCTCGAGACTCGGCTCCAGCGACGACCCTCGGGCCGCGGACGCCGAGTCCGGTCGCTCAGCCAGAGACTCGGGAGCGCGGGCCGGCGCGGCCGGGCCGTCCACCCACCGCAGCAGGCGGCCGGTCAGGCCACGGGGGTACGAGCCGACCGTCTGCTCGACCGCGGGGCGCTCGCCCACCGCGGGGCGGGCCTCCCGGCCGTCCGGCAGCAGCTCGCTGCCGACCGTCGGGTCCGCGACGAACCGGCCGTCCGCGTCGTAGGCGTCCCGCGCCCGCCAGTAGCGCGCGATCACGGGGAGCTTCGACGCGATGTGCACGATGAGCGAGCCGATGATCACGTACGCCATCGCGTTGTGCGTCTGACGGAACGGGAACGGGAACGGGTACCACTGGTACGTGTTGAGCAGACCGGTGCCGACCTGCACGATCGACGCCGACACGAGCACGGCGATCGACAGTCGCTCGAGCAGGTGCAGGACCCCGCGCACCGGCGGTACCTGCGCCAACGCGGGCATGACCACGTTCAGCTTGGCGAGCAGCAGCGGGATGATCGCGATGCCCGCCGTGATGTGCAGGCCCTGCGTGAACTGGTAGAGCTGCGTCGGTCGGGTCGGGAAGCGCATCCAGGGCAGCGGGTCCTGCAGCAGGTGGCTGTAGACGCCGGTACCGAAGCAGACGACGAACGCGATGCCGAGCAGGCGACCCCAGACGACGGCCGAGCGGGCGTTCCGGTTCGGGGACGCCGTGACCGCCCGCGCGTCCAGCAGGATCCGTCGCACGATCGGTAGCCTCGGGGCACCATGAGCAGACGACCGCGCGCCGCCTCCGTCCCGACGACCGCGGTCGTGTCGACCGTCCTGTCCGTCGTCGGCGTGCTGGCGCTGGCGGGTGTCATCGCCTTCGGCATCACGCATCTGGGGTTCCTCCGTGCCGGTCATCGTGCACCATTCGTTGCGTGGACGCTCATCGCTTGGGCGGTCTTCGCCGGAGCGGCCCTCGCGTTGCGCTCCGTGCCCCGCGAGTGGATGACCCGGATCGTCCTCGGCGGTGCGGTCGTGGTCGGGATCGCGGCGCTCGTCGGTCCGCCGAACACCAGCACCGACTCTGCCCGGTACGCCTGGGACGGGATCGTCCAGCACGCCGGTGTCTCACCGTACGCCCACACGCCGCAGTCCAACGCGCTGGCCGACCTGCGCCCCGACTGGCTCTTCCCGGACAAGATCGACGGCACCTGCAAGCCCCTCGAGCCGCGGATGCGCGGCCTCGGTGACGGCGCCGACGGGCACTGCGTCGCGATCAACCGGCCGGACGTCACCACGATCTACCCGCCGATGGCGCAGCTGTGGTTCGCCGGGGTGCGGGCGTTCGTCCCCGCGACCGCGCAGTACATGCCGTTCCAGGTCGCCGGCCTCCTCGTCTCCCTGGGCGTCACCGTCGGCCTGGTCATGGTGCTCCGCCGGACCGGCCGTCCCACCTGGTGGGCCGCGCTCTGGGCGTGGTCGCCGCTCGTCGCCTCCGAGGCGGTCACGAACTCGCACGTCGACGTCGTCGGCGCGGCCCTGGCCACCGCGGGCGTCGTGCTCGTGGCGTTCGGCCGGCCGATCTGGGGCGGGATCGCGCTCGGAGCGGCGACGGCGACGAAGCTCATCCCGGCGATCGTCTACCCGCCCGTGCTCGGTCGGTGGCGGTACTGGTGGGCGATCCCCGTCGGCATCGCGACGTTCGCGCTGCTCTACGTCCCGTACGTGCTCACGACCGGGGTGAAGGTGCTCGGCTACCTGCCGGGCTACCTGTCCGAGGAGGGCTACGAGGACGGCTCCCGCTTCGCCCTCGTCTCGACGGTGTTCCCCGGCGATGCGGCGACCGTCGTGGTCGGGCTGGTCGTCCTGCTCGCCGCCGTCGTGTCCTGGCGACTCGCGGACCCGGCACGACCGTGGTCGGCCGAGGTGTTGATGATCGGCGTGACGTTCCTCGCCGTGACCCCGCGCTACCCGTGGTACGCGTTGCTCCTCATCCCGTTCGTGGTGCTCTCCGGCCGGTGGGAGTGGATGGCCCTCAACCTCGCCATCGCCCTGCGCGGGGTGTGGCCGTCGGCACCGGCGTTCCGCTGGTGGCTCCTCGCCGCGGTCCTCGTCATCCTGGTCGTCACCCTCGTGCGCACGCGGCGCGAGGACTGGCAGCGCTGGGGGCGGCGGCTCGACCCGCGGCGACCGAGCGTCGACCCCGAGCCGCGACGTCCCGTCGACGCCAGGTAGCATCGGCCGGGTGACGGCCCGGATCCTGCCCTCGACCGGCCTGCTGCGCCGGGTGCGCAGCGCGTCGCCGGCCCTCCCCCCGCGCCCCGGCGACGACCCCGGGCTGGTCGACCGGTTCGCCCGGCGCGCGGTCGACCTGCGGGTGTCGCTGACCGAGCGGTGCAACCTCCGCTGCACGTACTGCATGCCCGCGGAGGGCCTGCCCGTGATCCCGTCGGACGCCCTCATGACGGCAGCCGAGATCGACCGGCTGGTCGGGCTCGCCGCGGGCACGCTCGGCGTCCGGAAGGTCCGCTTCACGGGCGGCGAACCGCTCCTGCGCGCCGACCTGGTCGACATCGTCCGCCGCTGCTCCGCGCACGACGTCGAGCTCTCGATCACCACGAACGCGATCGGGTTGGCGAACCGCGCGCAGGCCCTGGCCGACGCCGGACTCCGGCGCGTCAACGTCTCGCTCGACACCGTCGACCCGGACGTCTTCGCCGAGGTCACCCGGCGGCCGTTCCTCGACCGGGTGCTCGAGGGCATCGCGGCCGCGGCCGACGCGGGGCTCGGGGTGAAGGTGAACGCCGTGCTGCTCCGCGGCGTGAACGACCACCTCGCCGTCGACCTGCTCGCCTGGTGCCTGGAGCGCGGCCACGAGCTGCGCTTCATCGAGCAGATGCCGCTCGACCCCGGGCACGCGTGGGACGGCGCGACGATGGTCACCGCCGAGGAGACCCGTGCGCTGCTCGGCGAGCACCACCGACTCGTGCCGGACGAGGCCCCGCGCGACGGCGCCCCCGCCGAGCGGTACCGCGTGTCGACGCTCGACGGCGAGCCGCTCGGCACCGTCGGGGTCATCGCGAGCATCACCGAGTCGTTCTGCGCCGACTGCACCCGCACGCGCCTGACCGCCGAGGGGCACGTGCGCTCCTGCCTGTTCTCGGACGACGAGGTCGACCTGCTCGGTCCCCTGCGTGCCGGCGCCGACGACGACGTCCTGCTCGACACCTGGCGCCGGGCGATGTGGGCGAAGCCCCGCGACCACGGCGACGACGCGGACGGGATCGTGCACCCCGCCCGCGGCATGAGCGCGATCGGAGGATGAGCGATGACGATGATGCGGTTCTTCGCGGCAGCCCGGGCGGCCGTCGGACAGGACGAGACCCCGGTGGACGCGGCGACGCTCGACGAGGCCCTGCGCGGCGTCGCCGCCGCGGACCCGGAGCGGTGGACGGCGCTGCAGGAGCGGTGCTCGTACCTGGTCGACGGCGTGACGACCCGCGACCGGTCGACGACGCTCGTCGGCGTCGGCACGGTCGACGTCATGCCGCCCTTCGCGGGCGGCTAGGTCAGGCCCCTGCGGGGTCGTAGACGCTGACCTCGTCCGGGTCGACGGCGAGCCCGATCGTCGCCCCCGGTGCCAGCCCGAGCGCCGCGGCCGTCGCCACGGTGACGTCGGCCACCAGGTCACCAGCGCGCACCCGGACCAGCCCGTCGCGCGGCTCGACCGCGGTGACCGTGCGCACCACCCCGGAACCGTCCGGCCGCACGCGCACGGCGGTCGGGTGCAGTGCCGCCACGGCGGGCCGGCCGGGAGGCACGGTGTGCGTCCCGGACGCCAGCTCGCCGCCGCCGTCGGGAGCGATCCCGGTCGCGGTGGCGGTCCCCGGCACGAGCACGAGCCCGGAGAAGGACGCCGAGAAGGGCGTTCGCGGGCGCCGCAGCACCGCGTCCGTCGTCCCCGCCTCGACCACCCGGCCGTCCTGCAGCACGACCACCCGGTCCGCCAGGGCGACGGCCTCGAGCGGGTCGTGCGTGACGAGCAGCGTGGGCCGGCCACTCCGCGCCGTCCGGAGCGCGTCGCGGACCTCGGCACGGGCGTCGACGTCGAGGGCCGTGGTCGGCTCGTCGAGGAGCAGCAGTGCCGGATCGGTGGCGAGCGCACGGGCGACGGCGACCCGCTGCGCCTGCCCGCCGGAGAGCGTGGCGGGCGACCGGTCGGCGAGACCGGCGGCACCGACCGCCGCGAGGGCCGTGGCGGACCGGTGCCGTGCCTCCCGACCGCTCGCGCCCGTGGCCCGCGGACCGAAGGCGACGTTGCCGGCGACCGACCGGTGCGCGAAGAGGTCCGGTCGCTGCGCGACCAGGCCGACCCGGCGTCGGTGCGTCGGCACGGCCGTGAGTTCGCGGCCGGCGAGCACCACGCTGCCGCCGCGGGTCCGGAGGAGACCGGCCAGGGCCTCGACCACGGTGGACTTGCCGGCGCCGTTCGGGCCGACGAGGGCGACGCACTCGTCCGGGCCGACCTCCAGACGGACGTCGACGCCGCGGTCGGGCACGACGACGTGGGCCCGGAGCCCGCGGTCCGGGGCACTCACGCGACCACCGACCGCGTCCGCAGGGTCGTCGTGCCGATGACGACGAGGGCGACGACCACCAGCACGAGTGCCAGGGCGACGGCCGTGTCGGGGTCGACCTCGCGCTGCAGGTAGACCTCGAGCGGCAGCGTCCGTGTCACGCCCTGCAGGCTGCCGGCGAAGGTCAGCGTCGCGCCGAACTCACCGAGCGCCCGGGCGCCGCACAGCACGAGTCCCGCGGTGATCCCCGGCAGCACACGCGGGGTCGTCACGGTGAGGAAGGTGCGCGTCGGCCCGGCCCCGAGCGTCGCGGCGACGCGTTCCGCACGGTCGCCGCCGATGCGCAGCGCCCCCTCGATCGACGACACCAGGAACGGCATCGACACGAAGACCTGGGCCACGACCACCGCGGTCGTGGTGAACGCGATGCGGAGTCCGTGCGCGTCGAGGAACGCCCCGAGCACGCCGAGCCGGCCGAACGCCGCCAGCAGTGCGAGACCGCCGACGACCGGCGGCAGGACGAGCGGGAGCAGGACGAGCGCGCGGAGCACCCCCACCCAGCGCGACGTCGACCGGGCGAAGAGCACGGCGAGCGGGTACCCGAGCACGAAGGAGACCCCGGTCGCGGCGGCCGCGGTCCCGAGGCTCAGCCCGAGGGCGGTCGTCGACGCCGGCGCGGTGACGAGGGCGACGAAGGACGACCAGTCGACGCGACCGACCATCGCGAGCACCGGTACGACGACGAACAGACCGCCGACCACCGCGGGGGCCGGGAGCCACCACGGCACCGGGGTCCGCCGTGGGGGCATCCTGCGTCCGGCCGGCACGTCAGGGAGCTCCGAAGCCCGCGTCCGCGAGCACCTTCCGGCCCGCGTCGGACCGAACGAACGTGGCGAAGGACGCGGCGAGCACCGGGTTCGTCGACTCCCGCAGGACGCCGATCGGGTAGGTGTTCACGGCCTCCGCCGACTCGGCGAAGGGCACCCCGTCGACGCCGCCGTCGGACGCCCGGACGTCGGTGACGTAGACCAGCCCGGCGTCCGCCTGGCCCGACTCGACCTTGCCGAGGACGTCGGTGACCGACTGCTCCTCGCTCACGGGGTGCAGCGTCACGCCGGCGGCACGCTCGACGGCCGCCGTTGCGGCACCGCAGGGGACGGGGGCGGCGCAGGTGACGAGCTGCACGTCCGACGAGGTGAGGCTCCGGAGTCCGGTGACGTGCTGCGGGTTGCCGGGCGCGACCGCGATCTCGAGCGTGTTGGTCGCGAAGGCGCGGGGCCAGCCGGCGGCGAGGTCGCCGTCGCCGTCGCCGTCGCCGTCGCCGTCGTCCTCGCCGTCGCCGTCGTCCTCGCTGGCGCTGGCGCTGGCGCTGAGCTTCGCCATGTTCGCCTCGTCGGCCGAGGCGAACACGTCGGCCGGGGCGCCGTTGCGGATCTGCGAGACGAGGTCGCTCGACCCCGCGAACGAGAACGTGACCGTCGTGCCGGGGTGCTCCTGCTCGTACCGTCCGCCGAGTTCGGTGAACGTGCGCTGGAGTGACGCTGCTGCGAACACCGTGATCGAACCGGAAGGCGCGGAGGACCCGGAGGCCGTACCCGTGCTGCTGCCCGCGCCAGGAGTCGAGCAGGCGGACGTCGCCAGGGTGGCGACGAGGACCGCAGCGACAGCGATGGAGCGCAGGAGCGTCTTCACGCCGCGATCCTAGCCGCAGGTGCGGTCAAGCAGTGGTCGGGAGCCCTTCCCGCCGCCACGCGGTGATGCCGCCGTCCAACACGGTCACCGGGGGCGCGTCGTCCGGACGGTCCGCGATCGCTCGCCGCGCCCACGCCGTGGCCCGCCCACCCGAGGCGCAGACGACGACGAGCTCGGCGTCGTCGGTCGCCTGCCCGGGCGCGCGGGAACCCGGGATGACACCGGTCGCCTGTTCCTCCTCGGTCCGGACGTCGACCAGGACCACCGGGCGGCCGTCGTCGCCGAGCCACCGTGCCAGCTCGGCCGGGGCGACCCGGGGCGGTTCCCCCGCGGGCGCCGCCGGACGGACCGAACCCGGGCCGCGGCGGAGCGGGCTCTCGGTCCACCGCCACCGCCGCGCGTCGACCGTGAGCACCCGACCGGTCAGGGGCTCGCCGAGTCCGGCCACGAGGGCGCCGACCTGCGCGGCCATCACCGCGCCGACCGCCCCGCAGAGCGCCGGCAGGACCCCGTCGGCAGCGCAGGAGCCCTCGTCCGGCAACGGCTCCGGGTGCAGGTCGTGGAAGTCGACCGGCTCCGGCGCGGCGTCGTGGAACACCGACACCTGGCCGTCGTAGCCGAGTGCGGTCCCCCACACGAACGGCACACCGGCCGCCGCACAGGCGTCCGAGACGGCGCGGGTCACCTCGACGCTGTCCGCGGCGTCGACCACCACGTCGTGCCCGTCCACGTGCTCGGGGCGGAACCGTTCGGCCAGCGCGACGACCTCGACGACCGGGTCGACTGCCCGGACGCGCTCGGCGGCGCACTCGGCCTTCGGCCGGCCCACGTCCGCCGCGGCGAAGAGGGTCTGCCGCGCCAGGTTCGAGGTGTCGACGACGTCGTGGTCGACGACCGTGACGCGTCCGAGGCCGGACCCGGCCAGGTAGGTCAGCACCGGCGCGCCGAGGCCGCCGGCTCCGACGACGAGCACCCGGGCCGCGGCGAGGGCGTCGAGGGCGGGCTGCCCGGCTCCCTGCAGTGCAGCGGTGCGCGAGGTGGTGCGGCGCCGCGCCTCGAGGTCCGACGGGTCGGGGACGCTGCCGGTCACCGGGCGCGCTCCGGGTCCTCGGGCACCTCGACGGTGACCATCGTGGCCTTCACGGACGCGACCGCGACCGACCCGACCTCGAGCCCGAGGTCACGGACCGCCTCTGCCGTCATGAGGGACACCACACGGTTCGGTCCGGCCTGCAGCTCGACCTGTGCGACGACGCCCTCGACCACCAGCTCGGTGACGATCCCGACGAAGCGGTTCCGCGCGGAGCTCCTGACCCCCGAGGGGTCCTCGAGCCCGGCATCCCGACCGCGGACGTACGCCGCCAGGTCGCGCCCCTCGACCACGGTCCGTCCGGCGGCGTCGGCGGACCGGGGCAGGGTGCCGGCATCCACCAGACGCCGGACGGTGTCGTCGCTGACGCCCAGGTACCGCGCGGCGTCTCGGATGCGGAGTGTCGTCATGGTGTCCGTGACCCTACGGCATCGCGAACTCTCACGGACGGACCGGGTGGCACCGGGCACCCGTCCAGCCGTGGCCGCTACCGTCGCCACCGTGAACGCACCGCAGACCGGCACCATCCACGTCCCCGCCTCCGCCGGGGTCGCGCCGGTCCGTACCCGACTCCGGTCGGCATCGACGGCGATCCGGGTCGCCGCCGTGCGTACCCCCGAACTCACCGTCGGCGCGCTCGGCGTGGTCAGCGGCGCCCTCTTCGCCTGGGTGCCGTCCGTCTGGTACGACGAGGCCGCGACCGTCACGAGCGCGCAGCGGAGCTGGCCGCAGCTGTGGGCCGAACTCCACAACGTGGACGCGGTGCACGGGCTGTACTACGCGCTCATCCACGTCTGGTTCTGGCTCGTCGGGTACACGCCGTTCACCCTGCGGTTCCCGAGCGCACTCGCGATCGGTGTCGCCGCCGGCCTCGTCGTCGCCCTCGGGCGGCGACTCGGCGGTCGACGCCTCGGCATCGCCGCCGGTCTCGTCTTCCTCGCGCTGCCGCGCGTGCAGTGGGCGGGGTCCGAGGGTCGCCCCTACGCCACCATCACCGCCCTGGCCGTCGCCCTGACGCTCGTCGGCACCACCGCCGTACGCCGTACACGCTCCGGCACGGGGCGCCGCTGGTGGGTCGCGTACGGGGTGCTCGCACTCGTCTCGGTCGCGTTCAACGTCTACCTCTCCCTGGCCGTCGCCGCGCACGCCGTGACCCTCGCGTGGACGTTCCTCGTCCAGCGGCCGGTCACGCGCTCGGCGCTGTCCGATCGTGGGGCGGACGGGCGTTCCCCGCTCGTCACGCGTGCCGTGCTCGTCCGCTGGGCCGTCGCCGCCGTCGCGGCCGCCGTGGTCGTCTCACCGCTCGTGGTCGAGGTGGCGGCGCAGTCGAAGCAGGTCGCCTGGATCTCCGGCATCGGGGACCGCACCTTCTCCCAGGTCTTCGCCACCGCCTGGTTCGGCGGCGTCGACGCGTACGCCGCGGTCGCCTGGACGCTCCTGGTCGTCGGCGTGGTCAGCGCCCTGGTCGCCGCGCACCGCCGGTCCGCCACGGTCCGCTCGCTCCTCCGCGCCCAGGCCGTGCGCGTCGCGCTCCCGCTGGCGGTGCTGCCGACGGGAGCGCTGCTCACCGCCACCGCCCTCGGCAAGCACCTCTACTCGCCGAAGTACGCGTCGCTGAGCCTGCCGTTCGTCGCGCTCCTCATCGCCCTCGCGATCACCCTGGTCCGGCCGCGCGCCGTGATCGCCGCCGTCCTCGCGCTGTTCCTCGTCATCAGCGTGCCGAGTGCCATCGACGTCAAGACCCCCAGGTCGAAGCAGGAGTCGACCTGGGCGAACGCCGCGTCGATCATCGCCGCTGAGCGCGGGCAGAACGCCGGCGCGAACGAGGGCGTCGTCTTCGGCAGTGTCTACGGCCACCCGGGCACGACCGCCGAGATCATCCGCGTCTCCTACCCCTGGGCGTTCACGGGCCTCACCGACCTCGGTATGCGCAAGAACGGCGCCGAATCGGGCGTGCTGTGGAACCAGAACGGCGACCTGTCGACCACCATCCCGGCACGCCTCGGCGACATCGACACCGTCTGGTTCGTCGGCGGGACCCCGAAGGCCCGGAACATCCAACCCGAGACCGCGTCGGTCCTGGCCGAGCGGGGCTTCCACGTGGAGCAGAAGTGGAAGACCGGTCGGGTCGTCATCACCGAGTACGTGCGCGACTGACACCCGCCGTCCGAGGACGCATCCGTGCTGTGGAGGCGTCCGTACCGACAGCGCGCCGCTGCGCGGACTCGACTCGGCCTCAGTGCACCACCCGTGCCCCGTGCACCGGTCCGCTCGCCCGGAGCGCCACGAGCCCGGCCGCGCTGAGCTCCACCTGGACCTCGAGCGCCGCGTCACGGTCGGCCACGAGGAACGCGACGGTCGGACCGCTGCCGGACACGATGCCCGCGAGCGCCCCCGCCTTCTCCCCGACCTCGAGCGTCGTCGCGAGTGCCGGCTGCAGCCGCATGGCCGGGGCCTGCAGGTCGTTGTGCAGGCAGTCGGCGAGCAGGTCCGGGTCACCGGCACGCAGCGCCTGCAGCACGTTCGTCTCGACCACCGGGGTCGTCGGAGCGGGACGGATGTCAGCGCGGTAGCGTTCCCGGTGCTCGTCGAGCGCACGGTAGACCGCCGGGGTCGAGAGGCCGTCGTCGCTCAACGCCAGGACCCAGTGGAACTCCCCCTTGGCCAGCGCCGGGCTGAGCTCGTCGCCCCGGCCGGTCCCGACGGCGGTGCCGCCCGCGAACGCGAACGGCACGTCCGCTCCGAGTCGGGCTGCGAGGCGCAGGAGTTCGTCGCGTCCCAGACCGGTCCCCCAGAGCGTGTCGCACGCGAGCAGCGTCGCGGCCGCGTCCGCGGATCCCCCGCCCATCCCACCGGCGACCGGGACCTGCTTGTCGATCGTGAGCCGGACGCCGCCACGGTGCCCAGCGGCCTCGGCCACCAGTCGTGCGGCACGGACGGCCAGGTTCGACTCGTCCGTCGGGACCGCGCTGGTGTCGATCGGCCCCGTGAACCGGACCGAGAAGTCGTCGGCCGCCTCGGCCGTCACGTCCTCGTAGAGCGAGACCGCCTGGTACGCGGTCGCGACGTCGTGGTACCCGTCGTCCTGCAGCGCGCCGACGGACAGGAACACGTTGATCTTGCCGGGGGCGCGCACCCGCACGCGGGTCGGAGCGGCCAGCGAGGTCATGCGTCCAACCTATCCTCCCGGCGCCGGGCGGCGGTCTACGCCGAGGGCTCCGCCGCCGCGAACCCGCGTGCCAGGTCGGCGAGGATGTCGTCGACGTGCTCGAGCCCGATCGACAGCCGGATGAGCCCGTCACCGACGCCCGCGGCCGCACGCTGCTCCGGGGTCATCTGCACGTGGGTCGTCGACGCCGGGTGCACCACGAGCGACCGCACGTCGCCCAGGTTCGACACGTGGTCGAACAGCTCGAGTGCGGCCACGAACCGTCGGCCGGCCTCGACCCCACCGGCGAGGTCGAACGCCAGCACGGCCGACGGCCCCTTCGGGACGTAGCGCTGCTGCAGGTGGTGCCACGGTGACGAGGGCAGTCCCGAGTAGTGCACGTGCTCGACCTGGGCGTGGTCGTCCAGCCACGACGCCACCGCGGACGCGTTCGACACGTGCCGGTCCATGCGGAGCGACAGGGTCTGGATGCCCTGGAGCACCAGGAAGGCGTTGAACGGTGCGATCGCCGGACCGAGGTCCGCGGAGAGCTTCGACCGGGTGCGCTGGATGAACGCGCGCCGTCCGAACTTCTCGGCGAAGGCCGTCCCGGCGAACCCGGACTGCTCGACCGTCGTGAGCTGCGGGTACTTCTCCGCCTGCGCTGCCCAGTCGAAGTTCCCGCTGTCGACGATGATCCCGGCGACGGCGCTGCCGTGCCCGGCGAGGTACTTCGTCGCCGAGTGCACGACGATGTCGGCACCGTGCTCGATCGGTCGGACGAGGTACGGCGTCGCGATGGTGTTGTCGACGATGAGCGGCACACCGGCCTCGTGGGCGACACCGGCGACCCCGGCGAAGTCGAGCACGTCACCGCGCGGGTTCGGGATGCTCTCGCCGAAGAACGCCCGCGTCTCCGGACGCACCGCGGCACGCCACTCGTCGAGGTCCGTCGGGTCCTGCACGAACGTGAACGAGATCCCGAGGTCGCTCAGGGTCGAGTGGAAGAGCGTGTAGGTCGCGCCGTAGAGCGACGCGCTGGACACGACGTGCGCACCGGCACGAGCCACACCGAGCACGGCCAGCGAGGTCGCGGCCTGGCCCGACGCGAGCGCCAGCGCTCCGACCCCGCCCTCGAGGTCAGCGACGCGTCGCTCCAGGGCGGCTGCCGACGGGTTGTTGACCCGCGTGTACGTGTGCCCGGGGGCGTCGAGCATGAACCGTGCCGCGGCGTCCTCGCCCGACGGGTAGACGAAGGCCGCACTCTGCGCGATCGGGGGCACGTTCGCCCCGAAGCCCGGGTCTGCCCTGAAGCCCGCCCTGATCTGCCGCGTCTCGAACGCCCAGTCGTCCTCGGCCGCCATCAGGCGACCGGCTCGGCGGGGACGGACGAGCGCACCAGCGGGATGACCTGCTCGCCGAAGCGCTCCATCTCCTCGGCCTGCGGGGAGAACTGCAGCAGGAGCGTGTCGACGCCGGCGTCCTCGAACTCGCGGATCCGGTCGGCGACCTGCTGTGGCGTGCCGACGAAGCCGGGGCGCAGGCCGCGGTTCGACACCGAGTAGTCCTCGAGCGACGGGACGTGCTCGAGCTGCGACTTGGAGATGAAGTCCTGGTACGACTCGTAGGCCTTCCCGTGACGGACGTCGGTGATGCGGGCCAGCTCGGCCTGCGCCTCCTCCTCGGTCTCGCGGACGATCACGTACGCGGCCATGCCGAACGCCTCGAACGGCGCAGCGCCGGCGTCCTCGCGGCGGCGCCGCATCTCGGCGATCTTCGTCCGGAGCTCGTCGACGGTGCCGCCGTGCGTCAGGTACGCGTCGGCGAAGCGCGTGATCGAGCTCTTGCCCGCCTCGCTCTCGCCGCCGGCGTAGATGCGCGGGGTGACGCGCGGCTTCGGCTCGAGGTGCGTGTTCTGCACGTCGTAGTACTCGCCCGAGAAGGAGAACGGCGTCTCGGCCCACAGGCCCTTGAGGATCGCGACGAACTCCTCGGTCCGTGCGTACCGGTCGTCGTGCTCGGAGAAGATGCCGCCGTACTGGCGGGCCTCCTCGGCCCACCAGGCGCTCACCACGTTGAAGGTGAAGCGACCACAGGAGATCTCGTCGATGGTCGCCGCCTGCTTGGCCGTCACGGCCGGCAGGTGGTAGCCCGGACGCATCGCGGCCATGATCTCGAGCCGCTCGGTCGTCGCCGCCAACGCGGCCGCGAGCGCCCACGCCTCGAGGCTCGGCGCCGCCGTGCCCTTGATGTCGTTGAGGTTGAGCTCCGGGACGAGCGTCAGGTCGAAGCCGATCCGCTCGGCGCGCTGCGCGAGCCGCTTCACGTAGTCGAAGGTGACGGGCATGTCCTCGTCCTCGACGTTGCGCAGCCAGCCGCCGAAGAGCGGGGTCCAGTATCCGAATCGCACGTGTGGTTCCTCAGGTGGGTCGTGACGGCCGGGAGGCGCGGGGCGGGCCCGCACCGTGCCTCCCGGCCGGTGGGTGGTGTCGTCTCAGACGGTGGTCGCCGACGCGGCGTAGGCCTGCTCGAGGAGCGCGCCGGTGAAGCGCGCGATCGCGCGCGGACCGGAGACCGGCGCGACCGCCTCGACGGCGGGGTTGTAGTTCGTGTTCGTGTTCACGTCGTAGACGACCGTGCGGCCGTCCGTGGTCTCCATGAACTCGACGCCCGCGACCTGGATGCGCTGCTCGGCGAGGAACGTCCGGAGCTGCTGCACGAGCGGGTGACCGGCCGTCACCTCGTCGCGGATGCTGAAGGCGGCCGGGGCGCCGGACGCCTCGGTACCCGGAACCTCGCACACGGCTCCCGCGATGACCTGCGGGACCTCGCACGCGTCGGCCGGGCAGAGCTCGAAGCTGCCGGCGCTCGTGTCGACCCGGACGGCGTAGACGAACTCGCCACCGACGAACTCGGCGCGGGTGATGAACGGCTCGCGCGCGGTCAGGAGCTCCTGGAGCAGCGTGATGCCGTCGACGGGAGCCTCGAACTCGGGGCCGTCGACGTACGCGTCGAACTCGGCGAGGGTGTCGAAGCGGCGGACGCCGAGGCCCTTGCCGCCCTGGTTGTGCTTCGTGATGAAGGGCACGTCCGCGCCGCCGGTGAACGTGCGGGCGGCGTCCTTCAGGGCGGACGAGCCGAACACCGCGGTCGTGCGGGGCACGTCGAACCCGGCGTCGCGGAGCAGGCCGTGCTGGGCGACCTTCGACACCTCGAGCTCCAGCACGTGGCTGCCGTTCACGACCGTCGCACCGGCGCGCTCGAGCCAGCCGAGCAGCGCGCGGGCGTACTCCTTGCTGTGCTCGTTCCCGCGGGTGTGGGAGCTGGCCGACATGCGGGACCAGTAGACGCCCGGGGCCGGCTCGGCGGTCAGGTCGATGCTGCAGAGGGCACCGCCGTCGGTGAGCAGGAGTTCCTCGACCGGGACGCCCTCCGCCTCGAAGGCAGCGGCGAACGGCGGGAACCACTCGGGGTTCTCGTGGATGACGTACACGCGCGGAGTTGTCACCGGGCCACCCTAGGCACGGCGAGCCTGGGGGTGCCAGGTGTGTGACGTGGGATTGCGACGTGCGTCCGCGCCGGGTGTGCGAGGGTGGAACGCATGTCCCACCCCGCGTACGAGGAGACCGTCCGTTCCGGCCGCGTGATGACCGTCATCGGTTGGGCCGTGATCGCGACCGCCGTCGGGATCGCGACGCTCGTGCTCGCGGTGCCGGCAGGGTGGCAGGACCAGCCGCCGACGGCGTCGGACGTGGGCGTCCTGGTGGTCACGCTCGCCGTCACGGTCGCGCTCGGCATCGGCTCGGTGCTGATGCGGATGACGGTTCGGGTCGACGAGGTCCTCGAGGTCCGGGTCCGGCCGTGGTGGTACCGGCGGCGCGTCGCCCCCGAGCAGATCACCTCCGCCGAGGTCGTGCACATGACGGGCGGCAACTCCGGCGGGCTCGGCATCCGACTCGTCCCCGGCGGCACGGCGGTGTTGCTCGACGGCGGACCCGGCGTCCAGGTCACGATCCGCGGCGCACGGTCGCTGCGGTTCCGGTGCAACGACCCGGAGGCCGTCGTCGCGGCGCTGCGGGCCCGGGGCGCTGCAGCCGACTGACGGTCGATGGTCCTGGTCGGGGTCCGCCGGCCGACCGAGGATCAGCGCGCGACGCTGTCCGCGCCGAACTGCTGCGTGCCGACGACGCCGAGGAGCTCGAGCTTCTGCGCGTCCTCGCTCCCGGGCGGCGCGGTGAAGAGCAGGAGCGCCTGCGCCTGGTCGTCCGTGTGCAGCACCTGGCAGTCGACGGTGATCCGTCCGAGCTCGGGCTGCACGATGGTCTTGTTGTCCGACCACCGGGTCGCTACCTCGTGCCGTTCCCAGAGCTCGCGGAAGGCCGGGCTGCGGCGCTGCAACTCCGCGACGAGCTCCGTCGCCCGCCGGTCGGTCGGTCCCGCGAGCCCGACGGCAGCACGGAGCGACGCGACCACCACCCGGCCGAGGCGGTCGTGCTGCTCGGGCGCGTACTTCGCCTGCTCGGTCCCCGTGACGAACCAGCGCCACGCCTGGTACCGCTCGTTGCCCGGCAGGTCGACGGATCCGCCGAGCAGCGCCCGTGCGAGCCGGTTCTCGACGAGGGTCTCCCCCAGGTGGCTCACCACGATCGCCGGGGTGTCCTCGAGCCGGTCGAGCACGCGCAGGATCGCCGGGTCCACGTGGTCCGCTCGGTGCATCCGGACCGGCGCCGTGTGCCCGGCGAGGTGGAACAGGTGGTCGCGCTCGTCGAGGCTGCACCGGAGCGCCCGGGCGATCGCCGCCACCATCTGCTCGGACGGTTGCGGGCCGCGCTGCTGCTCGAGCCGCGTGTAGTAGTCGACGCTCATCCCGGCGAGCGCGGCGACCTCCTCACGGCGGAGACCGGGCGTCCGTCGGCGCGAACCGCTGCCGAGCCCGACGTCCTCGGGGCGCAGCAGCTCGCGGCGGCGGCGCAGGAAGTCGGCGAGCGCGGGTCGGTCCATGTCCCCATCGTGCCGTCTCGGCAGCGGCGGAACCAGGGACCGGCGGTCCCCCGATGCCCGCGCCCTGGAGCCGTCCCGTCCGCAGGGGCATCGTGGTCGACATGGACACCACGAACAGCACCGTCTTCATCTCCGGCGCGACCTCGGGCCTCGGGCTCGCCCTCGCACAGCGGCTGCAGGACGCCGGCAGCACCGTCGTCATCGGCGGCCGCCGTCAGGACCGCCTGGACGCCCTCGCCGCCGAGCACGGCTTCGGCACCGTGGCGATCGACGTCGCCGACGGCGCTTCGATCGCCAGCGCCGCCGCGGACGTCATCGCTCGCTGGCCGGAGCTCGACACCGTCGTCACCATGTCGGGCATCATGCGGAACGAGGACCTCCGCGACCCGGGGCACATCGACGACGCACTCGAGACCGTCCAGACGAACCTGGTCGGCACGATCCGCCTGATCGACGCCTTCCTGCCCCACCTGCTCTCCCGACCGGCAGCGACGCTCATCACCGTGTCGTCCGGTCTGGCCTTCGTCCCGCTCACGGCGACCCCGACCTACAACGCCACGAAGGCCGCCGTGCACTCCTACACGCAGGCACTCCGGCAGCAGCTCGTCGGCAGCCCGGTCGACGTGCTCGAGCTCGCTCCGCCGGCGGTGCAGACGGACCTGATGGGAGGAGCCGACTTCGGCGGCATGCCGCTCGACGAGTTCACCGACGAGGTGATGGGTCTGCTCGCGTCCGGCGCCGCCCCGGAGATCCTCGTGCAGAACGTGCAGCCGCTGCGCTGGGCAGAGCGCGACGGCACGCACCAGCAGATCCTCGAGGCGATGGCCGGCCGCGGACACTAGAACCGGCTGAGGAGCTCCCGCAGGTCAGCCTTCGCCTCGGGTATGCGCTCCGGACCGGTCAGGCGTTCCCGCTGCGCCGCGATCCGGACCGTCCCGGGGCGTGGGCCGTCCTCGGTGTTCACGAGGACGGACTCGCGGTCCGGGAAGGTCCACCGCGCGGAGGGGCGCTTGCCACCACGACGTTCCGAGGTGGGCGCGAAGCCGAACGCCTCCACGCACAGCGGCACGATCCGGTCGAGGACGGTTCCACGCTCGCCCGGTACCTGGCGCGACGCGGACACGGCGAAGGTGCCGTCGGACCGCTGCCCGGGGATCCGGAGGCCCCGGGACTGCTCGTAGCCGATGGTCACGCCCTGCGCCCACCACGGGTCCACGCCGAGCGCGACGAGGTGCGCGGCGATGGCGGTGTGTCCGATCGAGCGGCCGTCCGCCGCGTCGAGCAGGACGTACCAGTCGTCGGGCGATCTGCCGGTCGCGGCGGTCACCCGATCGGCTGCCATGCCCTGCGAGTGGGTCCGTACGGGGCCGGTCGTCATGGCGACAGCGTACGGCGGTCCGCCGCTCCGGCGCCCACGGACGAGCGAGGGCTCCATCGTCGGCCGACCGCTCCCCAGGCGCGGCACCTGCTGATCACTTCGTCCTTCGGCCGGGTCCTGTCAGCGGGCGGCGAGGACCGTCCGCCCGAGCTGCACGAAGTCGTCCGGCGACAGTGCCTCGCCCCGGGCGGTCGGATCGAGGCCGGCGGCGGTCAGCAGCTCCGATGCGCGGGCGCTCGAGCCGAGGACACCGGACAGGCTCTGCCGGAGCATCTTCCGACGCTGCTGGAAGGCCCCGTCGACGAGCTCGAAGACCTGCGCCCGCAGCGCCTCGTCCCCGGGGCGCTCACGACGGTCGAACCCGACGAGCACGCTGTCGACGTTCGGCACCGGCCAGAAGACCTGGCGGCTGATCTGTCCGGCAGTCGACCACGACCCGTACCAGGCGGCCTTGACGCTCGGAGCACCGTAGACCTTGCTGCCGGGGCCCGCGGCGATGCGGTAGCCGACCTCGGCCTGCACCATGACGAGCACCCGCTCGATGGTCGGGAAGGTCGCGAGCAGGTGCAGGAGCACGGGGACGGAGACGTTGTACGGCAGGTTCGCCACGACGTGGGTCGGCGCCTCGGGCAGTTCGTCCGCGGTCACGGCGAGGGCGTCCTGGTGGACGACCTGCAGCCGGGCGTCGGGCTGCATGCGCGACACGGTGGTCGGCAGCTGCGCCGCGAGCCGTCCGTCGATCTCCACCGCCGTCACCGACGCCCCGGTCTCGGTCAGTCCGAGCGTCAGCGACCCCAGCCCCGGTCCGATCTCGAGCACGCGGGCGTCTGCCGACACCCCACCGGCCGCGACGATGCGGCGCACGGTGTTCGCGTCGTGCACGAAGTTCTGACCGAGCTTCTTCGTCGGGGTGACGTCGAGCTTGGCGGCGAGGTCCCGGATCTCCGCCGGGCCGAGCAGTGCGCCCACGGCTACTGGTCCACCGTGACGGGCTCGGCGTCCCATGCGCCGTAGACCAGCTCGGTGGTCGAGGCGATCTGCGCCGCGAGCATCGACGCGTCGGTGCCGAGGGTCTCGGCCATCGACCGGAGCGTGAGCGGGATGAGGTACGGCGCGTTCGGCCGGCCGCGGTACGGCGTCGGCGTGAGGAACGGGGCGTCGGTCTCGATCATGACCAGGTGGCGCGGTGCGACCTGCAGGGCGTCACGGAGCGACTGCGCGTTCTTGAACGTGACGGTGCCGGCGAAGGACATGTACCAGCCGCGCTCCGCGCAGAGCCGGGCGAGGTCGGGGCCGCCGGAGAAGCAGTGGAACACGGTCTTCTCGGGAGCGCCGACGCGGTCGAGGACCTCGACCACGGCGTCGTGCGCGTCGCGGTCGTGGATCGTCAGCGCGAGGTCGTGCTCCTTGGCGATGCGGATGTGCTCCTCGAACGAGCGGACCTGTGCCGCCCGCCCGTCCTCGCCGGTGCGGAAGAAGTCGAGGCCGGTCTCACCGATCGCCCGGACGCGGGGCAGTGCCGCGAGCCGCTCGATGCCGGCGAGGTGCTCGTCGAGCAGCCCCTGCTCGTCGAGCACGGGTGCTTCGTTCGGGTGCAGCGCGACCGCGGCGAGCACGCGGGGCTCGCGCGCGGCGATCTGCGCGGACCACTCCGACGTCGCCAGGTCGGTGCCGACCTGCACGACGCCGCGGACGCCGACGCTCGATGCGCGGTCGAGGTGCTCGCGGTAGTCGAGCGGTCCGTCGCCGCCCTCGCCGACGCCGTCGGCGATCTCCATGTGCGTGTGGTTGTCGTACACGGGCACGACGAGCGCCTGCGGCAGCGGTGGGTAGCTCAGGTCGCGCTTCGAGCCGCCGGACGATCCCTCGCCCCGGGCCCGGACGTGCGAGGCGTCGGCCGCGTCGGTCACGCTGCGCCCTGCTCGGGCTGCTGCTCGATGCGCGGGAACAGCCCACTCTCGAGCGGCACGACGGTCGCGGCGCCCTGCCACTCGTACGCGCGGTCGACCCGCTGCTCGGTCACGGACCCGCCGGCCCCGATCGACGCCCAGAGCTTCTCGGTCGCCTTCGGCATCACCGGGGAGACCAGGACGTTCACGGTCCCGAGGCCCCGGAGCGCGGTCGTCAGGACGGTGCCGAGTCGCTCGCGGTTCGCCTCGTCCTTCGCCAGGGCCCAGGGCTCCTGCTCGGTGATGTAGCCGTTCAGTGCGTCGACGAGCTCCCACACGGCGGCGATCGCGTCGTGCGGGGCGAAGCCGTCGACCGCGGCGTCGGCCCGCTCGGTGACGGACACCGCCAGGTCGTCGACCGCCCGGTCGGAGTCGGTCAGCTCGCCGCGCTCGGGGACCGCACCGTCGAAGTACTTCTGCAGCATCGCGACGAGACGCGACGCGAGGTTGCCGAAGCCGTTCGCGAGGTCGGCCGAGTAGCGGGCGGAGATGTCCTCCCAACTGAAGTTGCCGTCCTGCCCGAACGTGATCGCGCGGAGGAAGTAGTAGCGGAAGGCGTCGGAGCCGAAGGTGTCCGTGATCTCCGACGGCGCGATGCCGGTGAGCTTCGACTTGGACATCTTCTCGCCGCCGACGAGCAGCCAGCCGTGGCCGAACACGCGCTCCGGCACGGGCAGCCCGGCAGCCATGAGCATGGCGGGCCAGATCACGGCGTGGAACCGGGCGATGTCCTTGCCGACGATGTGCACGCTCGGCCAGAGACGCTGGAAGGCCTCGTCGTCGTCCGACCCGTAGCCGAGGGCGGTGACGTAGTTGAGCAGGGCGTCGAACCACACGTAGAGCACGTGGTCGTGGTCCCAGGGGATCTGGATGCCCCAGTCGAAGCTCGACCGCGAGATCGACAGGTCCCGGAGGCCCTGCTTCACGAACGAGACGATCTCGTTGCGCACGCTCTCGGGCTGGATGAACTGCGGGTTCGACTCGTACAGGTGGAGCAGGCGCTGCTCGAAGTCGCTCATGCGGAAGAAGTAGTTGCGCTCGGCCAGGACCTCGACCGGGATCGAGTGGATCGCGCAGACCTGCTGGCCCTCGTACGGGCCGGTGCCGGGCACGAGGTCGCTCGGCTGCTTGTACTCCTCGCACCCGACGCAGTAGAAGCCCTCGAACTCGCCGGCGTAGATGAAGCCGTCGTCGTACAGCTTCTGCAGGAACGCGGTCACGCCGCGCTCGTGGCGCTCGTCGGTCGTGCGGATGAAGTCGTCGTTCGCGACGTCGACGGTGTCGAGGAGCGGCTTCCACGCGTCGGTGACGAGCCGGTCGGCCCACTCCTTCGGGGAGACGTCGTTCGCGCTGGCGGTCCGGAGGATCTTCTGGCCGTGCTCGTCGGTCCCCGTGAGCAGCCAGGTGTCGTCGCCCCGCTGCCGGTGCCAGCGCGCCATGAAGTCCGCGGCGACCTCGGTGTAGGCGTGCCCGATGTGGGGCACGTCGTTCACGTAGAAGATCGGCGTGGTGATGCTGAACGAGGACCCGTCGGACATGCGGACCATCCTACGGGCGGCCGGGAACCGCATGACGCGCCCCGCGCCAGCTGTGGAGAAGCCGGACGGGAGGCGCGTGGCGGACCCGCGCCGCGCCTCCCGTCCGGCACGGCCGCACCGCCGCTGGCGCGTCGATGCTGGACCGGCGGCGTGGGCCCGGTCCGGTCGTGGTCGCGGCTACCGCGCCGCCAGCGCGCCCTCGTACAGGTCGCGCTTCGACAGGCCGGTCGCGTCCGCGACCGCCGCGGCGGCCTCCTTCATGCGCGAGCCGGCGGCGACCCGCTCGAGCACCAGCCGCACACCGTCCTCGATGCTCGTCACGTCGAGGGCGCCGGTCGAGCCCTCGACGACGACGCAGATCTCCCCGCGCACGCCGTCGGCCGCCCACGCTGCCAGCCCGGCCAGCGTGTCGCGGCGGACCTCCTCGTGCAGCTTCGTGAGCTCACGGCACACGACCGCGCGGCGGTCGTCGCCGAACCCGGCGGCCATGTCGGTGAGCGTGTCGGCGAGCCGGTGCGGGGACTCGAAGAAGACCATCGTCCGCTGCTCGCCCGCCAGCGACGCGAACAGGCGACGGCGCTCCCCGGCCTTGCGGGTCGGGAAGCCCTCGAAGCTGAAGCGGTCGGTCGGCAGGCCGGACACGGCGAGCGCCATGAGCACCGCGGACGGACCGGGCAGGGCGGTGACGGTCACACCGGCGGCCGCGGCTGCCTCGACCAGGGGGAACCCCGGGTCGCTGATCGCCGGCATGCCCGCGTCGGTGAGGACCACCACGTCCTCGTCGCGGGCGAGCTCGACCACCTCGGAGGCCTTCGCGCGCTCGTTGTGCTCGTGGAGGGCGATGAGGCGCGGGCGGTTCTCGATGCCGAGCGCGCGCATCAGGTGGATCGCGGTCCGGGTGTCCTCGGCGGCCACCACGCTCGCGTTCGACAGGGTCTCGACGAGCCGGCGCGACGCGTCGCCGAGGTTGCCGATGGGCGTTGCTGCGAGGACGATCACCTCCCCATTCTGGTGCCAGGTCCGCGGTGGCGACGATCCGTAGGATGCAGGCGATGACCAGCGAGCTGACCGACGACCGCACCGCCCTCGTCGACGGACCGGTCGGCTCCCGTCTCGACGACTGGTGGGGTCGCGCCCTGTCGACGTCGCGGCGCGTCGCGCTCTGGCGGTGGACGGGCCCGATCGCGGTCACCCTGCTGGCGGCCGTGCTCCGGCTCGTGGGACTCGGACACCCGCACTCGCTCGTGTTCGACGAGACGTACTACGTCAAGGACGGCTGGTCGATCGTGCACCTCGGGTACGAGGGCACCTGGCCGGCGAACTCCTCGGACGACGGCGCCCCGACGACCGACCAGCGCTTCGCGGACGGTGAGACCGACCTGTACTCGCGGGCGGCGGAGTTCATCGCCCACCCCCCGCTCGGCAAGTACCTGATCGGCCTCGGGATGCTGCTGTTCGGTGCCGACAGCTCGTTCGGGTGGCGGTTCACCGTCGCCGTGTTCGGCACTGCGACCGTGTTCCTGACCGCGGTCATCGCCCGCTCGCTGTTCCGGTCGACGGCGATCGGGACGCTCGCCGGCTTCCTGCTCGCGATCGACGGGCAGGCGATCGTGCTGTCGCGCGTCACGCTGCTCGACGGCATCCTGACCTTCTTCGTCGTCCTCGGCGCGGGGGCGCTGTTGCTCGACCGGCGGTGGGCGAAGCGGCGGCTCGACGACTGGGTCCGACGCCGGGCGGACGCCGGACGGGACACGCTCTGGGGACCGGTGCTGGTCTGGCGGCCGTGGCTCCTCGCGATGGGCGTCGCGCTCGGCCTCGCGTCCGCGACGAAGTGGTCCGGGCTGTACTTCCTGGCGTTCTTCGCGCTGTACTCCGTGCTGAGCGACATGATGATGCGCCGCCGGGCGGGCGTGACGTTCTGGTCGTCGAGCGCGTTCCTGCAGCAGGCACCGGTGACGTTCCTGCTCACCGTCCCGATCGCCGCCGTGACCTACCTGGCCTCGTGGACAGGGTGGTTCCGCACCTCGGGCGGGTGGGACCGGAACTGGATCGCAAGCGGCGGGGAGCGTTGGACGGGGCTGCTCGCTTGGGTGCCGGAGTCGTTCCAGAACTGGTGGCACTACCAGTCGGAGATCTACGGCTTCAACATCGGCCTGCACACACCGCACTCGTACCAGGCGAACCCGCTGCTCTGGCTCGTCATGCAGCGGCCGACGTCCATGTACTACGAGGGCACGAACGCGGGACAGGACGGGTGCTGGGCGAGCCGCTGCGGCGAGGCGATCACCGGCATCGCGAACCCGTTCATCTGGTACGCCTCGGTGATCGCGGCGATCGCGCTGCTCGTGCTCTTCGTGCTGCGCCGTCGCTGGGAGTACGGCTTCGTGCTGATCGGCGTCGCTGGCGGGTACCTGCCGTGGCTGCTGTACACCGACCGCACGGTGTTCCAGTTCTACACGGTGGCGTTCGAGCCGTTCCTCGTCATGGGCCTGGCCGCAGCGATCGGGCTCGTCGCGGGGTCACGGACCGATCCGCGGCCGCGACGGACGCGGGCGTTGGTGTGGATCGGTGTGTACCTCGGCGTCGTCGTGCTCGCCTCCGCGTACTGGTACCCGATGTGGACCGGCCTGCAGATGCCGTGGGACTTCATCCGGTCCCACTACTGGCTGCCGAGCTGGCTGTAGCGGCCGGGTGCTGACGGCGCAGCCGCGCCGGTACGCCGCTGTCGGTCCGCGCTGGCGGTGCGCGCTGTCGGCCTGGAGGCGCGGTGCGGGACCGCCACGTGCCTCCCGTCCGGTGCGGTGTCGCGTCCGGTGACCGTCAGGGCTGGCCGTGCAGGGCGCGCTCGATGGCGGCGCGGTCGAGCGGCGCGCCGACCATCGGGTCGGTGGTGCCGCCGGGCAGCACGCCCTCGAGCACCACCTCGGCGTAGCGGCGCCACGCGTCGGGGTCGTGGGCACGAGTGGTGTCCGCGACGGCGCCGACCATCGTCGTGAGCATCGGGAGGTCGGCGTAGCTGAACCCGGCGCGCACCACCCCGGCCGCCGCTGCACGCTCGATGATCGTCGCGACCTGGCGCTCGAGCCGGTCCCGCTCGTTGACGATCGACGGCCGCGCCTTCCCCGCGCGGACGATGGCATCGGCCAGGGCACGGTCGCGTGCGCGGAACTCGAACACGCCCATCAGGTAGACGCGGAGGGCCTCACGCGGATCGGTCTCCTGCGCTGCGCGGGAGGCGGCAGCGTTCATCGCCTCGAACTTGGTGGCGAGCAGCGCCTCGATCAGGGCGTCCTTGTCGGCGAACCGGCGGTAGACCGTCCCGACGCCGACCCCGGCCTCGTGCGCGATGTCGTTGAGCGTGACCGAGAGCCCGCGCTCCGCGAAGCACCTGCGCGCGGTCTGCAGGATCAGCTCGCGGTTGCGCGCGGCGTCGGCGCGCAGGGGGCGCTCGAGCTCGTGCGCGCTGTCGGTGGTGCTCACGGTGTCGACCGTAGTTGAAGAATCTGGGAACAAACGGATGCGGTCACTCCGTTTCGGTCTACACTCGACACAAACGGATGCACCACATCCGGTTCCACCTCCTCGCGAAGCGCTCGACGGCGCGTGCTCCGCCACTCCCACCCTTCTCCGAAGGAGGCTGCCGTGACGGCAGAACAGACCGTGCCGACCCCGACCGGGTCGGCACCCACGACGACCGGCCGTGCTACCGGGACCACGCCCGGCTCCGACCGGGCCAACCACCGCTGGATCGCGCTGGCGGTCATCGCCCTGGCCCAGCTCATGGTCGTGCTCGACGCGACCATCGTGAACATCGCCCTCCCGTCGGCGCAGGCCGACCTCGGCTTCGGCACCGACCAGCGGCAGTGGATCGTCACCGCGTACTCGCTGGCGTTCGGCTCCCTGCTCCTGCTCGGCGGTCGCCTCGGTGACCTGTTCGGCCGGAAGACCACCTTCATCGTCGGCCTGGTCGGGTTCGCTGTCGCCTCGGTGCTCGGTGGCCTCGCCGACTCGTTCGGTCTGCTCGTCGCCGCCCGTGCACTGCAGGGCATCTTCGGAGCGCTGCTCGCCCCCTCGGCGCTCGGCATGCTCACCACGACCTTCCGTGACCCGAAGGAACGCGGCCGGGCGTTCGGCATCTTCGGGTCGATCGCCGGCTCGGGTGCGGCGATCGGCCTGCTGCTCGGCGGCGTGCTGACCGAGTACGCGTCCTGGCGCTGGTGCCTCTACGTCAACGTCGTGTTCGCGGTGCTCGGCGTCATCGGCGCGCTCGTCTTCATGGCGAAGCCGCCGAAGGTCGAGCGTCCCCGCATCGACGTCGCCGGCGTCCTGACGATCACCGCGGGCCTGGTCGGCATCGTCTACGGGTTCTCGAACGCCGAGTCGAACGGCTGGGACGCCCCGCTCACCATCGTCATGCTCGCCGCGGGCGTCCTGCTCGTCGCTGCCTTCGTCGTGGTCGAGACGCGGGTCGCGCACCCGCTCCTGCCGTTGCGCGTCGTCCTCGACCGCGACCGCGGTGGTGCCTTCATCGCGATCGGCCTCGTGGCGATCGGCATGTTCGGCATCTTCCTGTTCCTGACCTACTACCTCGAGCAGACCCTCGGCTTCAGCTCGCTGCAGACCGGCCTGGCGTTCCTGCCGATGCCGCTGTCGATCATGGTCTCGGCGACGCAGATCGGTGGACGACTGCTCCCCCGTGTCGGTCCGAAGGTCCTGATCTTCGCCGGCGGTCTCGTCGCGGCGACCGGGTTGCTGCTCCTGCTCCGCACCGAGGTCGACAGCACCTACGCGGGGACCGTCCTGCCGGCGCTGATCGTGATCGGTCTCGGCATGGGCACCATCTTCTCGTCGGCGATGAACACCGCGACGACCGGTGTCGCCCGTGCGGATGCCGGTGTGGCCTCGGCGACGGTGAACACGATGCAGCAGATCGGCGGCTCGATCGGTACGGCGCTGCTCTCGACGATCTTCGCCGACGTCGTCGAGGACAGCCTGTCGGGCCTCTCGGCGGCACCGACGAAGCTCCAGCAGGCGCAGGCGGTGATCGACGGGTACCACGTGGCCTTCGGGATCTCTGCCGGGGTGCTCGTGCTCGTCGCCCTCGCCGGCGGCCTGCTCATCAACCGGCAGTCGGTGCGGCTCGCGAAGCTCGAGCACGCGTCGGCAGCCACGACGGGCAGCATCCCGGCCGCGGCGCACTAGCCGTCCCCGGCGCCACGCCGTCGGCACTGGCGCTACGACATCCCACGCATCGATCGATGCGTGGGATGTCGCGGTCCGCGGTGCGATCGCCGAACATCTGGTCGACGAGCGGCCCTCCTCGTCGCCGCGGATTCGGCGGTCCTCGCGGTCCGGACACCGGCGTTGCGCACTGTGTCGGACTCCCGGCGCCTCGTCGGAGGACCCGGTTACCCTGAGCGCCATGGCCCCCGTCCTGACCTCGCCGCTCGTGTCGACGCAGTGGCTCGCCGACCACATCGGAGCCGACGAACTCGTCGTCCTCGATGCCTCGGTGATGACCGCCGGGGTCGGCACGGCGATGCAGTGGCAGGGCGCGCGTGACGCCTACGAGCAGCACGGGCACGTCCCGGGCGCGCGCTACGCCGACCTGGTCGACGACTTCTCGGCCCCCGACGCCGCCCTGCCGTTCACACGACCGAGCGCCGAGCGCTTCGAGGCCGCGGCGCGGGCCCTCGGGGTCACCAACGACTCCACCGTCGTGGTCTACGACGACAGCGTCGGCGAGTGGGCGGCACGCCTGTGGTGGATCTTCCGCGCGTTCGGCTTCGACGACGTCGCGGTGCTCGACGGCGGGTTCTCGAAGTGGCGGGACGAAGGACGCCCGGTCCGTGTCGGGCCGCTCCGCAACGGTGGCGCACCGACGTCCGCCGAGCCCTTCCTCGCCGGTGTGGAACGTCCGTACTGGGCGGACCGCGACCGCGTCCTGCGCGCCGTCCGCGGTGAGGAGCCCGCCGCCGTCGTGCTGGCGGCTCCCCCGTCGGTGCTCGGCACGGACCACCCGGGAGTCGTGCCGGGCAGCACCGCGATCACCACCGACGACGTGATCGACCCCGAGACGAACACCCTCCGCCGCCGCGCCGCCCTGGCCGAGGTGTTCGCGCCCGTCCTCGACGCGGACGAGATCGTCACCTACTGCGGCGTCGGCAGCGCGGCGTGCGTCGACGCCCTGGCCCTGACCGTGCTCGGGCACGACCAGGTGAAGGTGTACGACGGTTCCCTCGCCGAGTGGTGGCGCCTCGAACCGGAGCTCGTCGCGTCCTGACCGGGCACCGTCGTCCGTGCTGCCCCGGCGGCACTAGCGTGGCCGCATGAGCACCAGACGCGCCGTCGTCCTCGGCGGTACCGGCGGCATCGGTTCGGCCGTGGTCCGCGACCTGCTCGACCTGTCGGGCCGTGGCGGGGACGACTGGCAGGTCGAGTTCGTCGCGCGGCGCGGCGGTCCGACCGCCGACACCCTGACCGCAGCCGGCGCCACGTTCGTCCCCGGGGACCGCCGCGACACGACCGTGCTCCGCGGACTCCTGCGCCCGGGCGCGGACCTGCTCGTGGACACCGTCGGGCTCACCCGCGACGACGCCCTGCAGCTCCGGCCGTTCCTCGACGACGTCGGCTCGACCGTCTTCGTGTCGTCGAAGGCGGTGTACGTCGACGACCGGGGTCGACACGCCAACGCGCTCGACAAGCCGGTGTTCGGCGGGCCCGTGTCCGAGCTGCAGCCGACCGTCGTGGCCGGCGACGGCGACCCGACCTCGCGCGACGGCTACGGTGCCGCGAAGGTGGCCGCGGAGCAGGTCCTGCTCGACCACGGCGCCCCGGTCACCGTGCTCCGCCCCTCCAAGGTGTACGGCGTCGCCATCAGTCGTCCCCGGGAGTGGTTCGTGGTGCGCCGAGCGCTCGACGGACGGGAGCGCATCCTGCTCGCCGACCACGGCCGTGGCGTCGACCACACCACGGCGGCGAGCGGCATCGCGTCGCTCGTGCGGCTCGTCGCCGACGCTCCCGACCGCCGGATCCTCAACGTGGCGGACGAGACCGCTCCGGACGTGCTCGAGATCGTCCGGACCCTGGCCGGGCTGGTGGACCACCGGTTCGACGAGGTCCTGCTCGACCAGGACGCCCCGGCCTTCGTCGGGACGACGCCGTGGAGCTCGCCCTCGCCCTTCGTCCTCGACACCTCGGCGGCGCGGGCGCTCGGTTGGCAGCCGCCCCGGTACGCCGATGCGGTGCGCCCCGAGGTCGACTGGCTGCTCGAGACCGCGCACGCGGTGCCCGCCGACGGGGACGTCCCCTGGGCGGCCGACCCGTTCTGGGACCGCATGTTCGACTACGGGCCCGAGGACGCCGCCCTGGCGCTGCTCTCCCTCGGCCGGAGCTGACGCGGTGCCCCGGTCGGAGGTCCTGTTCGTCGGAGGCCGGTCGGGCGTCGGCAAGACCACCGCGGCCGAGGCGCTCCACGACCTGCTGGGAGCAGCGGACGTGCCGCACGCCGTCATCGAGGGCGACCTCCTCGACCTCGCCCACCCGGCGCCGCACTTCGCCCACCCGGACGTGCGTCTCGCCGAGCGCAACCTCCGGACCATGTGGGCGGCGTACCGCGAGCTCGGGTACCACCGGCTCGTCTTCACGAACACCGTCGCCGTGCTCGAGCACGAGCGGCTCTCCGTCGCGATGGGCGACGACCCGGTCGTCCGTGCAGTGCTGCTGCGCGCCTCCGACGCCACGACCGCGACGCGTCTGGCGCGTCGGGCCGGCGGTCCGGTCCCGACGGCGCAGCTCGCGCACAGCACGGAGACGGCCAGGAGGCTCGACACCGCGACCGCCGGCACGGTCACCCGGGTGGACACCGACGGCCGGACGCCCTCCGAGGTCGCGAGAGCCCTCGCATCCGTCGCCGGGTGGCTGCCGACCTGACCCCTGTGGACCGATCGCGTCTGTCCACCGATCGCCACACCGGGCGCGCCGTCCAGCGCCGACGGGGCACGCTGGGCGCATGAACGACAACCGGCTCGGGACCGCGGTCAGCCCGTACCTGCGACTGCACGCCGACAACCCCGTCGACTGGCGCGAGTGGGGGCCGGCGGCCTTCGCCGAGGCACGGGAGCGCGACGTGCCGGTGCTCGTCTCCGTCGGGTACGCCACGTGCCACTGGTGCCACGTCATGGCGCGTGAGAGCTTCTCCGACCCGGAGATCGGCGAGCTGCTGCGTCGGGACTTCGTCGCGGTCAAGGTCGACCGAGAAGAGCGCCCGGACGTGGACGCCAGCCTCATGGCCTCGGCGAGCGCCTTCACGCAGCAGCTCGGGTGGCCGTTGACGGCGTTCACGACGCCCGAGGGACGAGTCTTCTTCGCGGGTACCTACTACCCGCCCACGCAGGTCGGGCAGGTCGGCTCGTTCCGCCAGGTCCTGGCCGCCGTGCTCGACGCGTGGCAGGAGCGCCGGCACGAGGTCGACGCGAACGCGGGCGCCATCGCGACGGCGATCCGGCAGGGTGCCGAGGCGGACGCGGCCGCCCGTGGTGGCGGGACGGGGGACGGGGTCGGCCCGCGCCTCCCGTCCGTCGACGCGATCCGGGCAGTGACCGCTCAGCTCGTCTCCGCCGAGGACACCACGTACGGCGGCTTCGGTGGTGCCCCGAAGTTCCCGAGTGCGCCGCTCCTCGAGTTCCTCGCCGACGTCGGAGCCGACGGCGACGAGATCGCGGGTGCCCTGCGCGACCGCAGCCTGCGTGCGATCCGGTCGACCGAGTTGACGGACGCCGACGGGGGTGTGTTCCGGTACGCGACGAAGCGCGACTGGAGCGTGCCGCACTACGAGCGGATGCTCTACGACAACGCGGGCCTGCTCGCGATCGCCGGCGCCGAGCAGGCACGGGGGATCGCGGACTTCCTCCGGGACACGCTGCGGCGACCGGACGGTGCCTTCGTCGCCGCGCAGGACAGCGAGTCGACCATCGACGGCCGACGCGTGGAGGGCGACTGGTACCGACTGCCGCTCGACGAGCGTGCTCGGTTCGCCCCGCCGCCGCTCGACGACCAGGTGCTGACCGGCTGGAACGGACTCGCGATCCGGGGCCTCGCGCTCGCGGGTGCCCGGCACCGCGACGACGAGATGATCGCACTCGCACGCGGGGCGGCCGATGCCGTGCTCGCCGCGCACGTGCAGGACGGGCACGTCACCGTCCGGTCGAGCACCGCCCACGGCACGTCGTCCGCCCCGCCGACCATCGAGGACGTCGGGCTGCTCGCCGAGGGGCTGCTCGAACTGGCGCTCGTCACCGGCGAAGTCCGCTACGCCGTGACCGCCAGGTCCCTGGTCGACGACGGGCTCGCGGGGAGCTTCGCCGTCGACCCGGTCCTGCACGCGGCGGGGACCGCGACCGGCGAGCAGCCGCAGACGGCACTGCGGTCGGGGACCGTCGCACTGGCGTCAGCGGCCGCGACGACGGCGGCGCTGACGGGTGACGGGGCCTTGCGGACCGCGGCGGCGTCGATGGTCGCCGACCGAGCCCGCACGGGCACCGAACGGCCGCTCGGGCACGCGGACGCGCTCGGCGTGGCGCTCGCGCTGCAGCGGTCGTCGCGCGAGGTCGTCGTGGTGTCGCCCGACCCGGACGACCCGATGCGGGCCGTCGCGCACGGCGCTCGTCGCCCCGGCACGGTGGTCGCCTCCGTGACACCGCCGCAGGCCCGAGCGTGGGCCGATGCCGGCTTCTCGCTCTTCGCGGGACGGGACGGTGCCGCCCCGGCCGCGTACGTCTGCCACGACCACGTGTGCGCCCTGCCGGCGCACACCGGCGACGAACTCGCCGACCAGCTGCGCTGAGCGCGGGACCGCGTGCGCGTCGGTCCCGCGCGCACCGCCATCCGCCGGACCGCTATCCTGGAATGCTCATGTCTGCCACGCCCGTCATCACGTACCCGCCCGAACTGCCGGTGTCGCAGCGGCGGGACGACATCGCTGCCGCGATCCGCGACCACCAGGTGGTCATCGTCGCCGGTGCCACGGGCTCGGGCAAGACGACGCAGCTGCCGAAGATCTGCCTGGAGCTCGGCCGCGAGTCGATCGGGCACACGCAGCCCCGCCGGATCGCGGCGCGGACCATCGCCGAGCGCGTCTCCGAGGAACTCGGCGGCGAACTCGGCGACCTCGTCGGCTACCAGGTGCGCTTCACCGACAAGGTGAGTGCGAACACCCGGATCAAGCTGATGACCGACGGGATCCTGCTCAACGAGATCCACTTCGACCGCGACCTGAAGCGCTACGACACGATCATCATCGACGAGGCGCACGAGCGCTCGCTGACGATCGACTTCCTGCTCGGGTACCTGAAGCGACTCCTCCCGCGGCGCCCGGACCTCAAGGTGATCATCACGAGTGCGACGATCGACCCGGAGTCGTTCTCGAAGCACTTCGGCGACGCACCGATCATCGAGGTGTCCGGTCGCACCTACCCGGTCGAGATCCGCTACCGGCCGCTCGTCGCCGACGACGCGGCGGACACCGACGACAGCGACGACACCGACCCCCGAACTGACGACCACGGCGATCGGACCGGCGGTGCTGCCGACGACCGCGACGTGCTGCAGGGCATCACCGACGCGCTCGACGAACTCGCACGCGAGGACCCGGGCGACGTCCTCGTCTTCCTTTCTGGCGAGAACGAGATCCGCGACGCGCAGGAGGCCATCGAGGGCAAGCGGTCCCCGGGCACCGAGGTCCTGCCGCTCTACGGGCGCCTGTCGGCCGCCGACCAACACCGGGTGTTCGAGCGTCGGACCACACCCGGCATCCGTCGCCGCGTCGTCCTCGCGACCAACGTGGCGGAGACGAGCCTGACCGTGCCGGGCATCAAGTACGTGATCGACACCGGCACCGCCCGCATCTCCCGGTACTCCCCGCGGGCGAAGGTCCAGCGGCTGCCGATCGAGGCGATCAGCCAGGCGAGCGCGAACCAGCGCTCCGGCCGTGCCGGTCGCACCAGCGCGGGCATCGCGATCCGGCTCTACTCCGAGGACGACTTCGCCCGCCGTCCCGAGTTCACGGACCCGGAGATCCTCCGCACGAACCTCGCCGCGGTGATCCTGCAGATGATCTCGCTCGGCTTCGGCGACATCGAGCGCTTCCCGTTCCTGCAGCCGCCGGACTCCCGCGGCGTGAAGGACGGCCTCGACCTGCTCCGCGAGCTCCGTGCGGTCGACGGCGACGGTCGGATCACGAAGGCCGGCCGTCAGCTCACCCGACTGCCGATCGACCCGCGGCTCGGCCGGATGGTGCTCGAGGCCGGGCGTCAGGGCGTCGGTCGTGAGGTCATCGCGATCGTCAGCGCCCTGAGCATCCAGGACCCACGCGAGCGACCGCTCGAGAAGCGCGCGCACGCCGACCAGCTGCACGCCCGCTTCGCCGACCCGACGAGCGACTTCCTCACCCTGCTCAACCTCTGGAACCACATCGAGGACAAGCAGGACGAGCTGTCGTCGAGCGCGTTCCGGCGTCTGTGCAAGGCCGAGTTCCTCAACCACCTGCGCATCCGCGAGTGGCAGGACCTGTACCGCCAGCTGTCCCGCGCCGCGAAGCAGGTCGACGTCCGGGTCGGGCAGTCCCGATCCGAGGACGGCGATGCCGTGCACCGGTCACTGCTCGCAGGGCTCCTCAGCCAGATCGGGCTGCGCGACAAGGAGAAGCGCGACTACCTCGGAGCACGCAACGTGCGCTTCGTGGTGTTCCCGGGCAGCGTCCTGGCGAAGAAGCAGCCCGACGCTGTGATGGCCGCCGAGCTCGTCGAGACGAGCCGGCTCTTCGCCCGCACCGTCGGGCGGATCGATCCGGCCTGGGTCGAGCCGCTCGCCGGGGACCTGCTCAAGCGCACCTACGGCGAGCCCCACTGGGAGAAGAAGCAGGGCGCGGTCGTGGCCTACGAGCGCGTCACCCTGTTCGGCGTCCCGATCGTCCAGCGCCGCCGCGTGCAGTACAAGCGCGTCGACCCGGAGCACTCGCGTGAGCTGTTCATCCGGCACGCCCTGGTCGAGGGTGAGTGGGACGCACAGCAGGCCTTCGACCGGGCGAACCGGAAGCTCCGCCGCGAGCTGGAGCAGCTCGAGGAGCGCACCCGCCGCCGCGACATCCTGTTCGACGACGAGCGCGTGTACGAGTTCTACGACGCCAGGATCCCCGCCGACGTCGCCACGACGCGCGACTTCGAGGGTTGGTGGCGCACGACCCGTCGCGAGCAGCCCGACCTGCTCACGATGCGCCGGCAGGACCTGCTGGACGAGGACGCAGCCGAGGCCGCGCAGGACGAACAGGAGTACCCGACGCAGTGGCGCTCCGGCGACCAGCGCCTGGCGATCAAGTACCGCTTCGAGCCGGGCGCGCAGGACGACGGCGTCAGCGTGCAGGTGCCGCTGGCACTGCTCCCCCGCATGCGCGAGGAGGGCTTCGACTGGCAGGTCCGCGGTCTGCGCAAGGAGCTCGTCACCGCCCTCATCAAGTCGCTGCCGAAGCAGATCCGGAAGAACGTCGTCCCGGCCGCCGACTGGGCCGAGAAGATCGTCGCCGAGCTGCCCGACGACGCGCCGACCGAACCGACCGAGTCCTTCCGCGCGACCCTCGCGGCGGCGATCCAGCGGATGACGTACGTCCCGGTGGCCGAGGGCGACTTCGACCTGTCGCGGGTGCCCGCGCACCTGCTGCCCACCTGGGCGGTCGTCGACGAGCGCGGCCGCCGGGTCGAGTCCGGCAAGGACCTCGCGGCCCTGCAGACGAAGCTGAAGGACCGGACCCAGCGGAGCGTCGCCTCCGCCACGGCGAGGGCAGCGGCCCGGCCGGGAGGCGCGGCGCGCGTCGCCGGGGCGTCCTCCGGCACGCAGGTGGAACGGTCCGGTCTCACCGCCTGGCCGTCCGACGACCTGCCGCAGGTCCTCGACACGAAGCAGGCCGGTGGCGTGATCCGGGCATACCCGTCCCTGGTCGAGGAGGGCGACGGCCCGAAGGCGACCGTCGGCGTCCGGCTCCTGGCGACCCCCGGTGACCGAGCGGTCAGCATGCCCGCCGGCGTCCGTCGGCTCGTCATGCACGCGGTGCCCTCGCCGGTGTCGTACGTGCAGTCGCACCTCACCGCGCAGGAGAAGCTCGCGCTCGCGGCGAGCCCCTACCCGTCGACCGCGGCGCTGTTCGACGACGTTCTGGCCGCCGTCGTGGACGCCGGCATCCGTCGCGCGCACCCGGACGGCCTCGTGTTCACGAAAGCGGAGTTCGAGTCCGTGCGGGACGCCGTGTCGGCCACCGTCGTCGACACCATGTTCACCGCGGTGTCCGAGGTCGCCGCGGTCCTGACGGCGCAGCGCGCGGCCGACAAGGCGATGAAGCAGGCCAACTCGATGGCCCTGCTACCCGCGCTCACGGACATGCGCCAGCAGGTGGAGCGCCTGGTCTTCCCGGGCTTCGTCGCCGTCGCCGGACTCGACCGACTCCGGCGGATCCGGGTGTACCTGCAGGGGGTCGAGGCCCGCGTGCAGAAGCTCCTGCAGAACCCGGGGCGCGATGCGACGTGGATGCGCGAAGTCACCGTCGCGACCGACCGCTACACCGACGCCGGGGGGACCTTCCCGCCGTCCACCGGCTCGCACCCCGAGCTGGTGCACGCCCGGTGGATGCTCGAGGAGTTCCGCCTCAGCCTGTTCGCCCAGGAACTCGGGACCGCCGAGACGGTGTCGCTGCAGCGCATCACGAAGACCCTGGCCGCCGCCCGCTGACCTGGCTCAGTCGACGTCGGTGGCCAGCCCCTCGACGACGGTGACGTTCGGCAGCGCCGCCAGGGTGCGACCGGGCAGGAACACCTTCGCCCCGCGGAGCCCTGCGCCGACCACGACCTCAGGGGCGTCGAGCACCCGCGCGTCGACGAACACCGGCCAGTCCGCGGGGAGCCCGATCGGTGTGATCCCGCCGTACTCCATCCCGGTCAGGGCGACCGCGTCGTCCATGGGCGCGAAGCTGGCCTTGCGCACGTCGAGCAGTTTCTTGACGACCCGGTTGACGTCGAGCTTCGTCGACGCGAGCACCACGCAGGCGGCGTAGCGGACGTCGTCGCCGCGCTTCCCCGCGACGACGATGCAGTTCGCGCCGCCCTCGAGCGGGTACCCGTAGGCCTCGGAGAACGCCGCGGTGTCGGCGAGGTCCGGGTCGATCGGCGCCGCCTGGATCGTCGACAGGACGTCGCTCGGCAGTGCGACGAGCGCCTGGGCGACGGGGATCGCGAGGAACCCGGTGGCGACGAGGGCGGGGGAACGGTCGAGCGTCGGCATGCCCCCACCGTAGGGAGTCCTCCCCCGACGAAGATGGAGCCACGGCAGACGACGCTCGGCTGCCCCGACGAGAACGGAGCGCCACCGACGTGTTCGGACGACTCTTCCGGCGGCGACCGGCGCACCGAGACCGACCGTCGCCAGCCCTCGCCGTGGACCGTCGACCGGACCCGCCGCTCTCGGCACCGGGGCCGGAGCCGGTCGGTGCGCCGGAGGTCGTGCGCGCACTGCTGACGATGCGTGCCCTCGCCGTCCTCGGGCACCGGGACCCCGTCCGTACGACGACCCTGGCGGCGCAGGCGGCCGCGCTCGACCTCGGCGGACCGGCGACCGTGGCGTTGGCGGCGCACTACCCGGAGGACGACCCGGTACTCCTCGAGGCCGCCCTGGTCGCGTGTCTCGCCGAGCTCGGTTGGCGGACCGCCTCGATGTCGTTCGCGGAAGCCGCTGTCCACGTCACCCGGGGCCGAGCCGCACAGGTGCTCGTGCACGACACGGACGGGCGCTCGGTCGCCCGGTGGGTGCAGGACTACCTCGCTTGGGACGAGCGCGTGCGCTCCGCGGTCTTCAGCGACTTCGTCGAGCTGAACTGGGAGTACGACGAGTTCGACGAGGGTCTCCAGCGCGACGTCCCGGACGCCCGTCGTGCCGCGGCCGCGTTCCTCGAGGGCACGACACCGGTGTCGGACCGCTGGCGGCAGCGCTGAGCGACGATCCCGTCCGGCGCCTCAGCGCTCGAGGCAGATCGTGCTGAGCACCACCGTCGGCCCCGGGCGCGCGTAGGACGACGACGCGAGCCAGTCCGCCCGCGGCTCGTACTGCTCCTCCGAACCGACGGCACTGCGCTCCGCACCGATGCCCTCGGCCTGCCATGCTGCTCGGACCGCCGCCAGGTCGGTCGCGCCGCCCGGCACGGTCGAGGCCCCCTCGGGCAGCAGGTCGGCGCCCGAGGCGTCCTGGAGTTCGGCTGCGATGAACCAGTACTCCCACTCCAGGCCCTCGTGCCGGTTGTCGAGCAGGCACGGTTCCGAGTACGCGCCGCCCTTCGGGGAGCCGTCGGACCGGAAGCCCTCGGACCGCCGGGAGCCGAGCAGCTCGACGGTGCGGTCGCCGATCCGGTTCAGCGCGGCCTCGGCGCCGCCCTCGCTGTGCGCGAAGTGACGCTCGGCCGCGGTCGCCGGCTGCGCGCGGACCCGGGCGTCCTCGGCGACCGTCCCGACCTGCCCGGCGATCCCGAGCGTGTTCAGCGGGACCGCGACGACGAGCACGACGATCGCCGAGATCACCGCGGCGAGTGAGGTCCGCGGCTCCCGCCGGCGCTTCAGGACGTACACGACGATGACCGCGACCGGCACCCCGACCGCGAGCAACGTCCCGACGAGCAACCCCGCGAGGACGCCGCCGGGCCCCGGTCGGGTGTCCTCCGCCCCGAAGGAGGCCTGCAGCAGCACGCCGAGCTGGACCAGCCAGCTCACGACGAGCAGGACCGGCAGCGCCACGGCGAGCCCGACGGCTCCCGCCCGCCCGACGACCGGATCGTCGATCCCCACGTGGTCCCCCTCACCCCGGGCCCATCCTGACAGGCGAGCGCCCGCAGTGCTCAGGCGCGCTCGTCGATCGACCGCGCTCCCGGCACGGGCGGCGCCGGGTCGTCCGAGGCCTCGGGGTCGTCCGCCCGCGCCCACTTCACGGTCCACCGGACGAGCGGCTGCACGCGGTCCCACGCGGCGGTGATGTCGTCGAGCGAGCTCCCCAGCGGCAGGTGCACGAGCGCCGCGTAGTGCTGCATTCGGAGCAGGTCGATCCGCGGGTGGTCGGCGTCGTACCCGCGCGGAGCGGTCTTCAGCGGCGGCCCGGCGAGCTCGTACCCGGCGTCGGTGAGCTCGTCGAGCTCCCGTTGCAGCGCCGCGGCCGCCTGCGGGTGCTCGTCGATCGTCGTGCGACCCGCCTGCAGCTGTGCGCGCGACGGTTCGTAGAGCCCGCCCCCGACCTGCAGTCTCTCGGCTCCGGCGCTGAGGTACATGCCGCCCGCAGTCAGCCCGGTGTCCTCGCGGTAGGGCCGCTTGTCCGGTGTGAACCGCAGGTCGCGGTGCTGGCGCAGCACCCGGCCCGGGCCGTACCGCCGCTCGGCCTCGTGCAGGAGCGCCTCCATCGGGTCGCGGACGTTGCGTTCCCAGTCGTCCCGGTGCTACTCGAACCAGGACTTCTCGTTGTGCGCGGCGAGCCCGCGGAAGAACGTCGCGAGCGCTGGTGAGAACGGCGTCGAAGGCATGCACCAGTGAACCGCCGCCCGGTGCACGCGCGTCGGCAGTCCGGGGGACGAGACTGACCGGGTGGACCGACTCCGACCGATCGACCTCGACCGCTGGCCGCGCGCGGAGCACTTCGCGCACTACCGGCGGGAGCCCTGCGCGTGGGAGATGACCGTCGACGTCGACGTCACCGCCTTCGTGGACGCCGCACGAGCCGCGGGCGCGAAGACGTACCCGTCGCAGATCTGGGTGCTCGCGACGGTCGTCAACCGGCACGACGAGTTCCGCATGCAGCTCACCGAGGACGGCCGTCCCGCGGTGTGGGACGTGGTCCACCCGACCTTCACGGTCTTCCACCCCGACACCGAGACCTTCTCGGTGCTCGTCGTCGAGTACGACCCCGACGCCCGGGCGTTCCACGACGCCGTGGTCGCGACGACCGAGCGGTACCGCGACGACCACCGCATGTTCCCGCAGGGCACCGGGCGCACCGACCTGTTCGACGTCTCGACGCTCCCCCGGACGTCCTTCACCGGCTTCGCGCTGCACCTCACCGGCGCCGAGGACCACCTGGCGCCGGTGATCACGCTCGGGCGGTACCGACAGGTGGACGGGCGGACCGTGATGCCGATGGCGCTCCGCATCAACCACGCGGCGGTGGACGGCTTCCACGCCTCGCGCTTCGTCACCGAGGTCGAGGAGCTGTTCGCCGACCCGGCCTGGCTCGGCTGACCGCCGACACACCGCGCCGCGCCGCCGGGGCCCCGTCCCCCGGACGCACACCCCACGGGCACCGGCCCGGAGCACCGTGGCCGGCATGCACGACGACGAACTCACCGCCCTCGCGGTCTCCCGCGCCCTCGACAACGTCCACGACGGCGGTAAGCCCTTCGCCTGCCTGATCGTCCGCGACGGCGAGGTCGTGGTCGAGGCCGTCAACCACGTCGCCCAGACCGGCGACCCGACGGCGCACGCCGAGATCCGCGCGATCCGCGCCGCCGCCGAGCAGGACATCACCGACCTGAGCGGCTACGACGTGTTCGTCACCGCGTACCCCTGCCCGATGTGCCTCGGTGCGCTGTACTACGCCCAGCCCGACCGCGTGGTCTTCGCCGCGACGCGGGAGCAGGAGGGCGAGCACTACGAGGACGGCAACCGCCTGATGACGCTTGCGACCTTCTACGACGAGTACGCCAAGCCGGTCGAGGAGCGCGCCCTGCCCACGGAGCAGGGCACGGTCGAGGACCCGACGGCCCCGTTCCGCGAGTGGACCGCCCGCCACCCGTCCTGACCCCCTCCCCCGAAGCCCCGACGGACGCGCGCCGACCTGGGGACGGGAGTCCGCGACACGGACGTCCCGCCGTCGGACGGGAGGCTCGTGGCGACGCCGCCACGGGCCTCCCGTCCGACACGGGTCGCGACCTCGGGCGTGGCCGGGCCGAGCGGCCCGGCCGGCCACAGCGAGCTGGCGTCAGGGCGCCGGCGTCAGCCGGTAGAGCACCTGCGGGCGACCGCGACGGCCGTACCGGTGGGCGAGGTCGATGGCGCCCGTCGCTACGAGGTGGTCGAGGTAGCGCCGCGCGGTGGCGCGCGAGGTGCCCGTGGCCACGGCGACCTCGTCGGCCGAGCGGGCGGTCACGGGGTCGAGCGCAGCGACGACGCGACCGAGCGTGGTGGCACTCACGCCCTTCGGCAGGGCGACCTCGGACGCGCCGGCCGAGGCACGGGTCGGACCGACCACGCGCACCGACCCGGTGGCGAGCAGACGGTCGACGTCGCCCTGCCCCATCGGCACGTCGCGCTGCGCGTCGTCGCGCGACCGTCGCTCGGCGGCGTAGGCGCGCAGCCGGTCCTGCAGCGCCTCGCGGTCGAACGGCTTGAGCAGGTACCCGACCGGGTGCGCGGCGAGCGCCTGCCGGACGGTGACCTGGTCGCGGGAGGAGCTGACGACGAGGACGTCGGTCCGGTCGACGCCGGCGACGTGCATGCGGTGCAGGACCTCTATGCCGCTGATGTCGGGCAGCCGCATGTCGAGGAGCACGAGGTCGACCCCGCGCTCGACCGAGGCCAGCGCGGCGCCGCCGGACGCGACCGCCCCGACGACCGCGAAGCCCTCGGTGGCGGCGACCCAGCGGGTGTGGAGCGCACGCGCGCCCGCGTCGTCGTCGACCACGAGCACGCGCAGCGGCGCGGACGCGATCACGACTGCGCCGCCAGGTCGACGTCGAGCCGGGCACCGCCGAGCGCTGCCGAGCGCCCCACGACCACCGATCCGCCACGCTCGGTGGCGGTGCGCCGGACGACCGCCAGACCGATGCCCCGCCCGAGGCCGGTCTCGTCGGACTTCGACGACCACCCGCGGGTCAGCACGCGGTGGGCGTCGGCGGGGTCGATGCCGGGGCCGTCGTCCTCGACCGTGACCGTGACGCGTCCGTCCCGGGTGTCGACGCTGCAGGCGACGGTCGTGGCTCCTGCCTCGGCGGCGTTCCGGCACAGGTTCGCGACGACGAGCAGCACCGCATCGTCGAGCACGACGTCCTCGGCGACCCGGAGGTCGAGCGCCGCACCGGCCGCGGCGAGCTCGGCGCGCACCGCCGCGACGGACGCCGTCGCCACCGCGCCCCGCCGCGGCGACCCGGCGCCACCGCCGCTCGTCAGTCCGGGTGCGACGGCGTCGATGTAGGCCACCGCGTCCTCGTCGTCCCCCTGCTCGACGAGCCCGCGCACCACATGCAGCCGGGTGCCGAACTCGTGCGCCTGTTCGCGGAATGCCTCCGTCGTCCACCGGACCTGCCGGCTCTCGGCGTCGACCGCGTCGGCCCGCCGCAACCGGCGGGCGATCACGAGCGACAGGAGCACGCTCGCGAGCGTCGCGGCGACGAGGGCACCGGTGCTCCACGGCAGCAGGGTGCCGAGCGCCCGCTCCCGGTCGGCCGCGATGGTCGACTCGAGCACACCGACCGCGACGACGCCGACGACCTCGCCCTCCGCGTCGAGGACCGGTACCTTCGCCCGCAGCGTCGTGCCGGACGGGCCGGTCTCGGTGCCGACGAACCGGTCGCCGCCGAGCACGGGGGCGATCGTCGTCTCGACCGGCTCGCCGCGCTCCGCGGGGTCCGGGTGGGTGATGCGCACGCCCTCGTCGTCGGTCACCACGACGTAGGAGACGCCGGACGCACGCTCGACGAGCGTCGCGATGGGTTGCAGCGCCGCGGTGGCCGACGCGAGGTCGTCAGTGTCGGCGAGCGCCCCGGGAGCGCCCTGGTCGACGGCCGACGACACCGCGTCCCGGACCTCGGGCAGGTCGGCCAGGCTCGAGGCGACACCGGACACCTGGTCGACGACGGACGTGCGGATGCTGCGCTCCTGCACGGCGACGGCGATCCCGGTCGTGACGCCCGTCGCCGTGAGCACGATGACGCTCGGGAGCGCGAGGACCGCGATCCGTCGCAGCCGCCCGAGCCGTGCCCTGGTCACCGTGGCGTCCCCCTTCGGCCGCGACGCCGTGAGCGTCAATGAGCACATCTCCGCCACGGGCTGCTCGTCCGGACGGCGGCTGCCATCGTACTGCTCGACCTGCGGCACGACGACGTGCGCAGGAGGGAGCCAACGATGACAGAGCAGTCAGCGCCAGAGCAGTCCGTGCCCGGGCAGTCCGTGCCGGGGCAGTCCGTGCCGGGGCAGTCCGTGCCGGTGCGGTCGACGACGGAGCCGCGTGCCCGTCGCCCCGTCGCGCGCGTGGTGGGTGCGGCCGTCGCCGCGGTGTCCATCGCGATCGCCGCCTTCGGGTCCGTCACCTCGGCGGCAGCCGGCGGCGACCCCACCCGGTCCGTCACCCTGGTCGCCCCCGCAGCGGCCGGCGGCGGATGGGACGGCGTCGCGAGGTCGATGCAGCAGGCGCAGCGCGCGAACGGCATCGTGAACTCCGTCCAGGTCGTCAACATGCCCGGCGCCGGCGGCACGATCGCGCTCGGCAACGTCGCCCGGCTCGCGGGGCAGACCGACACACTGCTCGTCGGCGGGACGGGACTGCTCGCGGCGGAGATCCAGTTCGGGTCCGCGGTCACCCACGACGACATCACGCCGCTCGCGGTCACCGTCGAGGAGTACGACGTCATCGTCGTGCCCGCGGACTCGCCCTACGAGACGCTCGACGACCTGGTCGCTGCGTGGCGTGAGCGTCCCGGCTCGGTGCCGTGGACGGGTGGCGGGTCGTTCGACCAGCTCGTCGTCACCGACCTCGCCGTCTCGGCGGGCATCGACCCCACCGAGACGAACTACATCCCCTCGGACGGCGGCGGCGAGGCGATCCAGGCGCTGCTCAACGGCACGGCCGCCGCAGCGTCGGGCGGCTACCCGGACAACATCGACCAGATCGAGTCCGGCCGGCTGCGGGCCCTCGCGCTCGTCGCAGCCGAACCGGTCGAGGGCATCGACATCCCCACGGCCGTCGAGCAGGGCCACGACGTCACCCTGACGAACTGGCGCATGATCGCCGCGCCGGGAGAACTCGACGACGAGCAGCGGACACAGCTCACCGACATCGTGCTCGACACGCTCGAGACCCCCGAGTGGGCGGATGCCATGGAGCGGTACCACTGGACCGAGCGGATCATCACCGGCGAGGACCTCGACGCGTTCATCGACGAGGAACGCGAGCGGATCCAGGGACTGTACGAGGAGCTGGGCCGATGAGCCGTCCGAGCAACCCCACGTCGTCGTCCGCGGTCGTCGGGCAGCGGCTCACGCTGCGGGCCGACCCCGGTCGCGTCGCCGCGGTCGCGAAGGAGCTGACCACCCCGGCGCTCTTCACCGCCTTCGCGGTCTACCTCGTCGTCGGCATCGTGACGATGGAGGTCCCGGCCGGTACCGCGTTCCCCGGGCCCGCGGTCTTCCCCGGGCTCGTCGCCGCGGCACTCCTGCTGCTGGCCGCCCTGCTGGTCGTGCGGTCCGTCCGGACCGCGCGCGGGCGGCGAGCCGCGGCGGTCGGTGCACTGCCGGAGCCCGGCGTCGACACCGTGGAGGCCGTCCACACCGTCGACGGCACCGGCACCGGCACCGGCACCGAGACCCCGCGCGCCGTCCGCGTCGACTGGCGTTCCCTGGCCTGGGTCGTCCTCTCCTTCGCCGGCTTCGCGCTGCTGCTCGGCGTGCTCGGGTGGATCGTCGGTGCCGGGCTACTCTTCCTCGGCGTCGCGAAGGGGCTCGGCGCCCCGGGCTGGCTGCGTCCGCTCGTCGTCGGGCTGACCGTGAGCGCGATCAGCTACATCGCCTTCGACATGCTGCTCGACCTGTCGCTGCCCTCGGGCATCGTCGGATGGGAGTTCTGACGTGGACGTCCTCGGTCTCCTCGGTGACGGCTTCGCCGGCGCCCTGACCCCCGCCAACCTGCTCTGGGTCGTCGTCGGGTGCCTGCTCGGTACCGCGGTCGGCGTCCTCCCCGGCCTCGGCTCGTCGATGGCCGTGGCACTGCTGCTGCCCGTGACGTTCTCGCTCGACCCGACGGCGGCGTTCATCATGTTCGCCGGCGTCTACTTCGGCGGGCTCTTCGGCGACTCGACGATGGGCATCCTGATGAACACGCCGGGGCAGGCCTCGGCGATCGCCTCGACGTTCGAGGGCCACAGGATGGCGTTGAACGGACGAGCGGCCCAGGCGCTCGCGACCGCCGCGATCGGGGCGTTCGTCGGCGGGATGATCGCGTCGGTCCTGGTCGTCTTCCTCGCGCCGGCCCTCGCGACGTTCTCGTCGAGCTTCGGGCCGGCGGAGTTCTTCGCCCTCGCGCTCTTCGCGTTCGTCACGACGTCGTCGGTGGTCACCGACGACGCCCTGAAGGGCCTCGGATCGCTCTGCCTCGGGCTCGGCATCGCGGTGATCGGGGTCGACGGCATCTCCGGCGCACCGCGCTTCACCATGGGCGTCCCGGAGCTGTTCGACGGCATCTCGCTCGTCACGGTGACGGTCGCGGTCCTGGCGCTCGGCGAGGTCATCTACGTCGCCTGCCTCGCCCGGCACCTGAAGGACGGCCGGATGGTGCAGGCGACCGGCCGCCCGTGGCTGTCGAAGAAGGAACTCCGGGAGGCCACGCCCGCGTGGCTGCGCGGCACGGCGATCGGGCTGCCCTTCGGCGTCGTCCCCGCCGGCGGGTCGGAGATCCCGACCTTCCTGGCCTTCGGGCTCGAGAAGCGACTCGACGCACGCCGCAAGGACCCGCAGTTCGGCAAGGGGGCCATCCGCGGCCTCGCAGCGCCCGAGGCGGCGGGCAACTCGACGACCGGCATGGCGATGGGCGCGCTGCTCTCCCTCGGCCTGCCCGTGTCGGCGACCGCGGCGATCATGCTCGCCGCGTTCCGCCAGTACGGCCTGCAGCCGGGGCCGCTGCTGTTCGACCGGTCCCCCGACCTGGTGTGGGCGCTGCTCGCCTCGTTCTTCATCGCGATGGTCGTGCTGCTCGTCATCAACCTGCCGTTCGCGATGCTCTGGGCGAAGCTGCTGCGCATCCCGCGGGCGTACCTGTACGCGGGCATCGCGGTCTTCTGCGGACTCGGGATCTACGCGACGAGCGGTTCGGTGTTCGACCTGCTCATGCTGCTCGGCATCGGGCTCGTCGGGTTCCTCATGCGGGCGCTCGACGTGCCGCTCGCGCCGCTCATCATCGGCATGGTGCTCGGACCGCTCGCCGAGACGAGCCTGCGCGACGCTGCACTGAGCGCCGACGGGGACTTCTCGGTGCTGGTCGCGGGGCCGATCCCGATCGTGCTCTACGCCGTGCTGGCGGTCGTCGTCGCTGCCACCGTGACCGGTCGTGTCCGGGCGAGGCGGGCCGCACGGCGCGAGCTGGTCGACGCGTAGCCGCGATGAACGGTGGCTGGCCCCGACCCGACCGGCACCACGCCGGACGGGAGGCACGTGGCGGCCCGGCGCGGTGCCTCCCGTCCGGCGCACCGGCCAGGAGGCACGCAGCGCGTCCGCACGCGCCTCCCGCCCCGTCGGGGCGGCGCGCTACGCTCGTCCGGTGCGCGCCACCGTGCGGGACGTCGCGGCCCTCGCCGGGGTCTCACCGAAGACCGTCTCCAACGTGATCAACGGCGGCGTGGTCGTGCGCCCCGCGACACGGGAGCGCGTCGAACGTGCCGTCGCCGAGCTCGGCTACGTCCCGAACCTGTCCGCGCGGGGTCTGCGCAACGGCAGGTCGGGCGCGATCGCGTTGACGCTCCCGGAGCTCGGCAGCGCCTACTCGGCCGAACTCGCCCAGTGGTTCGTCGAACTCGCCCGCGAGCGCGGGTGGACCGTCCAGCTCGACCAGACCGGCAGCGACCCCGAGCGGGAGCGCGACCTCGTCTCGCGGGCACGGGCGCACCTGGTGGACGGACTGGTCCTCAACCCGGTGTCGCTCAGCGCGAGTGTCCTCGCCGAGACCGAGGGCCTGCCACCGACGGTGGTCATCGGTGAGGTCGAGCCGGAGCACGTCGACCAGGTGCACGTCGACAGCCGTCGCGCCGCTCGCGAGGTCTCGACCTACCTGCTCGACCGCGGGCACCGACGCATCGCCGTGGTGGGCGCCGCCCGGCCGACCGACGCCACCGCGACGAGCGAGCTGCGCGACCAGGGCCACGCCGACGCGCTCCGGGCGGTCGGGCTCCCGGTCGACCCGGCCCTCCGCGTGCCGTTGCCGGCGTGGACGACGAGTGCGGCCGCGACGGCGTTCGCCGACTGGCTCGACGTGCACCCGCTGCCGGACGCGGTCTTCGCGTACACCGACTCGATCGCGTTCGGGGTGCTGCACGTCCTGGCGGCGCGTGGTGTCCGCGTGCCGGACCACGTCAGCGTCGTCGGCTTCGACGACGTCGACGCGGCGGCGTTCGCGATCCCCGCGCTGACGACCGTGTCCTTCGACCGGCGGGCCTTCGCGACCGCGGCGCTCGACCTCCTGACCCGGCGGATCGCGGAGCGCGACGCTCCCCCGACGACGGTCGTCGTGCCGCACCGGATCGTCGAGCGCGCGAGCGTCGCCGACCGCTGAGCCGTCCTGTGACCGCGTCCGGGTACCGTGCGCCGCATGAGCGCCGACGACCCCGCGATGCCCGTCCTGACGGCGACCGTCCTGCAGTCCCCGGACCCCGTCCGGCTCGCGCGCTTCTGGGGCGCCCTCACCGGGTGGACCGTGCACGAGGACGGGCCGACCTGGTTGCGGGTGCGGCCGTCCGACGGTGGTGTCGGGCTCTCGGTGCAGTACGACGACGCCTACGTCGCACCCACCTGGCCGACGACGCCGGGTGCGCAGGGCATGCAGCTCCACCTGGACCTGCAGGTGGAGGACCTCGCCGCGGCGACCGCCCGCGCGCTCGAGCTCGGCGCGACCGAGGCGGAGTTCCAGCCGCAGGACGACGTGCGCGTGCTCCTCGACCCCGACGGTCACCCGTTCTGCCTGTTCCTGCCCGGCGCCTGAGCGCAGCGCGGCAGCGCGCTGCGCGGCACCGGCGGTGCGACACCCGCGACGCGGCCCGGCACCGGCGGCGCGACGTGCTTCCGGTCGTGCGATCGCGCGCGAGCGCAGCGCCGCACGCCAGTGCACGGCCACCCGCGGGCTCAGCCGGCGGCGGGTCCCGTGGGGCCGCCCGCAGCGGCGAGCACGGCCTCGCGGGTCTGCTGGGCGCCGAGGATCCGGAAGTGCCCGCCGACGGGTACCCGCACGTTCGTGGCTCCCGGGAGCTCGCTCCCCCCGGGGATGAGCGTGTCGAACACCCCGTAGACCGAGGTGATCCGCGCGTTCACCGCCAGGTCACGCCCGAGCGCGGCGAGCACGGGGTCCGCCGCTCGGAACGCCCGCAGGTGCGGCACGGGCGCCAACCGGGCGTAGACCGACCCGCCGAACGGCGTGGAGACCGCGACCATCCGGTCGATCCGCGCCCCCTCGGGCAGCGTCATCGCGTACTTGCCGATCAGACCGCCCTTGCTGTGCGCCACGATGAGCACGTCGCGCAGGTCGTGCTCGTCCAGGTAGGCCAGGACCTCGCGCGCCGACTCCGGGACGGGCCGCAGGTTGTGGCGGAGGACGGGCAGCACGTGCACCGGGTGCCCGGCGTCGTGCAGCGCGTCCATCAGCGGCCGCATGAAGTGCCAGGTCTCGTAGACGCCCGGCACGACCACGACGGGTTGGCCGTCACCGGTGCGGTAGTCCTCGGCGGTCGTCGGGCCGGCGCTGCGCAGCTGCCAACGGGCCGCGTACCACCAGTCGAGCACGGCCCACCAGCCCCGGCGCAGCAGCGGCACCCGGTCGGGAGGCACGGGTCCCGTCACCGACGTCGCACCCGTCCCCGGCGTGGTCGGTCCGGTCACGACGGTCGACCGTCCAGCGCGTCCTCCGTCGTCTGCACGCGGCGGAACTCGTCGACCAACCGCGCGAACGCCGTCGGCTGCCGTTCCTGCACGTGGTGCCCGCCCGGCAGCTCGACGAGGGCACCACGACGTGCCGATCCGGCGAGTGACGCTGCCCAGTCCCGACGGCCGATCGGGTCACGGTCACCGCGGACGACGAGCACCGGCTGGTCGAGGGTCGGGACGGCGTCCTCGAGCCGGTGGCGCAGCATCGGACGGAGCTGCCGCACGTACTGCCGCGTGCTCCGCAGGTAGTCGGTGACGACCACGCCGTTCGTGCGTGCGTCCTCCACGACCGTGTCGCGGCCGAGGTCGAGCGCCTGCTGCACGAGCGTGCGCCGTGCCGGGTCCACCACCGGACCGACCAGGACGAGGGCGGTCACGACGTCCGGGTGGCGGCGAGCGGCCTCGACGACGACCTGGGTGCCCATCGACTGGCCGACGAGCACGAGGTCCCCGGCGCCGCGCGCACGGACGGCCGCGACGACGAGGTCCCCGAGTTCCTCGATGTCGAGTGACCGTCCGGCCGGCGGCAGCCCGCCGAACCCCGGCAGGTCGACGGCGACCGTGCGGAACGTCCGCGCGAGCTGCCGTTGCGACCGGGCGAACGAGCGGTGGGACATCCCGATGCCGTGCACGAGCACGACCGTCGGGGCGAGCGCGTCGCGCAGTCTGCCCGCGGGGGCCAACGTCCGGAGCCGCACGGGCAGCCCACCGACCTCGAAGGACTCCGTCCGTACACCCACACTGCGAACGTACCCGGCGGTCCGCGTCGCAGGGTCAGCCTGGGGCGTCGACCGCGCCGCGCGCACCGGCACGCGGGGCGGCGGCGCCGCAGGTTGCCCCTCGACGCCGGACGCACGCGGCCCTATGCTCCGCAGCATGCGCAAGGTGACCTCGGGCCTCTTCGCGTCGGTCGACGGCGTCGTGCAGGATCCGTACAAGTACCAGTACGACTCGTTCGACGCCGAGCTCGGCACCGCGATGACGGCATGGATGGCGCGGACCGAGACGGTGCTGCTCGGCAAGCAGAGCTACCTGGAGTGGTCCGAGTGGTGGCCCGCCCACCCGGACGACCCGTTCGGGCAGTGGATCAACCCGATCGAGAAGCACGTCGCCTCGACCACCCTCGGTGACGACCTGACGTGGCAGAACGCCCACCGGATCCAGGGCGACGTCGACGACTTCGTGCGCGCCCTCAGGGCCGGCGACGGCGGTGACATCGCGGTCACCGGCAGCGTCACGCTCGTGCGCCACCTGCTGTTCGCCGGACTCCTCGACGAGCTGCAGCTCATGGTGCACCCGGCGATCGCCGGAGCCGGGCGGAAGCTGTTCGAGCCGACCGACCCGCCCACCCGTCTGCGCCTGGTGAAGAGCGTGGTGACCAGCAAGGGCAACGTGTTGAGCACCTACGCGCCGTTCGCCGGCTGACGGAGGCAGGACGGGCCTCCTGTCCGGGGCAGCGGGACCGCTCCATCGGCAGCGGGACGGGCAGGTGGACGGATCAGGGTCCGGAGCGGCGTACCCTTCTGGGTGGCCGTCGACCGCACCACCCTGGAGAACACCATGTCCGAGGACACCCGCCCGCACGTCGTCATCGTCGGGGGTGGCTTCGCGGGGATCGCGGCCATGCGCGAGCTCGCCGACGCACCGGTCCGGGTGACGCTCGTCGACCGCCACGTCTACAACATGTTCCAGCCGCTCATGTACCAGGTCGCCACCGGTGGTCTCAACGCCGGCGACGTGACGTACTTCCTGCGCAGCCTGCGGGCGAAGCAGTCGAACGCCGACTTCCGGCACGGACTGCTCACCGGCATCGACACCGAGCACCGGATCGCCGAGATGTCCGACGGTGAGCACCTGCACTACGACTGGCTGATCCTGGCCAACGGCGTCAACACCAGCTACTTCGGCACGCCCGGAGCCTACGAGTACGCGTACTCGATGTACTCCCGCTCGCAGGCGCTCCGCATCCGCGACGAGCTGTTCACCCGCCTCGAGCAGGCCGCGGCGCAGCAGGGCCCGGACGAGATCCGCGTGGTCATCGTCGGCGGCGGTGCGACCGGTGTCGAGATGGCCGGCGCCCTCGCCGAACTGCGCGACCAGGCACTCGTCGGCGCCTACCCGGAGATCGAGCGCGGCAACATCTCGATCACGCTCGTGCACCGCAGCGGCGAGCTGCTCAAGCCCTTCGCCCCGCGACTCCGCCGGTACGCGGCGAAGATCCTGCGGAAGCGCGGCGTCGAGCTCCGGCTGAACACCGGCGTCGCCGAGGTCAAGCCCGACGGCGTCGTCACCGCGTCCGGCGAGTTCATCCCCGCATCGCAGGTGATCTGGGCGACCGGGGTGGCCGCACACAAGGAAGTCGCCGGCTGGGGGCTGCCGCAGACGCACGGCGGTCGCATCCAGGTGAACGACGACCTCAGCGTGAAGGGCGTCGAGCGGATCTTCTCCGCCGGCGACATCGCCGCGCAGGACGACGCCCTCGCCCAGCTCGCGCAGCCGGCGCTGCAGGGCGGCAAGCACGTCGCGCGGCAGATCGAGCGGCTGCTCGACGGCAAGCCCACCGAGCACTTCAAGTACTTCGACAAGGGCACGATGGCGACGATCGGCACGAACGCCGCGGTCGCCCAGCTGCGCGGCGGCATCACGATGGTCGGACCGGTCGCCTGGCTGGCGTGGGTCGCGGTGCACATCGCGTCGCTGCTCGGCAACGGCAACCGGCTGTCGACGCTGTCGCACTTCTTCGTCCGCTACATGTGGTTCATGCGGAAGCGCTCGATCCCGATCGTCGGCGACGTCCGGCCCGTGCGCCCGAACGGCGACCGCGAGCCCGAGCCGTGGCAGATGCAGAAGGCCGAGTAGCGCCGCACTGCTGAGGGTCCGCGCAGCGGCTCGTGGCACCTGGGGACGCGATCCCGCGGCGATCGTGCACGAGCGACTCGACGCACTGCCCCGGGTCGTGCACCCTGGATGTTGAGCGTCCTCTTACCCGGACAGGGCAAGCTCGTCGTCATCCGTTGGAACGATCCTCGCAGGGAGGCACCGTGGCGACGAACACCCTCGCGCCAGAGCACGCCCTCGCGGTCGACCGGAGCGCACCGGTCGGTCGCGGGACCCGTGCTGCCCGCGCGACGCCGCCGCCGCCGCTGAGCCGCCGCGCACCGGCCCTCGACGGCCTGCGCACGATCGCCATCTCCATGGTGATCCTGTACCACCTGCACGTGCCGCACTTCACGGGCGGTTTCGTCGGCGTCACGGTCTTCTTCGCCCTGTCCGGCTTCCTCATCACGACGCTGCTCCTCGGCGAGCACCGGAAGACCGGGCGGATCCGGCTCGGCACCTTCTGGCTCAAGCGTCTGCTGCGGCTCTACCCCGCGCTCGTCGCACTCGTCGTGGTCGGGCTGATCCTGTGGAACTGGGTCGGCGACTACAAGGGGGCCTCGTTCAGCCCCGGCGAGGCGGCGTTCATCGCGCTGACCTACACGGGCAACCTCTTCCGCTCCTTCTGGGACACCACCCAGGGCGTGTTCGCCCACACCTGGTCGCTCTCGATGGAGGAGCAGTTCTACCTGGTCTGGCCGCCCGTCCTGGTCCTCCTGTTCGTCGCCCGCTCGCGGCGCCGCTGGTTGATCGCCGGGCTCGGCACGGTGATCGTCGCGTGCTCGGTCGTCGCCGGCCTGGTCTACGCGAAGCCGAACAGCGGTGCGACGCCCGACGTGTACTTCTCGCCGGTGCTCGGTGTCGTCCCGCTCGCGACCGGATGCCTGCTCGCACTCCTGCTCGACGACGAGCGCGTCCGCAGCTGGGCCGCCGGGGTCGCCGGGCACGTGGCGACCTGGGCCGGCATCGTCCTGCTCGCCGGCATCATGCTCTGGATCGGCGACGACTGGGCACAGCACGCCTGGACCTTCAGCGTCGTCCTGCCCCTGACCGGTGTGGTCTCCGCGGTGCTCATCGGCGGCCTCGTGTCGGTCCGTTCGCCGCTCTCGGTCGCGCTCGCTTGGTCGCCCGTCTCGTGGTTCGGCCGTCGTGTGTCGTACGCCGCGTACCTCTGGCACCCGCTCGTCATCGCGCTGCTCGATCCGTTCGCCGTCGGACCGTGGGGCAAGGTGCTCATGATCGCGGTCGCCGTCATCGTGGCGGTCGGTGCCGCGTACGCCGTGGAGGTCCCCGTCGAGAAGGCGCAGAAGCGCTTCCGCGAGGCGCGCCGCCTGGTCGCCGCGGACCGGGCCGCGCGCGACCACGTCACCACCTGACGGACGGGAGGCCCGTGGCGGGCCCGCCCCGCGCCTCCCGTCCGACGGTGCTCCTGAACGGTGCGCGGTGACGGGTCCGTAGGCTCGCCTGCGTGACCACGGAGCGCGTCGACGTCCTCGTCGTCGGCGGTGGCCCCGTCGGCCTGTTCGCGGCCGCGCTCCTCGGGGCACGAGGGATCGACGTCGCCGTCTGGGAACGCCGCGACGCGGCTCCCGCCGGCTCCCGCGCGATCGGCATCCACCCGCCGTCGCTCGACGCCTTCGCCGAGATCGACCTCGACACGGCGGTCCTCGCCGAGGCCGTCCTCGTGCGCACCGGTGTCGCGCGGAGCCGCGGCCGGGTGCTCGGGTCGTTGTCGTTCGACCGCGCCTCGCGCTCGCACCCGTACGTCGCGACGCTCGACCAACACCGCACCGAGTCACTGCTGCGCGACCGGCTCGCCCCGGGAGTGCTGCGGACCGGGACCACGCTGACCGGGCTCGACCGCCGTCCCGGTCGCGTGGTGGCGCACGGCACGGGACCGACGGGTGAGCCCGTCGCGGTCCGGGCCGGGTTCGTCGTCGGTGCGGACGGTGCACGGAGCGCCGTCCGCGACCTGCTCGGCGTCGGCAGCACCGGCCGGGACTACCGCGACCGGTACGTGATGGGCGACTTCGCCGATCCCGAGGCCGCGCACGCCCGGTCGTCGGCGCTCGTCGACGTCGGTCCCTTCGGTGTCGTGGAGTCGTTCCCGCTCCCCCACGGCCGGCGGCGCTACGTCGCCCTGGTGCCGGACGACGTCGCCCCGGCGGCCGCCGGCGGCACCCCGGATCCCCGGTCTGCCGCGCGCCTCGCCGCGATCGTCGCCGAGCGCACCGGAGCACGACCGGACCCCGCGACCTGCACCATGACGAGCGGGTTCCGCGTGCGGCGCCGCGAGGCCGCGCGTGTCGGGATCGGTCGGGTCGTGCTGGTCGGGGACGCCGCGCACGAGATCAGCCCGATCGGCGGGCAGGGCATGAACCTCGGGTGGCTCGACGCGGCGGCGCTCGCCCCGCTGCTCGCCGACGCGGTGGTGTCCGGCGCGCCCGGGCCCTGGCCGCGGTACGCCGCGGGTCGGCAGGCCGCGGCACGACGAGCGGCCCGGCAGGCCGAGCTGAACATGGCACTCGGACGGCCGACGGGTGCGCTCGGGTCGGTCGGCCGGGAGGCGCTGCTCCGGACCGTCCTCGCGCTGCCCACCGCCGACGGGCTGGCAGGCGTGTACGCCATGCGGTGGGCCTGAGCCGGGGCAGCCCGCGTCCGGGAGACCAGCTCAGGCGACGAGCTGCGCGCCGGCCGCACCGAGCTCGACGACGAGCACCAGCGACGAGGCGATCACGAGCCGGAAGAGCGCACGCGTCGGACGCCCCGTGAACACCAACCGGACGCCGATCGCGGCGAGCACGACGACCACGAGCGCGCCGACGACCGCCAGCACCACGCCGAGCACCACCGGCCCGCCGGTCGGCGCACCGCCACCCGACGGGCCGCCGAGCTGCCCGCCGAGCACGAGTCCGGCTGCGACGACGAGCGCGCCGAACGCGAGCGTGCCCGCGCCGCGGATTCCCAGTCGGTGCGGGAAGCCCCGTACACCGGTCGCCTCGTCGTCGAGCAGGTCCGGCAGCACGTTCGTGCAGTGGATCGCGACGCCGAAGACGGCACCCGTCGCGATCGCCCACCACGTCGGCCACGCACCGTCACCGGCGGCGACGGCGACGACCGGCAGCAGGCCGAAGGCCACGACGAAGGGCACGACGGACCACACCGTCCGCTTCAGCCCGACGTCGTACGCCCATCCCGCTGCGACCAGCACCACGTGCGCCACCGCGGCGACCGGCCCGAGGGCGATCGACAGGAGGACGGCGACCCCGGCCGTCACGAAGGCCGCGGTCCGGACCGTGGTGACGGCGATCAGGCCACGGGCGACGGGCTTGTCGCTCCGCCCGACGGCGCGGTCGCGGTCGGCGTCGATCCAGTCGTTCGCGAGCCCGATCGACAGCTGCCCGGCGACCACGGCGAGCGCCACGAGTACGACGAGCCACCAGGGGTGCCCGACCGCCGCGGCGAGCACCGCGGCGAGCACCGTCACCGTGACGGTCGGCCCCGGGTGGGAGGACGCCGCCAGCAGGCGGACGATCGAGGGCGTGCGGGTGTCGCTCACACCGCGAGCGTACGGACCGGCTGCTGCGCGGGAGCGGACCGGCCCGCTCCGTGCCCCCGCGAGCATGCCGGACCGTTCCGGGCCTACCCGGCGGTTCCGGGCATTCCGGGTCGTCCGGGACGACCAGGTACGCCCGGAACCGCCTTCCATCGGGACTGTGATGGGAAGGAACGGGCAGCCCACGCAGGCGGCACCACCGGTATCGCCCAGCCACGACCGCCCCACTGTCGTCACACGGCGGCGACCCGGCCCCGAGTCCGAGCGGGTGTCAGGCGGCAGCGGCCCGCACGGCCTCCCGTCGCCGGCCGCGGAGCAGCCCGGACGCCAATGCGATGCCGAGCAGCACCACGAGCCCGCCGACGGGCTCGTTCCACCGCAGCGGTTCCCCGAGCACGAGCACCCCGAGCGCCACACCGACGACCGGCGTCAGGTACGTCACGGTGGATGCCCGCCCGGCTCCCCACGCACCGACCAACCGCGTGTTCCACCCGTAGGCCAGCCCCGTGCCCACGGCACCGAGCGCGACCATCGCAGCCACGATCCTCCAGTCCAGCTGCACCGGGCCGGTCGCGATGACGGGCGCGACCAGCAGCATGAGCAACGCCGCCAGGGTGAGCTGCACGGTCGCGACGGTGGTCGGGTCCTGCCCGCTGCCGACACCGAAGCGACGGAGCCACGCGAGCCCGATGCCGTACGAGGCGGTCATGCCGAGCAGGGCGAGCTGCCCGGGGACGGTGGCGACGACGGCCGGGTCGCCCACCAGGTCCCACGGCCCGACGAGCACCAGGACCCCGACGACGCCGAGACCGATCCCGGCGAGCTGCCGCCGGCTGAGCCGCTCGGACGGCACGAGGACGGCGAGCGCCAGCAGCGTCATGATCGGCGTCGTCGCGTTGTAGATGCTCGCCAGGCCGGACGGCACGGTCTGCTCGGCCCACGCCATCAGCGAGGAGGGGACGGCGTTGAGGAACACCGCGACGACCAGCAGGTGACCCCAGACCCGCGGCTCCCGCGGCCAGCGCCGACGGGTGACGAGCAGCACGACGACGAGCGTCACGGCACCGAGCACGGTACGGACCGTGGCCACCTGCTGGGGGGCGAGGCCCTCGAGGCCGATCTTCGCGAAGAAGAAGCTCGAGCCCCAGGTGAGGGCGACCAGGACGTAGAGGAGGGCGTTCACGAGCGCTAGCATCGAGCACGTCCGGACCATGTGTCGAACGACTGCACTGCATGGCAGCATGAAGGAGACGCATGACGCTCTCGATCCCGCAGCTCCGCGCCTTCGTCGCCACCGTGGACGCCGGCTCCTTCACGTCGGCGGCGACGGCCCTCGGTGTCGGTCAGTCCGCGGTGTCGCACGCCGTCGCCGGCCTCGAGCGCGAGGTCGGCGGCCCCGTCGTGCGCCGCGGCGGTCCCGCGGTCCCCACTCCGCTCGGTGACCGCATGCTCGCCCACGCCCGCAGCGTGCTCGCCTCGGTCGACGCCCTGGAGGCCGTGGTGCGGCCCGCCACGATCCGCGGCACCGTCCGTCTCGCGGCCGTCCCGACGGTCTGCCAGGGCCTGCTGCCGCGGCTCCGCGAACTCTGGGCGGTGACGCTCCCGGACGTCGACGTACAGGTCTACGAGGGCGACGACGACGAGATGCCCGAGTGGCTCGAGGGCGGCACGGTGGACGCCGCCGTGCTCGTCGACCCGACCCCGGTACCCGACGGGGGTGTGGTCGTCGCCCGGGACGAGATGGGCGCGGTGGTCCGCCGCGACCACCCGCTCGCCACGAGCGCGGCGCTGACGCTCGACGACCTGCACGAGGACGGTCTGGTCGCCGGCGGCGGCGGGTGCGAGCACCAGATCCAGCGGATGCACGAGCTCGCCGGACAGCCGTTCCGGTGGGCCCACCGCGTGCGGGAGATGAGCACCATGTTCGGGATGATCCAGCGGGGCGAGGGCGTGTCGATCGTCCCGACGCTCGGACGGGTGATGCTGCCGGACGACCTCGTGATGCTGCCCGTCGAGCCGCGGTACGTGCGCACGCTGGTGCTGAGCGGGCCGAGCTCGCGGCCGTGGCACCCGCTGGCGCATGCCCTCGTCGACGCGGTGTGACGTCGCACACCGACTTCTCCGACCTTCGGCCGATCCGCGCCGGGCCGTCGTGTTCCTAGGCTCGGTGGCATGACCGCGACCATGCTCCAGCCCCGCCCGTCGCTCGGACGCCGCATCTGGTCCGAGGGGTGGCGGCTGGTCGTGGCGGCGTTCGCCGGTCTCATCGCGTTCGGGGTGGTCTGGCCGGAGCTCGACACCGACGGCTGGTCGGACGCACGGCTCGGCCTGGGCCTCCTCGCCGACCTCGGGGCGGGGCTGCTCGCGCTCGTCCTGTACTGCTTCCGGCACCGAGCCCCGCTGCTCGTCACCCTGCTGGTGATCGCCACGAGCACGGTGTCGACCATCGCGGCCGGGGCGGGGGTGCTCGCCCTCGTCTCCCTCGCGACCCGACGCCGGCCGGTGGAGATCGCGGTCGGCGCCGTCGCGATGCTCGTCACGGGGCTCATCGGCGACGCGCTCGTGTTCCCGGGCGGGGACGTGCCGATGTGGCAGACGGTCGCCGTCTCGGTGATCTTCCTCGCGCTGGTGGTGGTCGTCGGCGTCGCGATCGGCCAGCGGCGCGCCCTCGTGCAGTCCCTGCGTGAACGGGCCGCCCTGCTCGAGCGGGACCAACAGCTCCGCGAGGACCGCGCCCGCGAGCAGGAGCGGGCGCACCTCGCGCGCGAGATGCACGACGTCCTCGGGCACCGGCTGTCCCTCGTCGCGCTGCACGCCGGGGCGCTCGAGTACCGCGGACGCTCGCTGTCCCCGGACGAGACCGTCGAGGCCGCCGGGGTGGTCCGTGCCGAGGCGCACTCGGCACTCACCGAGCTCCGCGACGTCCTCGGGGTGCTCCGAGAGCCCGGCGACACCGCCTCCGTGGGCGGGACCGCTCCCCCGCAGCCGACCCTCCGCGACCTGCCCGCGCTGCTGCAGGAGGCGCGCGCGTCGGGTGCCCTCGTGACGGCGACGGTCGACGACGCGAGCGCCGGAGCACCGGACGCCGTGGGCCGCCACGCCTACCGGGTGGTGCAGGAGGCCCTGACGAACGCCCGCCGGCACGCGCCCGGGCAGCCGGTGACCGTCGCGGTGGACGTCCTCGGCGGCCCTGCCCTCCGGGTACGGGTCAGCAACCCGACGGCCGGACCACCCGGGCCGGACGCCCCACGGCCGGGCGGCCACGGCCTCCGCGGCCTCGCCGAACGCGCACGTCTGGTCGGCGGGACCTTCTCGGCCGGGCGTGACGCCGACGGCTCCCACGTGGTCGAGGTGGTGCTCCCGTGGACGGCGTGACCGCACCGATCCGGGTCGTCCTCGTCGACGACGACCACCTCGTCCGCGCCGGACTCCGACTGCTCCTGAGCGGCGACGACGGCATCGAGGTCGTCGGTGAGGCGGGCGACGGACTCGAGGCCGAGGGCGTGATCGCATCGGCGACGCCCGACGTCGTGCTCATGGACATCCGGATGCCCCGGTGCGACGGCCTGGTGGCGACCGACCGGGAACTCCGGAAGCAGCCGGAGCTCGCCGTGCTCGTGCTGACCACGTTCCAGGACGACGACCTGGTGCTCGGGGCCCTGCAACGCGGCGCCCGGGGCTTCCTGCTCAAGGACACCCCGCCGCACCGGCTCGTCGAGGCGATCCGCACGGTTGCCGCCGGACGGTCGATCCTCTCGCCCTCCGTGCTCGACCGCGTCATCGCCTTCGCGGCGGGCGCTTCGACCGGGGCGGAGCACGGGACGGCCCCCGTCGCCACCGCTGTCGCCGACGGTGCCACCGAGCGTGCGCTCCTGGCGACCCTGACCGAACGGGAGACCGAGGTCGCACTCGCGGTGGCCGCAGGGGCGTCGAACGCCCAGATCGCCACCGCCCTGTTCGTCAGCCTCGCCACCGTCAAGACCCACGTCGGCCACGTGTACGAGAAGTTCGGCGTGGACAACCGGGTGCAGCTCGCCCTGGTCGTGCACGCGGCCCGTCGCGGAGCCTGAACGCCCGCGCCGGTCCGTCGGCAGGATGGAGCACGTGCCCGACATCCACGTGAAGACCTTCCGCGACCCCGACGAGGCCACGGCCGAGGCCGCCGGACTCGCCTGGCTCGCCGAGGCCGAGGACGCCGGCGGCACCCGGATCGCCCGCGTGCTCGACCACCCCCAGCCGACCGTCCTCCACCTCGAGCGGATCACCGACGGCAGCCCGTCCCGGCCGCAGGCGGAGCGCTTCGGCCGCTCCCTGGCGCACACCCACGCTGCCGGTGCGTCGCACTGGGGTGCACCGTCCCCCGGCTTCCCCACGAGTGGCGGCCTGCGGATGGGCCGCTCGCGGACGCCCTTCACGAGCGCCGCCGACGCTCCCGCCGGCTGGGGTACCTTCTTCGCGGAGTACCGCATCCGGGACTTCGTCCGCCGCATCGTCGATCGGGGCGGGTTCGACGCCGCCGAGGCCGCCGTGTTCGACCGCGTGGCCGACCGCCTCGAGGACGGCACGCTCGGTTCGCCGCAGCCGCGCCTCGTCGGGGACGCCCCCGCGCGCATCCACGGTGACCTGTGGGCGGGGAACGTCCTCTGGCCGACGGACCCCTCGGAACCGACCGGTGCGGTGCTCATCGATGCAACACCGCACGGTGGGCACGCGGAGACGGACCTGGCGCTCCTCGCACTCTTCGGACTCCCGCGGCTCGAGACCGTGCTCGACGCGTACGACGCCGAGTCCCGGCTCGCCGACGGATGGCAGGAGCGCGTCGAACTCCACCAGCTCGCGCCGCTGCTGCTGCACGTGTACCTGTTCGGCGGCTCGTACACCGACCACGCCCTGCGCGCCGCCCGTCGCTACGCCTGACCCGCGGCGGGGACACCAGGTCGCGGGGTCTTAGGAAGCCCCAAGGCAGCACATCGGGACGGCTGACTCGGCACGGCGATGCTCGCTGCCATGACCACGTACCCGATCCCCGTGACCGACCGTCACGACCGAGCGCACCCGGGGGCGCCGATGCGCCGCCCGGCCCCCGTCCGTCTGTTCCTCGGCGAGCGCGAGGACGCCCGCTGGCTCCGCCCGGCCTTCTGGGCGCTCCTCGTCGTCACCGCCGTCGTGTACCTGTGGGACCTCACCACCTCCGGGTACGCGAACAGCTTCTACGCCGCCGCAGTGCAGGCCGGCACGAAGTCCTGGGAGGCGTTCTTCTTCGGCTCGCTGGACTCGTCGAACTTCATCACCGTCGACAAGCCCCCGGCCTCGTTGTGGGTGATGGTCCTCTCGGCTCGACTGCTCGGTTTCTCGTCCTTCAGCCTGCTGCTCCCCCAGGCGCTCATGGCCGTGGCCTCGGTCGCGCTCGTGTGGGGCACGGTCCGACGCACGCTCGGACGGCTCGGTACGACGACCCCGAACGTCGGGGCACTGCTCGCGGGCTTCGTCGTCGCGGCGACCCCGGCAGCCGCGCTGATGTTCCGCTTCGACAACCCGGACGCGCTCCTCGTCCTGCTCATGACGGCGGGCGCGTACTGCACCGTCCGAGCGCTCCCGAGGGGCAGCTGGCGGTGGATCGCCCTCGCCGGTGTCGCCCTCGGCTTCGCGTTCCTGACGAAGATGCTCCAGGGCCTGCTCGTCCTGCCGGCGTTCGGCCTCGTGTACCTGTTCGCGGCGCGCACGACCTGGGGCCGGCGCGCGATCGGTCTCGGCATCGCCGCGGTGGCACTGGTCGTCTCCGCCGGGTGGTGGGTCGTCGCCGTGTGGCTCTGGCCCGCGGACTCGCGCCCCTACATCGGCGGGTCGACGGACGACACGGTCCTCGACCTGGTGTTCGGCTACAACGGTCTCGGCCGGATCTTCGGCGGCTCCGGCAACGGTGGCGGCGGCGGCATGGGCGGTGGCACTGCGGGCGGCTCCTTCGGTGGTGCCACGGGCCTGGACCGGCTGTTCTCGTCCGAGATGGGCCTCGAGATCTCCTGGCTCCTGCCCGCCGCGCTCATCGCACTCGTGCTCGGTCTGGTGGTCGTCGGCCGTCGGCACCTGGCGGACCCCGCCCGCGCCGGCCTGGTGCTCTGGGGCGGCTGGCTGATCGTCACCGGACTCGTCTTCTCGTTCATGTCCGGCACGATCCACCCCTACTACACGGTCGCCCTCGCCCCGGCGATCGCCGGCCTGGTCGGCACGGGCGGCGCGCTGCTCTGGCACGCTCGGGAGCGGGTCACCGGTCGCCTCGGCCTCGCGGCCATGGTCGGTGGAACCGCGTACTGGAGCTGGTGCCTGCTGAACGAGAACCCGACGTGGCTGCCGTGGCTGCGCTGGGTGGTGCTCGCCGGTGGGCTCCTGGCCGCCGCGGCGATCGTCGTCGGCAGCGTCCCCACCCTCCGGAAGGCCGTCACCGTCGGCGTCCTCGCCGGCGCCCTGTTCGGGCTGACCGGCACCACGGCCTACGCGCTCGCCACGACGACCGTCGCGCACTCCGGGTCCATCCCGAGCGTCGGTCCGGCGGGCAGCAGCTCCGGCATGACGGGCGGTGCCGGCTTCCCCGGCGGTGGACGGCCGGGAGGCACGGGAGGCCCCGGCGGGTCGGCCGACGGTTCCCAGGACGGGGTCGACGGGACCCAGCAGGGCCCGGGCAGCGGCGGCCAGCCGCCGACGGGCTCGGCTCCGGAGGGGGTGACGGGCGAGATGCCGACGATGCCGGACGGCTCCGGTTCCGGCTCCGGCTCCGGCGACGCGACCTCCGAGGACGGCGCCCCGACCGGCGGGGGGATGGGCGCTGGCGGCGTGTCGACGTCGTCCGCACTGACGAAGCTGCTCGCCGCGTCGGACGCGAAGTGGTCGGCCGCGGTCAACGGCTCGCAGTCGGCCGCGCAGCTCGAGCTCGACACCGACACCGCCGTGATGGCCATCGGCGGTTGGTCGAGCGACCCCGCCCCGACCCTGGCCGAGTTCCAGGCCTGGGTCGCGGCCGGCGACGTCGGGTACTACGTGTCGTCGGGCTCCGACGGCGGTGGGATGGGCGGTGGGTCCTCCACCGCGAGCGCCATCCAGGAGTGGGTGGCCGCGAACTACGAGGCCACGACCGTCGGCGGCCAGACCGTCTACGACCTGAGCGCGACGAAGTGACGGCCTCGACGTGACCGACGACGAGGACGCGACGATGGCTAGGCTCCGGAGCATGGCGGACCGACCACTCCGGCGCACCGACGGCAGCCCCGTCCGTGTCCTCGTCGTCGACGACGAGCACGCCCTGGCCGATGCCGTCGCCCTCGCGTTCGAGGGCGACGGCTGGGCCGTGCGGGCGGTGCACCGGGGGCGGGACGTGCTCTTCGCGGCGCGGGACTTCCTGCCGGACGTGGTCGTGCTCGACGTCATGCTGCCGGACATCGACGGCTTCGAGGTGCTCGAGCGCCTCCGGGACGCCCGCGACCCGGTGCGGGTGCTGTTCCTCACCGCGCGGGACGCCCCCGAGGACCGGCTCGCCGGGCTCACCGGCGGTGGCGACGACTACCTGACGAAGCCCTTCGGCATCGACGAGCTGCTCGTCCGCGCCCGCATCCTGGCCCGGACCGCACGCCAGGTGGTCGCGGCACCGGGGTCGTCCGCGGTCGTCGTCGGCGACCTCCGGCTCGACGAGGAGGACCGCTCGGTGCTGCGCGACGGCGAGTCGATCGAGCTCACCCCGACCGAGTACGAACTCCTCCGCCACCTCGCCCGGAACGCGAACCGGGTGCTGTCCCGCGAGCAGATCCTGGCGAGCGTGTGGGGCATGGACTTCGGCACGTCGTCGAACCTGGTCGACATGTACGTGTCGTACCTGCGGCGGAAGCTCGACGCCGGACGCGAGCCGATGCTGCAGACGGTCCGGGGTGCCGGGTACGTGCTGCGGCCGACGACGTGAGCCGCCCTGACCGGGTGGGGCGCGCCTCCCGACCGGTCCGCACCCCGTCGCTGCGGGCGCGGATCGTCGCGGCCGTGGCACTGCTGCTCGTCGCGACGAACGTCGTCGTCGGGGCGGTGACCGTGATCGCGTACCGCGAGTACCTGGTCGGACGGCTCGACGCGGAGCTGGCGACCGCGGCCGGCCGGACCCCGGGTGGACAGCCGCCGTCCGGGCCGCCGCCGGGGTCGACCGGGGACCAGCAGGACCCGGACAACCGGTTCATCGGAGCACCCGGGCAGGCCGCCGACACCGTCGTGGCCATCCTGCGCGACGGGGACACCGTGCTCGCCGGGTACACGGACGGCGCGGGCGAGCAGCACGGTCTCAGCCGAGCGCAGCGGTCCGTGCTCGCGGACGTCGAACCGGACGCGGATCCCTCGACGGTCTCGCTGGGGTCGCTCGGGGCGTACCGGGCGCAGGCGGTCACCCGCGACGGCGACGTCTTCGTGACCGCGTTGCCCCTCGGGGACCTGCGCGCGTCGGTCGTCCGGCTCGTCGCCGTCATCGGGAGCACCACGCTGCTCGCGTTCCTCGTCGCGGCCTGGGCGCTGACCCTGGCGGTCCGACGGTCGCTACGTCCGCTCGAGCGGGTCGCCTCCGTCGCGTCGAGCGTCACCGCGCTCGACCTCGAACGCGGTGACGCCGACATCGCCGCACGGGTGCCGCCGTCCGACCTCGTGGTCAGCCGCGAGGTCGGACAGGTCGGCGCCGCGCTCAACCGGCTGCTCGGCCACGTCGGCCGGGCGTTGACCGTCCGACGCGACGCCGAACGCGGGATGCGCACGTTCGTCGCCGACGCTTCGCACGAGCTGCGCACGCCGATCGCGACCGTCCGGGCGTACGCCGAGCTGTCCTCCGCCTCGCAGGACGTCACCGCGCTGCACCGGAACGCCGAGCGCATCGGGCGTGAGGCGGTGCGGATGGGCGACCTGGTCGAGGAGCTCCTGCTGCTCGCGCGGCTCGACGCGGTGGCCCTCGCCGCCGGCCCCGCGCCGGTCCGCGAGCCGGTGGACCTGACCGCCACGGTCGTCGAGGCCGCGATGGACCAACGAGCCACCGCACCCGACCACCGGTGGGTGCTGCAGGTCGCCGACGACCACCCGTTGACCGTGTCCGGTGACCCGGGACAGCTGCGACGTGCCGTCACGAACCTGCTCGTGAACGCGCGGACGCACTCCCCGGCGGGGACCACCGTCGTCGTGTCGCTGCAGCACGTGCCGGGCGACGGGGTCGGCGGCGGCTCTGCACGACTGGTCGTGGCGAACGACGGACCCCCGATCGACGCCGAGGTCCTGCCGGTGCTGTTCGAGCGCTTCACCCGGGGCTCGTCGTCGCGCTCGCGGGAGCACGGGACGAGCGGCCTCGGACTGGCGATCGTCCGGGCGGTCGTGGCCGCGCACGACGGCACGGTCCGGGTCTTGTCGGAGCCGGGGCGGACCGCGTTCACGGTGGACCTGCCGGAGGTCGGCATCCGATCCGACGCCTGACGCTCCCGGTACACGAGTACGCTGCGGGCACCGGCGGAAGGGGAACGCGATGGACCAGCGACACAGCGACGTGCGACACGGTGACCCGCGGAGGACGGACCAGCGGTTCGCACGTCTGCCGGAGCGCGCCCGACCCGAGGACCTGGTCGTCGAGGTCCCGGCGTTCGAGGACGACCGACCCCAGCCCGAACCCGAGCCGCCTGCCGCCGCCCCCGAGCTCGTCGCGGCGACGCGGTTCGCGCAGACCTCGCACGCGGTGCCGACGATCCGGCGGACGCAGACGCGGGCGGGGTTGTGGATCGCCGGGGTGCCGATCGCCGCGCTCGCCATCGTCGCGATCGTGCAGATCGTGCTCGGCGTCACCGGCTGAGTCGTCCGACCGCTTCTTAGGGGCGCCACAGGGTGCTGCTGCGGTCCACATCGGCGCGCTGCCGAGCCTGGGCGGCATGACGGAAGCAGCCAACTCCCCCGACAGCAGCACCGCGCTCGACATCGACATCGTCGTGCCCTGCCACAACGAGCAGGGCACACTCGCCGCCCACGTCCGGCGTCTGCACCACTTCTGCCGGACGTCCTTGCAGCACAGCTGGCGCATCACGATCGCCGACAACGCCTCGACCGACGACACCGCGCGCATCGCGGACGACCTCGCTGCGATGCTGCCCGAGGTGCACGCCGTCCACCTGCCGCTCAAGGGCCGAGGGCGTGCGCTCAAGGCGGTCTGGGCAGCGTCACCGGCCGCCGTGCTCGTCTACGTGGACGAGGACCTGTCGACCGACCTGGCGGCGCTCGAACCGCTCGTGGCCCCGCTGCTCTCCGGCCACTCCGACGTGGCGATCGGCACGCGGCTCGCGGGGTCCTCCCGGGTCGTGCGCGGCGGCAAGCGCGAGTTCATCTCCCGCTCGTACAACCTGCTGCTCCGCAGCACGATGGGCGTCTCGTTCTCCGACGCCCAGTGCGGGTTCAAGGCGATCACCCGGCAGGCTGCGGACCACCTGCTGCCCCTGTGCGAGGACGACGCCTGGTTCTTCGACACGGAGCTCCTGGTGCTGGCCGAGCACGCGGGGCTGCGCGTCCACGAGGTCCCGGTCGACTGGGTCGACGACGTGGACTCCTCCGTGCACATCGCGTCGACCGCGGCCGAGGACCTCAAGGGCATGTGGCGCGTCTCCCGCGGTCTGGCGACCGGACGCATCCCGATCGCCCCCGTGTACGACGCCATCGGCCGGCAGCCCTTCGCGACACCGCACGTGGGGATCGTGGGACAGCTCCTGCGGTTCGGGGCCATCGGCGTGCTGTCCACGGTCGCCTTCGCACTGCTCTACGCGCTGTTCCGGCCCGCGATCGGTGCGCAGACGGCGGACTTCCTCGCGCTCCTGATCACCGCGATCGGCAACACCGCACTCAACCGCCGCTTCACCTTCGGGGTCCGCGGACGTGCCGGGGCCGGCGTCCACCACGTGCAGGGACTCGTCGTGTTCGGCATGGCCTGGGCGATCACCGCCGGGTCGCTCGTCCTGCTGCACACCACCGCGCCCGGGGCGTCGCACGGCGCCGAGGTCCTGGTGCTCACCGGCGCGAACCTGGTCGCGACCCTGGTGCGCTTCGTCCTCTTCAAGGCGTGGGTGTTCCGCACCCGGCGGCGTCCCGTGCTCGTCCGGCCGGTGACGTCCCTCGCGGCCGCGCCCGCGACCGCCGACGAGCGTCCGGTGCTCGAGGAACGGGCGGGCTGACCGTCCGGACCTGCCCGTTCCACGAAACGCACCGTGGGCGGCTGCTCGCATCGGAGGACCGCTGCGAGCAGCCGCTGACGTTGCGTCGCGCGGAACCAGGAGCGGAGCCGCGATCGGCACCGGAACCGGCCCTGCACCGGACGGGAGGCGCGGGGTCCGGCCGCCACGCGCCTCCCGTCCGGCCGGTCTGTTGCACCGGCGGTATACCAACCCGTAGCATCGGCTCACCGCACCACCCCCACACAGGGCCACGACCGCCACCACCGGTCCGCCCGCGGCGAGCGCTCCACCGATGCAGCCCTGGCCGTCCGCTGCCGGCTGAGCCCCCACTGGACCCGCACGTGAACACCTCTCCCTTCGGTCTGTACGACCCTGCCCACGAGTCGAGCGACTGCGGCGTCGGCTTCATCACCCGACTCGACGGCACCCCGAGCCACGACGTCATCGTCCGCGGTGACGAAGCGCTCTGCGCGATCCCCCACCGCGGCGGCAAGTCGGCAGAGGGCGTCGGCGACGGCGCGGGCGTGAGCATCGACCTGTCCGTGGAGTTCTTCAGCGCGATCACCGGCGAGCCGCTGGTCGCCGGCCACTTCGGCGTCGCGAACTGCTTCGTGCCGACCGACGCCGACGACCGCGCCGCCGCGGAACAGACCGTGACCGCGGCGATCGCGCACGAGGGCTTCGAGCTCCTGCTCGTGCGCGACGTGCCGGTGGACCACTCCGTCGCCCGCCCCGAGGCCGAGCAGTACCAGCTGCCGATCGTGCAGTGGGTCTTCCGGGCGCCCTCGGACTGGTCCCGCACGGACGTCGACGCGGCCGCGAACCGTGCCCTGCTCGCCGTCGAGGCCGTCTCGTACGCGCAGGCCGCCGAGCAGCACGCCGAGCACGCCGCCCTGTACCCGCTGTCGCTCAGTGCACGGACGCAGATCCTCAAGGGCCGCCTGAACTCGGGCGAGGTGATCGGCTACTTCACCGACCTGCGGGACCCGCGGCACTCCGTCCGCACGCTCTACTTCCACACCCGCTTCTCGACGAACACCGAGCCGCACCCGACGATGGCGCAGCCGTTCCGCCTGATGGCGCACAACGGCGAGCTCAACACGGACCGGAAGAACCGGCTGTCGGACGAGGCGCTCGCGGCCGCCCGGACCCGCAGCATCGTGCGGCCCCCGGGGCAGTCGGACTCGAGCCGGCTCGACCAGACGCTGCAGAGCCGCGTGTTCGACGACGGGCTCGAGATCGTCGAGGCCGTGGTCTCGCTCATGCCCCCGGCGTGGGAGAACGACCGCACGCTCACCCCGGACGTCCGGGACATGCTCGAGTACTTCTCGCTGTACGAGGAGAAGAACGACGGGCCCGCCGCGGTGATCTTCAGCGACGGCGACGTCGTGGGTGCCCGGCTCGACCGCCTGGGCCTGCGCCCGCTGCGCACCGTGCAGACCGCCGAGTACCTGATGGTGGCGTCCGAGGCCGGTCAGGTCACGTTCCCCGCCGACGAGGTCGTGCACCGCGGCCGCATCGAGGCCGGCGGCATGCTCGTCGTCGACCACCGCACCGGCACGGTGATGCGCACCGACGACGTCCTCCGGATGCTCGCTGCTCGTCGGGACTACGCGACCCTGCTCGACGCCGCCCGCGTGCACCTCGACGACCTGCCCGCGCCCGACTACGACCGCGGCACGAGCACCCTCGGCTACGACGGCGACCTGTCGCTCGCGGGCCGCTACGTCGCGTACTCGCTGAACCAGGAGAGCTTCCGGTTCATGCTCGATCCGATGCTCGCCAACGGGTCCGAGCGGATCTCGGCGATGGGCTACGGCAACGCCGTCAACGCGTTGAGCGACACCGAGGGCGGCATGGCGAAGTACTTCTCGCAACGCTTCGCCCAGGTGACGAACCCACCGCTCGACTCGATCCGCGAGGCCGACGGCATGTCGATGCGCGTCGCCCTCGGGGCCAAGCCGGACGGCACCGGCAGCACGAGCCGCCAGATCGTCGTGGACTCCCCCGTGCTCGGGCACCTGGACATGGTCCGCCTGCGTGACCAGACGATCGTGCCGCTCGAGCGCTTCGACATGCTCTACGTGCCGGTCGTCGGCGACGAGCAGGCGAACGCCGAGGCGGTGCGCACCGCGACCGAGCGACTCGCCGAGGCCGTCGTGGCCTTCGCCGAGCGTCAGGGCGGGATCGCGGTCCTGACCGACCGCTCGGTGTCGTCGACGCACGCGCCCCTCCCCGTGATCCTCGCCGTCGCCGCCGTCAACCAGCGACTCATCGAGACCGGTCTGCGCCTGCGGGTGTCCGTGGTCGCCGAGTCCGGTCAGCTGCCATCGTCACACCACGTGGCCACTGCCCTGGGCTTCGGCGCCTCGGCTGTGTACAGCTTGTCCGCCCGGCTCCGTGCGGAGGAGAAGTACCCCGCCGCCCCCGCTCCCGCGGGCGAGCTCACCGAGACCGACGCCGCGCTCGAGCGCTTCCGCAAGGCCGCCGAGAAGGCTCTGGCGAAGACGATGGGCCGCGTGGGTCTGTGCACCGCGGAGAGCTACATCGGCGGCGAGTTCTTCGAGCCGAACTACCTCGACACCGGGGACGACCTGTTCGCCCGGGTCTTCCCGCACATGGACGCCCCGGTCGGCGGCGTGGGCTTCGCCCGCATCGCCCAGGCCGCGACGGAGTGGCACGAGCGCGCCCGGTCCGTGGCGACCGAGGGACAGATCCCCCTGCTGGGCCTGTTCAAGGAACGGTCCGACGGCGCGGGGCACTCGTTCGGCGTCGCCAGCGTCCGCGGCTTCGGCGGCATGACCGAGGAGCGCCCGGCCTTCGAGCGTTCCGGCGACTCGGACGCCCTGCGCCTGCTCACGCTCGGGCAGCTCGACGACGCCTTCGGCATCTCCGACACCGCGTACCGGAACACCGGCTACGACCGGCTCAGCGACGCCGAGATCGACGCCCACCGGATCACCCCGGGCTACGTCACGTTCCTGCAGACCACGCACGACGAGCGCTCCCGCCGTCCCGCCGCCCTGCGCGACGTGCTCGCCCTGCCCGCCGACGTCACCGGCATCGACACGGCTGAGGACTTCGCCCGCGAGCTCGGCCGCTTCTCGACCACCGGCAACGCGAGCATCACGGTGCGCGGGCTGTCCGGCTCACGTCCGGCGACGGGCGACGACGAGCAGCCGGGAGGCCCGGTCCGGTTCGACCTGCGCCTCACCTCGGCGGGGTCCACGGGTGCACTGCGCCACCGCGCCCTCGCGGACGGCGTCGCGCTCCTGCACCCCGGGCAGGTCGACGTCGACGCCGTCGCCGACGACCGGGTGACGCTCCGCGCCACCGGCCGCGCCGCGGACCTGCTCGCACTGCTCGTGAGCGCTCCGGACAGCGTCGACGTCGCGACCGTCCAGCCCGCGCACGAGATCACGCGCACGCTGGCGTCCGGGGCCATGAGCCACGGCGCCCTCGTCGCCACGGCGCACGAGGCCGTCGCACACGGCACGAACATGGTGGGCGGCATGTCGAACTCGGGCGAGGGCGGCGAGCACCACTCCCGCTACGGCACCATCCGCGGTTCGCGCATCAAGCAGTTCGCCTCGGGCCGGTTCGGCATCTGGGCGGGCTACCTCGCCGACCCCATGCTCGAAGAGCTCGAGATCAAGATCGGGCAGGGCGCCAAGCCCGGCGAGGGCGGGCAGCTCCCCGCCCCGAAGGTCACGGTGGACATCGCCGCGGCCCGCGGTGGGACGCCCGGCGTCGAGCTCATCTCGCCGCCGCCCCACCACGACACGTACTCCATCGAAGACCTCGCGCAGCTCATCCACGACTGCAAGGCCGCCCGCGTCCGGGTGGTCGTGAAGCTGGTGTCCTCCGAGGGCATCGGCACGATCGCGGTGGGCGTCGCGAAGGCCGGCGCGGACGTCATCAACGTCGCGGGCAACACCGGCGGCACGGGCGCCGCGGCGGTCACGAGCCTCAAGTACGCGGGCCGCTCGGCGGAGATCGGCGTGGCCGAGGTGCACCAGGCCCTCGTCGCGAACGGCCTGCGCCAGAAGGTCACGCTGCGCTGCTCCGGCGCGCACCAGACCGGCTCGGACGTCGTCACGAGTGCGCTGCTCGGCGGGGACTCGTTCGAGTTCGGCACGACGGCCCTCATGATGCTCGGCTGCGTCATGGCGAAGAACTGCAACGTGAAGTGCCCGGCCGGCCTCACCACGAACGCCGAGGCGTTCGAGGGCGACCCCCGTGCGCTCGCGCAGTACCTGCTCAACATCGCGCACGACGTCCGGCAGATCCTCGCGCGCCTCGGGCTCCACTCGCTGCGCGAGGCCCGCGGGCGCACCGACCTGCTCCAGCTCCTCGACCACCCGGCGTCCGTCGGTCGACTCGACGTGCGGAACCTGCTCGCGCAGGTGCCCGAGAAGGTCGTCACCGACCCGGAGTACCTGGAGAAGGACTACCGCACCGACGACAGCCTCATCGAGCTCGTCCGCGCCGCCCTGGTCGACGGGCACGACCACTCGCTGCACGTCGACGGCCTGCTGCTCGGCAACGCGGACAAGTCCGTCGGCGGCCAGCTCGGCATCGACGTCGAGCGGCTGCTCAACCACGAGCTGCGGGACGTCGACCTGTCGTCGCACCCGGCGATCGCCACCGACGACCGTGGTCGGCGGCGGCTCGTCGACGGCGCCGTGACGGTCAGCACCCACGGGTCGGCCGGGCAGTCGTACGGCGTCTTCACGAACGACGGCATCACGCTCGAGCACACCGGCACCGCGAACGACGGTGTCGGCAAGAGCCAGAGCGGCGGGCGGATCGTCGTCCGGGCACCCGGCGGCGGCAGCGGCGAGCGGGGCGGCAACGTCCTGGTCGGCAACTTCGCGCTGTTCGGTGCGACCGGCGGGCGGACGTTCGTCGAGGGCGAGGCCGGCGACCGGTTCGCCGTCCGCAACTCCGGGGCCACCGCGGTCGTTGAGGGCCTCGGCGACTTCGGTTGCGAGTACATGACCGGCGGCACGGTGCTCAACCTCGGCGCCTTCGGCAAGGGGCTCGGCAACGGCATGTCCGGCGGTTTCCTGTACCAGTACGACCCGTCCGGTGCGGTGACCGAGCGTGCGAGTACGGACTCGCTGCTCGTGTTCCCCGTGACCGACACCGAGCGCGGCGCCTTCCACGAGGCGTCCGCCCGGCTGCTGCTCGAGTGGCACCTCGAGGCCACCGGATCGGCCTTGGCCGAGCGCTTGCTCGCCGAGTGGGAGACCACCCGCGAGCACGTGTACGTCGGGATGCCACGTGCGCTCCTGCTGGCGCAGGACGCCGACGAGATCCTCGCCGCGGCGACCAGGAACGAGCTGCTCGACGAGCTCGCGACCTCGACGGCCACGGACCGCATCCGGTCGTTCAAGGTCGCCTACCGCGACCAGCGGACCGTGCTCGACGGCCGTGCGCCCGCACTCGGCGACCAGGGCGAGGACATGTTCTCGCTGCTGTCGTCGTACACGGTGCTCGGCGTCGCGCAGGACGTCGCACTCGAGCGGGTCCCCGGCGCCCTCGGCCCGCAGGACCCCCGGGTCAGCGAGGCCGTGCGGAACCTCGTGCTCACCGAGGACTTCGCGGTGCAGCAGCGCGTGGTGAAGTACCTGCGGGGCACGCTCGACCGGTTCGCCGACGACGAGCTCGCGACCCTCGTCGCCGTCAAGCGCCTCGACGACCACAAGCGCGCGCTCACGCAGCGGAACAACCGCAGCATGGACGCGCCGAGCACCACCGGGTGGATCATGCACCAGAACGCCAAGAACGACGGCCGCGTCCGTCGAGCCCGCTTCGACGAACTGCTCGCGACCGCCGCGCTCGAGGACATCGCCATGCGTGCACCGCAGGCTCCGACCGAGGCGGTGACCGCGTGAGCACCCTGCCCCCGACGGGCTCGCTGATCCCGGTCGACGCCCCGTTCTCCGCCGCGCAGGAGTCCTGGCTCGCCGGCTTCATCGCGGGCATCGCGGCCGCCGGCAAGCGGTCGGCGGCACCCGCGCCGACGACGACGATCGACGTGCTCTTCGGCACGCAGACGGGCAACGCGGAGTTCCTCGCCGACGAGCTCGTCGCCGGCGCGGTGGCGCGCGGGCTCGGTGGGCGTGCCACCCCGCTCGACGCCGTGACAACCGAGCAGCTGGCCGCGATGTCGCACGTGCTCGTGGTCACCTCGACGTACGGCGAGGGCGAGATGCCCGACAACGCCGGCCTGTTCTGGGACGCCATCCAGGCGGCCACGGTCCCCCGGCTCGAGGGGCTGCAGTACGCGGTCCTCGGGCTCGGGGACACGAGCTACGACGAGTTCTGCCAGGCCGGCAAGCTGCTCGACACCCGCTTCGAGCAGCTCGGCGCGACCAGGATCCACGATCGCGTCGACTGCGACGTCGACTTCGAGGACCCTGCCGCCCTGTGGACCGATGCAGTCCTCGACCGGCTGGCGGCAGAGGCCGGCGCGACCGGCGGTGGCGGCGCGACCACCGGTTCCAGCGCGACCACGGGTGGTGCCGGGGCCGGCGGGACGGGCGCGGGCCGTGCCTCCCGACCGGGCGCGCAGTGGAACAAGCGCACGCCGTACGCGTCGCGCCTCGTCGAGAACCGACTGCTCTCGTCGCCGCGCAGCGCGAAGGAGATCCGGCACTACGAGTTCGACCTCGGCGACTCCGGCATCGAGTACACCGCCGGTGACGCACTGGCCGTCGTGCCGCGGAACGACGAGGTCTTCGTCGCCGAGCTGCTCGAGCAGGTGGGCGCCGACGGATCCGAGGAGTTCGACGGGCGACCGGTGGCCGAGGTGCTCCGGGTCGACCGCGAGATCCGCACGCCGTCGAAGGACCTCGTCGCCGACCTCGTGCAGCGCGCCCCGTCGAGCGAGCTGGCCGCGGTCGTCGCGCACGGCGACAAGCACGAGCTCGACCGCTGGCTCTGGGGTCGTGACGTGATCGACCTGCTGCGCGACGCCGGCCCCGCCGCACCGGGCCTCGACGAGCTGCTGCCGAACCTCCGTCCGCTGCAGGCGCGGCAGTACTCGATCTCGTCGAGTCCGCTCGCGCACCCCTCCCGGATCCACCTGACCGTGGCGTCCGTCCGGTACGGCGACCCGCACCGGATGCACGCGGGCGTGGCGTCGACGTTCCTCGCCGACCGGGTGGCGCCCGACGGCACGGTCGACGTGTACCTGCAGCCGAACGCGGCGTTCGGGGTGCCTGCCGACCAGGACGCCCCGATGGTCATGATCGGGCCGGGGACGGGCATCGCTCCGTTCCGTGGGTTCCTGCACGAGCGCGCGGCCTCCGGCGCGACCGGCCGGAACTGGCTGTTCTTCGGCGACCAGCACCGCGACACGGACTTCGTGTACGAGGACGAGCTGACGGGCATGCAGGAGCAGGGCGTGCTCGACCGCCTCGACCTGGCGTTCTCGCGCGACCAGGCCGAGAAGGTCTACGTGCAGACCCGGATGCTCGAACGGTCCGCGGAGCTGTACGCCTGGCTCGAGGAGGGGGCGCACGTGTACGTGTGCGGCGACGCATCGCGCATGGCGAAGGACGTCGAGGCGGCGCTCCTGCAGGTCATCCGCACCGGCCGCGGGCGGGACGAGGACGACGCGCAGGCGTACCTGGCGGACCTCCGACGGGCGAAGCGGTACGTGCGCGACGTGTACTGAGGCGCGGGCGCTCCCGCGCGGAGGAGGCCGGACCGCGCGGAGGACGCCGTACCGCGCGTCGGAGGCCGTACCGCGGGTGGGAGGCCGTACCGCGCGTCGGAGGTCGTACCGCGGGTGGGAGGCCGTACCGCGCGTCGGAGGCCGTTCCTTCTGGCCTCCTACGCGCGGAACGTCATCCCAGGTCGGCCGCTATGGGACGGGACGTGCACCCGCGCGACGCACCGACACCGAGATGCGCCCCGGCCGCCGGGGGACTGACGACCGGGGCGCACGAGGGACCGGTCACCCGGTGACGGCGACCGACTCCGCGTCCCGCACGACGAAGAAGTCCGAGTACCGAGCCGACCCGTCCGGCTCGACGAGGAGCCCTCGGATCCAGACCGGGTGCCGGCACTCCGCATCGACGACCGTCCCGAACAGGTCGTCGTGCGTGTCCTCCGTCGCGGACAAGCGGTTCCCTCCGTCCGCGGTCGCACCCGGCCGGCTCCCTGACGCCGACCGTTGGGGGCTGTGCGTCCAGCGGCACGGGTACCCTACGGAACCGCCCGGATCGGCCGGTACCCGTTGACGAGACCCCGGCGCCGTGCTACTTCGTGTCGCCCGCCGTCGACGACTCCGCGGCGCCCGGCGCCACCGCCTGGGACCACGCCGAGTCGGCCGCCGTGCTCGTGTCCGGCGGTTCCGGCACGAGTACGAGACCGGCCCCCGACGTCGCCGCGGCGTACAGCTCCTCGAGCCAGCTCCGGTTGATCGACGGCACCCGACTGCCCGAGAAGGAGAACCGGAGTGCGACGTTCGGGTGCAACCAGATCGAACTCCGACCGTCGCCGTGGAGCACGTCGTCCTTCCACGAGAACACGAACCGGTGGTCGCGTCGGAGCAGGTTGACGATGACGATCTGCAGGTGCGTCAACGCGCGATCGTCGACGCGGAGGTCGAGCACCTCGCCGTCGTAGATGAGCTGTCCCATGCGCCCTTCTACGCCCGACGACCTGCCCACCCGTGCCGGAAGGACGGGAGGCGCGGCGCCAGCCGGCACCGCGCCTCCCGTCCGTCGTGTGGACGCGCCGGAGGCGACGCCCCCGCGATCCGCTCAGTCCTGTGCGGTCGCCTCGTAGTGCCGCGCGCCACCGCGCACGCCGACGAAGCGGTAGGGCGCCGTCGTGACACGGGGCCGCTCGACGTCCACGCTCGTCGCCGCGCCCGCGGCGTGCAGCTCGCGGTACGCGTCGACCGTCAACGGCACACGCGCCTCGAGCAGTGCGCGGACGCGACCCTGCCGGCGGTGCTCCCGGTAGGCGGGCCGGACGATGCCGGTCATGAGCTCGCCGACGCTGCCCGAGCCGTAGCTGAACATCGCGATGCGCTCGCCACCCAGGTCGTCGTCGAGGTCGAGCAGCGCCGCGAGCCCGATCCAGAGCGAGGCCGTGTACGTGTTGCCGGTCTGCTTGTTGTAGGTGAAGCCGATCGCGAGCTCGGACTCGTCGAACGGCACACCGACGTGCTGCGTGAGCTTCCGGTGCGCCTTGAGCGCCATCTTCGTGAACGGCTGGTGGTGCACGAAGCGCACGATGTCCTCGTACGCCGGACCGCCCTGCGACGCCAGGTCGTCCCAGGCGCCGACGAACGCGTCGACGTAGGCGCTGACGGACAGCCGGCCGTCGACGAGTGCCGTGGAGCGGTCGTTCGGCCGCCAGAAGTCGTCGACGTCTGCGGTGAACACACCCGCGGCCGGCTCGATGTCGATGAGGTCCGGGTCCGCGGACACCAGGATCGCAGCGGCTCCGGCGCCCTGCGTGGGCTCGGCCGCGGTGTCGACGTCGTAGCGCGCGACGTCCGCCGCGATGACGAGGACACGCTCCTGCGGGGCGCGAGCGATGATCCCGAGGGCGAGCTGCACGGCGGCGGTCCCGCCGTAGCAGGCCTGCTTCAGCTCGACGACGCGGACGTTCTTCGGCAGGCCGAGCAGCCCGTGCACGAAGACACCGGCGGCCTTGGACTGGTCGACGCCCGACTCGGTGGCGAACAACACGGTGCGGATGCCCTCGACGCCGTGGCGGTCGATGACCTCCTTCGCGGCCGCGGCACCCATCGTGACGATGTCCTCGTCGGGGGCGGGCACGCTGAAGGCGTCCTGCCCGATGCCGACGTGGTACTTCGCCGGGTCGACGCCGAGGCGCTCGGCCAGGTCGTCGAGCTCGAGCACGTGGTGCCCGGTGGCGATGGCGATGTCGTGGATGCCGACGCGCAGGGTCTGCTGCGGTGCGGGCTGCTGCTGGGCGGGCTGCTGCTGGGCGGCCTGCTGCTGGGCGGTCATGCTGCACCTCCTGCGGGCTTCGACCCGCGCCGTTCCATGGCGACGTGCGCCGCCATCAGCTCGCCCGGGTTGGTCTGCGCGGCGAGCAACGACAGCTCGCCGCAGAGGACGGTCGCGGCGCACAGCGCGGCCAGGCGGCGAGCGTTCGCACCGGGCTCGCGCTCCTCGCGGCAGCCGAGGCGGACGAGGGCGTCCTCGACGACGGGCAGGTCCCCGCCCTTGCCGTTGCCGACCGTGCCGACGATCAGGTGCGGCAGCGCGGTCGAGAAGTACAGGTCGTCGCCGCGGGCCTCGGCGTAGGTGATGCCCTGGGAGCCCTCGACGATGTTCGCAGCGTCCTGCCCGGTGGCCAGGTAGAAGCCGAGGAGCATGTTCGCGTAGTGCGCGTTGGCGGAGCGCAGGGCCCCGGCGATGGTCGACCCGACCAGGTTCTTCGCGACGTTGAGCTCGGCGATCCGCTCGGCGCTCGAGCGCAGTCGCTTCTCGACGATCTCGCCGGGGATCACGATCTCGGCGATCGTGTTCCGGCCGCGGCCACGGATGCCGTTCACCGCCGTCGCCTTCTTGTCGGTGCAGAAGTTGCCCGAGACGCTGACGTACCGCAGGCCCGGCTCCCAGCCGAGGATCGCGGGCAGCAGCCGGTCCGCCGCCTGCGTCACCATGTTGTGGCCGGAAGCGTCACCCGTGGTGAAGGCGAAGCGCAGGAACAGCAGGTCGCCGACGATCTCGGGGTGCACCTCGATGAGCTTCGCGAACCGGCTCTGCCCGGCGACGATCTGCTCGAGCTCGTCCTGGCGTGCCAGGATCCGACCGGCGGCGATGTGCGCGGCGGCGGCGCTGTCCGCCTTGACGACGACGGATCGGGTCATCCGCTCGTCGACCACGGTCGCGACGATCCCGCCCTCGACCATGCGCGAGATGCGGGCACCGCGACCGACGGACGGCCACAGCGGCGACTCGTACGTGGCGAGCGGCACCTCGTGCTCGCCCTCGACGGCGTTGCCGCTCACACGGATCGGCCCCACCCACTTCGTGGGGATCGGGGTCAGCAGGTCGGTCATTCGACGCTCCCTTCGGGCGCTTGCACCGCGACGCTGAGGTGTCTGATGTCGTGCGCCTCCCAGGCGCGGTGGATGCCGGCGAGGTCGGTGTCCGCCGGGACGAGCGCGATGCCGCAGTCGCCGCCGCCGGCACCGGACGGCTTCGCCGCCCCGCCGGCCGCCTCGACGACGTCGCACAGCGTCGCGAGCCGCTCGGTCTCGATCTGCGACCCGACCGACTCCCCCAACCGCTGCATGAGCGTCCGCGCCCGTCGCAGGGCGTCGAGGGTGATCGTGGCGTCACCGGTCTGGAGGCCCGTGGTCAGGTCGTCGACGCAGGCGCGGCTGTCGTCGAGGAACGTCTGGTAGCCGCCGTTGCGGTGCCTGCGGACCACGCCGACGAGCTTCGTCGTGGACGCCGGGGAACCCGTCCAGCCCACGAGCAGTTCGAGGCCCTTCGGTGCCGGCAGGCGCTGCACGTCGAACCCGTCCCACGCGTCGGCGTCGGCGAGGACGTCGGACACGGGTCGGTCGTCGAGCATGCCGGCGAGACGCTCCCGGTCCGGGGCGCTGTAGCGGAGCCAGCCGCCGAACGTGCTCGCGGCGAGGTCGCCGCCGGACGCCCGAGGGTTGACGCGGATGGTGGCGAGCAAGGCGACACGGAAGCGGTCACGCTGGGAGAGGCCGATGCCGTAGAACCGGTCGAGTGCGCCGACGGTGGCCACGGTGACCGCGGCCGAGGAGCCGAGCCCGAACTTCCGGCCGCTGGCGTCGTCGAGCTGGCTCTCGATGCGCAGGTCGTGGAAGCGCGGGGCGATGCCGCGTTCGGCACGGAGCCTCTCGACCAGGTCGATCGTCGCCATCACGTAGTCGTACGGGTGGTGCTCGCGGTCGAGCGCGAGCCCGTCCTCGTCGCGCGTCCAGGTGAGCGGGAGGTGTCCGTACTCCTCGGAGTGCACGCTGCCCGAGCCGTGGCCCTCGGTGACCCGGGCGGTGATGGCCCGGTCGAGGGCGATGAGCACGGACGGCTGCCCGGGCTCGACGACGGCGTACTCGCCCGCGACGAACAGCTTGCCGTGGGCGCGGAACTCGATCACTCGGCGGTCTCCTCCGGTCGGACGGCACCCACTCCGGGTGCCTCCGTTCCTTCGGAGCGGACGACGCGTGCGCCTGGTCCGGTGCCCGACTCGATGACGTCTCCCAGGCCGGCGAGCGCGGTCGCGACGGCGCCGCGGTCCTCCGGCTTGGTGAGCACGACGACGTTCGGGCCGGCGTCGGCGGTGGCGTACGCCTCGGTGCCGGCGGCACGCAGCTCGGCGACGGCATCGAACACGGCGACGCTCCGGGCGTTCAGGTACCGGATGGGCGGGAAGGCGCCCTCGATCGTGGCGTGCATGCGGAGCGCGTTGCTCTCGGTCAGCTCCCCGATGCGCGTGAAGTCGCCGGCGGCGCAGGCGTCGAGCATCTCCCCCACGGTCTCGGTCGTCGACGTCACCCACGCCGGGTAGAACGGCGAGGTCGCGATCGTGCGGCGCATCGCCTCGCGCGAGCCGATCGCCTTCTCGCCGGCGGAGATCGTCACGACGACCATGGCCATCGGCGGCGCGGGGACGCGCTCGGCGAACGAACCCTGGTCGTCCCCCGCGTGCCAGACCGACACACCGCCGGGGATCGACCGGGTCGCCGAGCCCGAACCGCGCCGCGCGAGCCGGGACAGGTCGCGTTCGGAGAGGTCGAGACCGTACGCCGACGCCGCCGCGGTCGCGAGCGCGGCGAAGCCCGACGCGCTCGAGGCCAGCCCGGCACCGGTCGGCACGGTGTTCTCGGAGACGACGGCCGCCCGGTCGCTGGATCCGGCCAGGTCGCGGACGAGGTCGAGGAACTGCTGCACGCGGAGCAGCGCACCGGCGGGGGCCGCGCCGCCGTTGAGCACGAGGGAGTCCGCGTCCGCCGCGGTGTCGAGCGTCACGGTGGTCGTCGTCGGGAACACGTCGAGGCCCATCGACACGCTGCCGGTCGCGGGCAGGGCGAGCTGGGCGTCGGCCTTGCCCCAGTACTTCACGAGCGCGATGTTGGGGTGCGCGACGGCGGTGGCGGTCATCAAGCGCGGGCTCCGATCGTGGTGGTCCAGGTCTCCGTCGCACCGGCGGCGCGGAGTGCGGCGGCCACGCGGTCGGCGTGCTCTCCGTCCGCGACGAGCGCGAGGACGCATCCACCACGCCCACCGCCGGTGAGCTTCGCGCCGAGGGCGTCCGCACGGCGTGCGGCGTCGACGAGCCGGTCGAGGTCCGCGCTCGACACGTCGAGGGCGGTGAGCAGTTCGTGCGCGGCGTCCATGGTGGCACCCAGGGCCTGGGCGTCGCCATCCTCGAGTGTCCCCCGTGCGCGTCGCGCCAGGTCGCCGATCGCCGCGACGACGCCGTCGACCGCCGCCGGGTCGGCGTCGTGCCGTTCGCGGACCGCCGCCACGGCCTCGCGCGTGTGGCCCGGGACACCGGTGTCCGCGACGACGAAGGTGAACACCGCGCCGAGCGGGACGGGCTCGACCACGCCGTCCTCGAACCAGACCGGTACCTCGGCGACGACCCCCCGGGCGTCGAGTCCGGAGGGTCGGCCGTGGGCGACGCGCTCGCACTCCTGCACGAGCTCGTGGTGCTCCTCAGGGTCGAGGGTGCGGCCGAAGACGTCGGCCACGGCGGCGGTGACGGCGGCGGCCACCGCGGCGCTCGACCCCATGCCGCGGGCGGTCGGTACGGCACTGTCGACACGGACGTGCACGTGCTGCTCCTCGGCGCCGAGGTGGCGGAGCGTCGCGGTCACGGCGGTCACCGTCGGCAGCACCGCCGCGGGTGCGGTGTCGAGGGGCCCGGTGTGCACGGTCGACTCGAGTCGGCTGCCGTCGTCGGGCGTCACCGGGGTCACCGTCGCGGTCACGCGGACGTCGAGCACGGGGAGCACGAGGGCGGGGGCGCCGTACACCACGGCGTGCTCGCCGATCAGGATGGTCTTGCCGTGGGACGACGCTGACCCGGTGCGGAGGCTCGGTCCTGCTCCCGGGGTCGCGGTGCTGTCGGTGTCGTTACTGGTCATCGTGGCTCCGGTCAGCCTAACCGGCCCCGCGGACAGCGGGACGCCCGGCTGCCTGGCAGGACGTGACGGTCGCTCGGCGCACCATGACGGTCGACCGGAAGGAGCAGTGATGCCGCATGCCCTCGGACCGCAGACCGCGGTCACCGTCCCACTCCGGGAGGTCGCCGACGCACTCGGCGTCGCCGTCCGGTACCAGCGCACCGGGGCAGCACCGGTGCCGGGTCCCGTCCTGCTCTCGGGCGTCTCCGTCTCGACCGACGACGTCCGACCCGGTGTGCTCTTCGCCGCGCTGCCGGGTCGGCGGGCCCACGGCGCCGCGCACGCCGGCCGGGCGGCCCGGGCCGGCGCGGCCGCCGTCCTGACGGACACCGCCGGAGCCGCGGACGCTGCAGCGAGCGGCCTGCCCGTGCTCGTCGTCGACGACCCGCGCGGCGCGCTCGGTCACGTGGCAGCGCTCGTCTACGGCACGGCCGCCCCCGAGGCCACGCTGCTGGCGGTGACCGGGACGAACGGCAAGACCACGACCGTGCACCTGCTCGACGCCGTGATGCGGTCCCTCGGCTGGCGCACCGCATCCACGTCGACGGTCGAGCGCCACGTCGCCGGGGTGACCGTGCCGTCCGTCCTCACCACCCCGGAGGCCCCGGAACTGCACGCCTTCCTGGCACGGGCCGCCGAGGAGGGCGTCCGCGGCGTCGCCCTCGAGGTGAGTGCCCAGGCCCTGTCCCGGCACCGGGTGGACGGGGTGGTGGTGGACGTCGCCGGGTTCACGAACCTGTCCCACGACCACCTCGACGACTACGCCGACCTGGACGAGTACCTGGCCGCCAAGGCCTCGCTCTTCACCCCCGAGCGGTCCCGCGCCGGCGTCGTCTCGCTCGACTCACCGGCCGGGCGGCGGATCGCGGCCGGCGCCGGGGTGCCGGTGACCACGATCACGACGGACCCGTCGACCCGCGCGGACTGGCACGTCGACGTCGTCGGTCAGGAGGTCGACGGGACGCGGTCGGTCCTCACCGCACCGGACGGCACGTCGATGGCGCTCGTGGTCCCCCTGCTCGGTGTGCACGCGGCGGCGGACGCCGGGCTGGCGGTGGCGATGCTCGCGACCGCGGGGGTCCCGCTCGTCGATCTGGCGGCGGCGACCGCCGGCGGGGTGGACGTCGTCGTGCCCGGGCGGATGGCGGACGCGTCCGGGGTGACGGGCCCCCGCGTCTGGGTGGACTTCGCGCACACGCCGGACGCCTTCGCGAAGAGCCTGACGGCGGTCCGCGCCGTGACGTCCGGCCGGGTCGCGATCGTCCTCGGGGCCGACGGCGACCGCGACCCGAGCAAGCGACGGGCGATGGGCATGGTCGCGGCGACCGGGGCGGACGTCGTCGTCGTGGCGGACCACCACCCGCGGTTCGAGGACCCGGGTCCGATCCGGGCGGCGATCCTGGCGGGAGCCCGGGCGGTCGGGTCCGGGGCGCTGGTGCTCGAGGAGCCCGAACCCGCGCGCGCGATCCGACGCGCACTCGCGGCGGTCGGCGACGACGGCGTCGTGTACTGGGCCGGCCCGGGCCTGACCCCGTACCGGGACGTCGCCGGCGTGCACGTGCCGTACTCGTCGTTCGAGGACGCCCGTACCGCCCTCGCGGAAGCCGGTCACGCTCCGCGCGAAGCCGCCCGCGCCTGATCGCGCGGGTACCGGGGCCGAGGTCGATCCCGAGCGCTGGCTGAGCATCCGGCCAACTCAGTTGTGCACAACCGGGTTGCGTGCCACACTCATGGCATGCCGGTGACCGACGAGATGGTGTGCTTCTCGCTCTACGCGGCATCCCGGGCCACGACCCAGGCGTACCGCGCACTGCTCGAGCCCTGGGGACTGACGTACCCCCAGTACCTCGTCCTCGTCACCCTGTGGATCGAGGGCGACCAGACCGTCTCGACGCTCGGCGACCACCTGCAGCTCGACTCTGGCACCCTGTCGCCGCTCCTCCGGCGCATGGAGCAGGCCGATCTGGTCCGCCGCGAGCGCCGCAGCACCGACGAGCGCGTCGTGACCGTCACGCTCGGCGACCGCGGCCGGTCGATCCGGCCGGAGCTCGCCCACGTCCCCGCGCAGATCGCGTCCGGGATGGGCCTGTCCGACGAGCAGGCCGCCCTCGAGCTCATCGCGACGCTCCAGCGACTGACCGCGACCATGCACGCCGCCGCAGACGCGCCCGCTGCCGACACCCCGGCACCCGCCACACCGCGACGCCATGCCGGCGCCACGACCCCCGACGCCCCCGCGGCGTCGGACGACTGACCCCACGAAGGAAGGAAGGACCCACATGGACGTCCTCTACACCGCCGAGGCCCTCGCCACGGGCGAGGGCCGCAACGGCCACGTCGCCACCAGCGACGGTCGCGTCGAGCACGACCTCGCCATCCCCAAGGAGATGGGCGGCTCGGGCAACGGTGCGAACCCCGAGCAGCTCTTCGCCGCCGGCTACGCCGCGTGCTTCCACTCCGCGCTGCAGGGCGTCGCCCGCGCGCAGAAGGTGAAGATCACCGACTCCACCGTCGGCGGCCGAGTCTCCATCGGCCCGAACGGCCAGGGCGGCTACCAGCTCGCCGTCATGCTCGAGGTCGTCATCCCCGGCATGGAGCACGAGCAGGCCCAGGCCCTCGCGGACGCCGCGCACCAGGTCTGCCCGTACTCGAACGCGACCCGCGGCAACATCGACGTCACCATCGTCGTCTCGGAGGACTGACCCATGACCGACACCACCCCCACCACCATGCGCGCCGTCGTGCACGAGACCTTCGGTGAGCCGGCCGACGTCCTGACCGTGGCCGAGCGCCCCGTCCCGCAGCCCGGCCCCGGCCAGGTGCTCGTCCGCACCGTGCTCTCCCCGATCC